>JAPYQK010000099.1:0-1741 GCA_029941275.1 Longimicrobiales bacterium | reverse complement strand
CTTTGGCTGGCGCGCATTTACATACGTGTGATGGGAGACGGGGAGAGCGCCGAAGTGCTACGAGGCCTCGAGGCCGCCGGGAATTTCATTCGACGTGAACTGGCCTCCATGCTACACATCCGCAGGATTCCCGAGCTTCGCTTCTTGGAAGACAATACGTATGCACAGGCCGACCGTATCGAAGAAATTCTCAGAGACCTTGATGTGAGTCCCGAACTCGATGTGGGCCCCGAAGAGGAGGAGGTCACGTCTGCTGATTCCAACGCGGGCGGGGAAGGCGCAGAAGACGATGCTGCGAAACTGAGTGACGGTTGAGAGGACTCGGGTGATGGCGGAGGGCATTCATCTGTCTGGCCTGGGCGGTGCGCTTGTCGTCGACAAGCCAGAGGGGCCGACGTCTCACGACGTTGTGACGTGGGCTCGGAAGACTCTCGGTGTTCGCAGAATCGGTCACACGGGGACCTTGGATCCGTTCGCTTCCGGACTTCTTGTCCTCCTTGTCGGTCCGGTGACGCGTTTGGCCGAATACCTGTCCGCGCTCCCCAAGACCTACGAGGCGAGAGCTCGGTTGGGGATCCGGACCGACACACACGACGCCGAAGGAAGCATCGTGGATGTCCAGGACCACGGTCCGGCGCCGACCCGACTGCAGGTCGAAACCGAGTTGGCCACCTTCGAGGGTTGCGGGCGACAGGTGCCCCCACAGTTTTCGGCCAAGAAGGTGGCGGGTGAGCGCATGTATAAAAAGGCTCGCCGAGGTGATACCGTCGAACTATCTCCGGTCGACGTTGAGATCTTCGAAATGCGTGTGACCGACTATTCACCTCCCGACGTCGGTTTCACAATGAGGTGTTCCAGTGGCACGTACGTACGTGCGGTGGCCAGAGATCTCGGGGATCGGCTCGGGGGTGGGGCCCACCTCACCGCCCTCCGCCGAACTGCGGTGGGGCCGTTCTCAGTCGACGCAGCCGTGGCCGGGTCCAGCCTTCGCGACGGCTTAACGCCTGATCTCACGCATTGGGTCGAACCAGCCGATGCCGTGTCTCACCTCACGACGGTTCGAGTCGAGGCGGACGTTGCGCAGCGCCTTCGGCTGGGAGGAAGAGTCCCCTGGGAGGGGGCTGCGTATCCGGGTTCAGGGGATCTGACGGAAGATCCCGCGGCAGGAAATCCGATTGCGGTAGTCGATGAAGCGGGATTGGTCGGGATCGCCGAAATCCGCGATGGACTCCTTGCGCCCAAGAAAATGTTCACTGCGGTGGCGGAAAAATGAAGGAATTCGCGATCGACCCGACGCTTCCCGCCGGTCTCCCGCGTGACGGTCGCAAGACGGTGGTCACGATAGGGACGTTCGATGGTGTTCATCGGGGTCACTGGGAGGTGCTCTCAGAGATCCGACGGAGAGCCGAAGCTGTTGATGGCAGGAGCGTCTTGGTGACGTTCCACCCCCATCCCTTGAGAATCGTACGTCCCGAGTTGGCGCCGCCGATGCTGACCACCCCCATCGAGAAGAAGGAGATCCTGGCTGAATCCGGGCTCGACTATGCGGTTTTTCTCAGGTTTACACCCATGTTGGCTGCCTACACCGCACGTCGCTTCGTCGAGGAGATCCTGGTGGAACGGGTGAACGTGGGTGAGTTGGTCGTCGGGTACGATCACCACTTCGGAAGAGGGCGGGAGGGAAACGTGGAAGTTCTCAAGGAGCTGGGCGAGGAACTCGGATTCGAGGTCGATGTGGTCG
>JAPYQK010000098.1 GCA_029941275.1 Longimicrobiales bacterium | reverse complement strand
GGGTGGGGCGGGGTAGCCTAGCCTCTTTCCTTGTCTTCCATCGCCTGCTTCAGCGCTTCGAGCCGGGCGTCGAAGTCGATCACGTCCGGCTCGGGAGGACTCTCGAAACGGTCCGGTGTGTCCTCCATCAGATCCTCCACCTCGATGCGGGCCTCCCGCTGGGCGTCGTCGGAGCCCATCTCTTCGCCGATTCTGTCCAGCTGGGAGAACAGGTCGTCGGCCTCCTCGATCGAGTTGCGAGCCGTCGCCCGCCCTGCCGTTGCGGCTAAGCCGTCGCGGTTCTTCTCCGCATCCTTGATCGCCGTGATCATGTCTTTGAACTCGTCCTCGCGCATATCGAGCTCTTCCTTCAACGCGAGGGCTTTGTGCTCTAGGACGCTTCGTCGATGTTCGTGCTTTTCGGCGTATTGGCGCGCGAGGTCTGCGGTTTCTTCATCCGAGATGTCGAGGGCCATCTTCTCCCGGCGTCGACACGTCTCGCTATCGCTCTTTTCTTTTTCCGCCGCCTCCACGGCGCCGCGGATCGCCTCGTCGAGTCGCCGAATCTCGGCCTTGGTATCCGCGGCCTCCCTCTTCATTTCCCGAAGAAGGCGGCTCACGGCCTCTGGAATGTCGTCCCGACCCAACTCCTCCTTGAAGTTGTCCACGGCTTCGCGGAAGGCGTGACGTAGGTCTTCAAACATGTTCGAGTGCCACGTGGGGTCGGTGGGCTCGCTGATCGGAACGACGCGCTAGTTGAGGAACGGTTCGATCCTCTGAGCGAAAGAATTCCGGGCGCGGTGCAACCTGCTCTTTACGGTCCCGAGGTTGACGCCTGTAATCTCGGAGATCTCTTCGTAGCTCTTTCCGTCGAGCTCGCGCAGCTGGAACACCAGGCGATGGTGCTCCGGCAACTCCTGCACGGTGTCCTCCACCAGGCGCTTGAGAAAACGTTTGCGATAAAGATCGTCGGGCCTCATCCGGAAATCCTCGAATTGGATGGGGCGATGATCGTCGTCCCAACTATTCGTAAGACGTTGGAAGAGAACCAGGGGACTGCGCGAGCGATTGCGGAGCTCGTTCTTGGAGAGATTGCTCGCGATGGTGTACACCCACGTGGAGAACTTCTTCGTCGTATCGAACCGGTGAAGGTGCCGCGTGACCCGAATGAAAGCCTCTTGAACCAGATCCTGAGCCTGATCCCCATCGCCTGTCTTGCGGGTGACGAAATGCACGAGTCGATCCCGATACCGGTCATACAGGTCTTCGAAGGCACCGGTTCGCCCGTCGAGATGGGCGGTGACGAGCTCCTCGTCGCTCAACGAGTCGAGGGCGTCTTCCTGCAAGCCCCTTCGAACATCGTTCTCTGTGTGAGGCGTATCCATAATGCATCCCAACGGAATCAGGCCGTCGGCGGGGACCGGTTGGACCCTCCCCGACCATGATGGTCCGTTTAGCTCGGAATATGCTCCGTCCCGAGCCCACCTTCAAGGGTGGGACCGTTTGGTCCCCAATATGAAAATAAGAGACGGGGGAGAGGCGGTCATCGCGGCGCGAAACCAGCCCCCCAGGGTGGCCGCACGATTCTCCGTCCGTCTCCACCCGCCTCTTATCGTTCAGCCGATGGTGTCCTGCTATATAGGTTGCGGTCCAGGCGTTCAGTACGCCGCTCAATGTGCCGCTCAGTACGCCGCGCAATGTGCCCGGGCCGGGGTACCCCTCAGCCCATAACCCACTCCCCCGCGTTGCCGGGTGCTCAAGGGTCTGCGAGATTGACGGAGCCCCCACAGCCGGGGAGACAAACACCCCGGCACCAACCGACGAACAGCCATCAGTGACCGACCAGCACATAGAACCAACAGGGACAGCGAAGTCTCTCGCCAGCGGAACGCGGCGCGTGTCGGCCCAGGTTGCCCTCACGATTCTGGAAGTCATTCAAACTAGCGATCGCCCCTTCGAGGTTTTCGAGGAAGAGGACACGTCGGTCACCATGCCGAGAAGGCTGGGGCTGAGTGATGTAGTGGCGCGTCGTATACAGGATTATCAGGAGGAAACCAAACGGGGCAGCAAGATCTCCGATGAGGAGTTAAGTGATCTGGTGCGGCTCGTGATACGCAGACCCGATTCGCGGTCCGTCTTTCTGGAGTGTGGTGCGCGGTTGGCCGGCAAAGCTTCACTTCAGCCCAAGTTCTTGCCCAGAAAGATGGGGTTGGCCCTCGCGAAGCGGAGGGTGAGGAAGAGGCTCCAGACCCTCTTCGGACGCCGGATAGGAGGCTTCGCCGATGGTGGCTTCGTGCTGGAGGGGCGCTCACTCCTGTTCATCCAGAGTGACGCCGGTGGGGATGCCTGTTCGCTGGTGTCGGGCCTCTGTGCCGCCACGCTGAATGGGGCGATCAGCGACCCTCCGAGTATCGCGCACATCGCGTGCGAGGCGAGGGGAGACGCATACTGTCGTTGGGGGAGTGCATAGGTCTGGGCAGTGTATGGACGCTGGGCCACAGGAAACTCATGAATCATTCTCGTGAATTATTGAGGGAAAGGATGGATGCATTGACGGAACGGTCGCAGAGGGAAGCATGGATGCATTGACGGTTGGTGCCGTAGTCGGGGTGATCGCCGCCCTGGTCGGATTCGTTTTGGGAAGAACGTCGGGTCGGTCTTCAGCAACATCGGCAGGAGGCTCGCCGGCTCGCTCCAAGCAGTCTGGCGATGGCGCCGACGCCGACGAGTTGTTCCGCTTGGCGCTCTCTCGCATAGGCGCGTATTTGCGGGAGAACGTGGACGGCCCCCTCGATGCGGCTTTCAAGGACCGCAGTAAGTCGCTCAGAAGAGTTGCCGAGGAAGCCGTGGCAGCGATCGACGATCTCCATTTCTTCCTGGAGGACCCGGCGGGAGAGATCCGCGAGGATGATCTGACCCGAATCGTCAAAGAGGCGGTCCAGGCTTTCGAGTCCGAATGGGACCTCTCCGTGTTGTTCTCGTCGAAGGGTTCGGTCCCCGTGCGCGTGAATACTGAAGGTCTGCTGGACGCCCTGTACCTGGTGCTCCACAACGCTTCGGTGTTCGGAGATGGCGAGGGGGTCGTATCAACCGTCTCGAGCGACGGGGAATGGGGTTGCGTGCTCATTCAGGACGGGGGGCCCGGCTTTTCTGCCGAGGCGTTGTCCCGGGCTTACGATCCTTTCTATACGACGTCGGAGGACGGGTTGGGTCTGGGGCTCTCTCATGCACGCAGGGCGGTGGAGCTCCAGGGCGGACAGATTCATTTGAGGAACCGTTCCGACGGGGGTGCGGAGGTGGAGATCTCGGTACCCTTGGCGTGAACCCACAGGGTCAACTTTCGTGCGGGACCGGTTCCTTGCCGAGATAAGGCCGACGGTTCACTTTAGCATCCGCACACTTTCGCACCCCGCCCATATGGAAACGAGCATTCTGCCTGCATTGAGAGGGTGCCAATGTCTAGAAAACTGATGGTCGTTGTGATGGCAACGTTGATCATGGGGCTGACGTCGATGGCGTGCGCCCCTTCGGAGCCTGAAGGACGAACGAGGGTCGATGTCTCCGCACTCGGGCCACAGGTCGGCGAACAAGTACCCAACTTCAACCTGCCGGATCAGAACGGCGAGATGTGGACGCGGGAGTCCATCATGGGACCCAGGGGGGCGATGCTCGTCTTCGTGAGGTCCGCCAGTTGGTGACCCTACTGCCGCACGCAGCTGGTCGAGCTGCAAGGTAGGGTCGATGAAATCCGCGCACAGGGGCTGGAACTCATAACCATCAGCTACGATTCGCCGGAGGTGTTGGCCGCTTTCGCCGAAGAGCAAGGCATCACCTTCACGATGCTGGCGGACGTTGGCTCGGCAACCATCAGGGAGTACGGCATTCTAAACACGGTCGCCGAGGAAGCCTTAGGCGACGGTGCGGACGACCCGGACGTGTTGGCCGATTTCGCCCTGCTGGTGTCAGTGACCAGCCCGAACGCAATGTTCGTGGGAATTGCCTATCCTGGCACGTTTATGCTGGACCCCGAGGGTGTGGTCGAGTCCCGGTTCTTCGAGGACAACTACCAGGAACGGAACACGGCCTCCAACATCATGTTGAAGTTGGGCACCGGGGGCTCCACCGTTGAAGCGACCGAGATTTCGCCCAACTATGTCGAGATTCTGACGTATCCCAGCGATGCGGTGGTCGCTCCGGGTGAGCGCCTTGCCCTGGCCCTCGATATCGTGCCCCGGCCGAACATGCACTTGTACGCACCGGGCGCTGAACTTCTGAATTATCGGGTCATCAACCTTCGAATCGATCCGCAAGAATTCCTTCGTGTCATCCCCATGGAGTATCCCGAGTCGGAGATCTATTACTTCGAGCCACTGGACGAGCGTGTGCCTGTTTACCAAAGGGCGTTCACCCTGTTGCAGGAAGTGCTTCCTCTAAGCACCAGGGATGCCCAGGCCGCGTACCGTGAGATGGACGAACTGACCATCACCGGCTCGCTCGATTATCAAGCCTGTGACGACGCGGTTTGCTACAATCCGGTGACGGTTCCGCTCTCGTGGACCGTCGAGATGAGGGGGCTTACTTCGCGGCAGCGCCGGTAATAGGTGGAGCGCGGTCCGGCTCCCCAGAGCGGCCGTGGTAACGAGCAGAGGCGCGTAGTTAAGGGACGGAAGGCGCACCCAAAGGGAGGTGATCGCCTGTCGCCGGGTCGAGGATGATCTTGGGGCTGGGAGCCCTCGTTCGGATTCTGGTGTTGGCGTACGTGGGTTACGTCGCGCTTCTCTTCGTGCTCCAGCGGGGACTTCTTTTTCCGGGAACTCGCCAAGCCTCACTTCACGCTGTTGACGCCGCGCTCCCCGGGGTCGAACAGGTGTGGTTGAGCACGTCGTTCGGGCGGGTGGAAGCCTGGTTCCTCGACGGGTCGGACGGGTCTCCCGCATCCACGGTGATTTTCGCGCACGGCAACGGTGAGGTGATCTATCACTGGAGGACGGAAATGCAGGATCTTGCTGACAGCGGCGTGAACGTACTTCTGGTCGAGTTCCCCGGATACGGACAATCCGAGGGCAAGCCGACACGCGCCACGTTACGCGAAACGTTCACACAGGCTTACGACTGGTTGACGGAGAGGCCGCAGGTGGACCCTGAGCGTATTGCGGTCTGGGGGAGGTCGATTGGTGGGGGCGTGGCCAGTGACCTCGCACTCGCCCGTCCCGTGAAGGCACTGATACTCCAGTCGACGTTCAGTTCCATGGCCAGTATGGCGTGGCAGGGCTTTCGAGCTCCAGGATTCCTGCTTCGTGACCGATTCGATGTGGCCGGAGTTGTCGAGGTGTTCGACGGTCCCGTGCTGCTTATGCACGGGCCAAGGGGTGAGGTCATCCCGTATTTACACGCTGAGCGGATTGCTGCGGTTCGGGAAGGGCTCGAGGTCGTTGAGATCGATTGTCGCCACAACGACTGTGGTCCTCATTGGGGGGGGATCAGTGAAGGGGTCTTGCGGTTCGTGGCGATGTCGCTGTCGAGCGGTAGGTCGTAGGGCCTGAGAAGGACTTCGATTGGTTTACCGCTGCAGCCGAACCCTCACGCCCGCTGTAACCCGCCTCGGCTGCCCCGGCGTCAAGAACCTCTCAACGTCCAAGTTCGGCCCGCGCAGGTTTTGAGACACGACGCCGTAGGCCAGGAAGTCGCTGTTCAGCAGGTTTCCGACGCGTAGGTAGATCCACGCGGCCCCCAACCTTCTCTCGACGCTCACATTCAGGAGTGCATACCGCGAGAGCTTCCTGGCCGTGCCGTTGTTCGCTTCGTCTCCTACCAAGAACTGTCTGCCGACCCACGACCCGTTCAACTCGAATACGTGGTCGTCCGTGTCGTAGCGCAGGCTGAGGCTCCCCGTAAGGCTCGGGACCATCGGGAATCGGTCTCCCGGCTCTACTTCGGGTGGGGTCAGTTCGTCCTCATCGGCAGGATCCGCCGGGTCTGCTGGATCATCATCATCGTCATCGTCGCCGAGGAACGGCGCGGACAAGACGGCCGATGATTCGAAGGTCGCTCGGGTCCAGGCCAGCGAACCGCTCACGGTCAGAGACGGCCGGTTCACAAAAGGAACGAGCGTCAACGAGGCTTCCGCTCCCACTCGACGGGTCCGATCGAGGTTGGTGAAGAAGCCACGAGTCGGCGTGACGAGGTCCGTGACGTTGAAGATGTCGTTGTTGACCTCGGACCAGTACACAGCGACTTCGGCGTTGCCCCGGGCTTTGGCCATGCGGAGGCCTGCTTGCCAGGTGTCCGAGGTCACGGCATCGAGCGGGGGGTCCGGGCCGAGCTCGAAAGGAAGTTGGCATGGATCGTTCGGATCTGCGCACATCACTTCCAGGATCACTGGGGTGCGGAAGCCGCGACCAAAACTTGCGAAGGTGTTCCAGGCCGGAGTGATGTGTTTGCTGATCCCGATCCCACCCGAAAGCTGCGAGAACGTGTTCCGGCCGCTTCCCGACGGATCGAGGAGGTCCTCCACCGGGAGGTTGACGTAGTCGAACCGAAGCGAAGCGTAGACCGCGAGCATCGGACGAGCTTTCCACCACACTTCGCCGAACGCGCCGACGTTGTTCTCGTTGGTCTCGAGTCGTTCCGTCGTTGCCGTGGGGATGGATGGAAACGCCGGATTAGGAATCTCCCGGATCTCGATCTCCACGTGGTTCCGGGTCCACTCCGCTCCCGCTGTGGCGATCAAGCCGTCGGCGGCCTCATAACTTAGCTGGGCGGCCGAACCCAGAGTTCCGATGTCCGTGAGACCCAGGGCGTTGGGTTCGGTGATGTTGTCGTTCGACTGGCTGAAATCGACAAAACGTGCGTAGGAACTCGTCTGAAGCGTCCAGCGATCGCCGAGTTGGCGTTCGATCTGACCGTTGAAGAAGTGCAGTTGGGGGATGAACGTATCGCCTGATCCCCCCGTGTATTGGAGTCGCCGGTGATCGTCGGGAGGGTTGCTGATGTCGGCGGGCAGGGCGCCGCCGTTCAGCCAGGATTCGGGTATCGGCCCCGGTCCCCCCAGGGTGTGGGACGCGAGTGTGTAGGAGAGCCAGGCGTCGGACCGGTCTCCCCGCCGACCGACCTTGGCGAAAATACTGCGCTCTTGCGTGGCACTCAGGTCCCTCCAGCCGTCGGCCTCTTCGTACGTTGCCGACAAGAACCCGTCGAAGTCACCGAGGGATCCCGACGCTCCGAGCGTGCCCTTCATCAACCCGAAGGATCCGCCCTCGATCTCCAGGTCGACCGTCCGGTCCGCCCCCCGCCGCGTGACGATGTTGAGCGCTCCGGCGAGTGAGTTCCTTCCGAATGCGCCCACAGGGCCACGGACCAGCTCGAGCCGCTCGACAGCGCCTTCCGGAATCAGCGACAGGTGCACTTGGGAAGCGTCGGCTTCGTTCACCCGCACGCCGTCGACGAACACACTCACGCCCTGCGGCACTCCTACGATTGGCGAGAGCGCGAAGCCGCGGATACGAATGTCCGCTTGCGAGGCGCTGCCGGTCTGATTCGTCAGGGTGATCCCGGGGGCGCCCGTGAGCGCATCGGCCACCGTGGAGCCCGCCGCTCCCCGCAGGTTGGGTCCGCCGAACACTTGAACCGGAAACGGCACCTCGGCCAGGGGGACGGACCCGGTCCGCAGCCGACCGATCTCGACGGTCAGTTCTGGGAGCGCCAGGACGGAGTCAGGGGACACCGAGCCGGGACGGTCCTGCCCAGCGAGCGGGCCTGAGGCGCTCAACGCCAAAACGACGGTCAAGCATGCCGTCCAGAGATGACCATTCCGCAAAGGACCATTGGGTACGGCGAGGGCGTAGGCAGATGCCGATACCGAGCTGAGTCCTTCGAAAACTCGGACTATGCGTCCGCGTAGGGGTCGCCGGCATGCCCTCAAGTCCTGCCAGATGTATCCGTGCACGCCTAAATGTACCCGTACACGTGATAGAGCATGACGTAGACCACGATTCCCGTCACGGACACATAGAGCCACGCCGGATGGACCCATCGAGCCAGTCGTCGGTGATCCTGAAAGCGGTCCTTCCAAACCAGGTACAACAGTCGAAGAACACCGGGCACGATCAACACCGCGAGGATCATGTGGGAAAACAGAATCCCAAAGTAGATCGTCCGTGCGGCTCCTTCGCCGGCGAAGGAATGTGTACCGGTGATGGCGAACCGGGTCAGATAAAAAATCAGAAACAGGGCGGAGGTGGTGACTGCACCCAGCATGCTCATGCGGTGCCGGCGGGTGTCCCCTCGACGGATGAAGACCCACCCGGTCACGAGAAGGACTCCACTCGAGAAGTTGAGCGCTGCGTTGATTCGGGCGAGAAGGGCGCCGAGTGCCTCAGCTTCCACTCGCGACCGCTCCGGACTCGGACGGCGCGGCGGATGAACTCGTACTCTCGCCCGGCGCCCACGTCATCACCGCGACCCCCACCGTAAAAGTGAGAATGAGTGCGGCCAGGAGCGTGTGAAAGGACACCGGCAGGACCGCCAGACGCATGTAGACGGAGAGGAAGCCGAGAAGCACCTGAAGCATCACGGTAACCCCCGCTGCGACCGCCATAGTTCGAGTGGCGGAGGGGCCGAGGCTCCGAATGGCTTTCACGCTGAGTACCAACAGCGTGAATAGAAGCAGCATTCCGGTAACGCGGTGGCCGAAGTGCACGATGACGGTGCCGGCCTGCAGAGGTGGAATCCACTGGCCGAGGCAACGGGGGACGTCGGGGCATACGAGCCCTGCATCCATGTGTCGAACGGCGGCGCCGAGGACCGACTGCACGAAGGTGAGTCCGGCTCCGCCCACCGCCAATGTACGTAGACCCCTGAGGCTCTCGCCGGCACCTCCCCCTGTGCTCCACCCCGCCGAGGTGACGACCGTGAGGCCGGTCGCTAAAGCGAGCGAAAGAAAGGCCAAGGCCAAGTGTGTGGTGGAGACGGCGTCCGGGAGTCCCATCAGTACTGTGAGGCCTCCAAAGACACTCTGGACCAGCAACAGTACGATCCCCGCCACTGCCCACTTCCGAACCGATGGACGCTCGGCCTCGGGTCCCCACGCCATATAAGTCGCCGCCATGAAAATCAACACGAGGCCACCTGCCACGAGGCGATGCAGGTGCTCCCAAAAAACGCCGCCCGTCATTTCGGGCACCATCGTCCCGAAACAAGTGGGCCAATCCGGGCACGCTAGGCTCGATTCCGTCGCGTGAACCACACTCCCGAGGAACAGGAGCCCGAGGGTCCACACCGTCGTGATGTAAAATGCTCTATAATGTTGGTCTGTATTCATGCCGGTATGTCGGTTTGATCATGCCGGACTCTCGTGCCAGTCCAGCCTTGGAATCAATCCTTCCGAGATAGGTCATTTTTTCGTCGATGGATCGATCAAAAACTAAGGTACTTTCGTGTCACACCAAGAGCGTCTAACACCTCGGGGCACTATCGGGTTTCTCCGGCGGTTGGGTCCCCGCGTACTTCCGTACAGGGCACCGCTTCTGCTGGCTGGCATTCTGATGCTTTGCAGCGTGAGCGTTGGGTTGGCGTTCCCGCTGATTGTGAGGGAACTCCTGGACGCCGCCTTCCTGGCTGAGGACTCTGCACTCCTCAACCGCGTCGCCCTGGGGTTGATCTCGTTGTTCGGCGTTTTGGCGGTGATCAACTTCATGCAGAGTTACTTGACGTCGTCGGTCTCCGAGAAGGTCGTGGCCGATTTAAGACGCGACCTCTTCGGAAGTCTGGTCTATCAGCCCCCGGGATTCTTCGCCACCCGGCGAGTGGGCGAACTTTCGTCTCGCCTCGCTTCGGACTCGGGTCTTATCCAGGGTGTTCTCCGCTTCGGTGTTCCGGAGATCATTCGGCAAGGCACGTTCCTGGTCGGGGCCTTGGTGTTGGTGACGATCACACATCCACGGCTCACGCTCGTTACGCTGACCGCCATTCCGTTCGCTGCCCTCGTCGGATGGTTCTTCGGGCGCCGGGTAAGGCGACTGAGCACCCGCATTCAAGATCGCCTGGCCGACGCCGTGTCGAGAGCGGAGCAGGTGTTCACGCAGATTCGCACCGTCCAGAGCTTCACGCGTGAACCGTTCGAGCGGGCGGCCTACGTCGCGGCCGTGGACAAGGCCCGTGATGAGGGGCTTCGTAGGGC
>JAPYQK010000097.1 GCA_029941275.1 Longimicrobiales bacterium | reverse complement strand
CGACAGTGAAACTCGCGCTGGTAGGATACGGAAAAATGGGCCGTGCCATCGACGTCCTGGCGAAAGAACGAGGCCACGAAGTGGTCGCGAGGATCGACCCGACCCTCGACACGAGCGAAATCGACGCGAGCACGTTGGGGGGTGCCGAGGTAGCCATCGAGTTCACAGTGCCCGGCCAGGCCGTCGAGAACATCAGGACCCTGGCTGCCTCCGGCGTGAACACAGTGGTGGGAACCACGGGATGGCACCAGCACCTGGACGAAGCCACTGCCGCCGTGACCGCCGCCGGTACCGGAATGGTTCATGCGGCCAATTTTTCGTTGGGCGTCAATCTTTTCTTACGCTTGGCCCGCACGGCGGCCAAGATCGCCGACGCCCTGACCGAATACGACATCCACGTGCGGGAAGCCCACCATCGGCACAAAGTCGATCACCCCAGCGGAACGGCCATCACGCTCGCGGAAATCTTGATCGAGGAGTTAGGCCGCAAGGAGAGTTGGGAGGCCGCCCTACCCGACGGTGCGCCGCAACCCCAGGTTCTCTATGTGGCCAGCGAGCGAGTGGGGGACATGGCGGGATCACACGTCCTCGGCCTGGAGGGCCCCGACGATCGGATCGAGTTACGCCACGAAGCCCGATCCAGAGCAGGGTTCGCGAGGGGGGCTGTTGCCGCGGCGGAATGGATTCACGGAAAATCCGGCGTGTTTACGCTGGACGACATGTTAGCCGAAACATTTTCATCTTGACCGAGGGGCCCGACGAACAAGCCGGGTTCTAATCCGTTACGAACATGGAACGCACACAGTTTTCAGGTACAGGAGTGGCTTTGGTCACCCCCTTTCGAGATGATGGCTCGATCGACGTCGAGGACCTGCAAAAACACGTAAACTTCCAGATCGAGAACGGTGTCGGTATCATGGTTCCCGGCGGCACGACCGGCGAGGGCGCAACCCTGACCGCCGCCGAACAAGGTCTCCTGATTCGCACCACGGTAGAGGCGACCCAAGGCCGGGTGCCTGTCCTCGCCGGAGCAGGCGGAAGTGATACGGCAGACGTCGTGCGAAAGGCCCGGGCCGCACGAGAGGCCGGCGCGGACGGCATTCTCTCTGTCAGTCCCGCGTACAACAAGCCCACACAACGTGGGCTCATCGAGCACTATCGAGCAATCGCTGGAGCGGTGGACTGTCCTGTGATCATCTACAACGTTCCAGGGCGAACGGCCTCCAACGTATTACCTGAGACTGTGCTCACGCTGGCGGAAATCGAAAACATCGTTGGCGTGAAGGAAGCGTGCGGCGACGTCGATCAGGTCATGACGCTCATCCGCGAACGTCCGGAGGGATTCACAATCCTGTCGGGCGACGACGCGCTCACGTTTCCCTTGCTGGCTGCTGGGGCCGACGGAGTGATCTCGGTCGTGGCAAATCTGGCGCCCGCCACGATGTCCCAGATGGTGGACAAAGCACTCGGCGGTGATTTCGAGGGTGCCCGCGAGTTGCACTACCAGCTGTTGCCGTTGATGCGGGCCATTTTTGTCGAGACGAACCCGATTCCGGTCAAAGCGGCTCTCGAGATCATGGGGCATAGGAAAGCGCACTATCGTCTGCCACTCGTTCGGCCGACCTCCGAAGTGGAGGCGTTCCTACGAAGTGCACTCGCCGACGTCGGCCTCCTGGGCACAGAGAGCGCGCCATGACGCCCGCGGACGCGAGCAGTTCATTAGCACCCGAGGGCGGCACCGACGACGGTCCCGACAATCAGCAGGGCACCGGTACGGAGGAAGACTTCCAGGGCCTCGAGGCCCAGATCCGCAGCTGCTCGGAGGACCCCGAAGGGGGAAACTCCGACGAAGCAAGGGCCGCAGTCGCGACCCTGATGGACGCGCTCACGAGGGGCACGGTGCGTTCGGCGCAGAGGGTGGGCGACGAATGGCAAGCCGTCGAGTGGGTCAAATCAGGCATCCTTCTCGCCTTCCGCCTCGGCGAGGTTCGCAAATTTTCGGGCGCTTCGGCTCCGTTTTTCGACAAAGACACGTTGCCTCTCCGGGATACTCGGGGAGTCGAGGAGAACATTCGCCTCGTTCCGGGGGGAACGTCCGTCCGGTCCGGCTCTTTCCTGGGCAAAAACGTGATCATCATGCCCCCGGCTTACGTGAACGTTGGAGCCTACGTCGGTGAGGGCGCCATGATCGACTCCCACGCTTTGGTCGGATCGTGCGCCCAGGTGGGCCAACGTGTTCATCTGAGCGCCGGAGCGCAGCTCGGTGGCGTCCTGGAGCCGGTCGGGTTGCGCCCGGTGATCATCGAGGACGACGCAATGATCGGCGGAAACGTGGGCGTCTTCGAAGGGACTCTCGTGGGAGAGCGGGCGGTATTGGCGCCGGGCGTTCAGCTCACATCTTCGACCGGTGTATACGATCTGGTTCGGGGACAAACGTACCGCGCCACGCCCGAAAGGCCTCTCACCATCCCTCCTGGCGCGGTGGTCGTTCCAGGCTCACGCGAGGCTTCGGGACCGTTCGCCCGTGAACATGGGATCCATCTTTATGCTCCGATCATCGTGAAATACCGTGACGCTTCGACGGACGCTGCCACCGCACTCGAAGAGGCGCTACGCTGAGTGGCCCGATTCCACCCTTGGGCCGAATGGCCCACCCCCACCCTCAAATGAACCATGCGTAGAAACCTTCTTCACGTCGGCGCGGCGAACCTCAAGTACGAGATTCGTGAGATCGTAGTCGCCGCACACGAACTCGAGCGGTTGGGCCTCGAACTCACGTGGGAGAACATCGGCGATCCGGTGCAGAAGGGAGAAGTCCCTCCTCGGTGGATTCGCGACACCATTTCGGATCTCGTACATGAGGCACCGTCCTGGGCCTACTGCGACACCCAGGGTGTCGCTGAAACGCGAGAATTCCTCGCGGATGAGGTCAACCAGCGGGATGGCGTTCGTGTCTCTCCGGACGAGATCATGTTTTTCAACGGCCTCGGCGACGCCGTCGCGAAGGTGTACGGTTTTCTCAACCGCGAGGCCCGTATTCTGGGCCCGTCTCCCGCCTACAGCACACATTCCTCTGCCGAAGCAGCGCACTCAGGGTACGAACACGTCACATACGATCTCGACCCCTACAACGGTTGGATGCCGGATGTCGATGACATCCGGCGGAAGATCCAGTACAACGATTCCATCGCCGGCATTTTGCTGCTCACGCCGGACAACCCGACCGGGGCCGTCTACCCTCGAGAGATCGTCGAGGAGATCGCCGCCATCGCCCACGAAAACGATGTGTTTTTGATCGCGGACGAAATCTACGCCAACATCGTGTTCAACGGGGCGGGCCGCCTACACATGAGCGAGTGGATCGGGGATGTTCCCGGCATCGCGATGCGTGGCATCAGCAAGGAGTTCCCGTGGCCGGGTGGACGCTGCGGCTGGCTGGAGATCCTCAACAAGGGTAACGACAAAAACTTCGCCCGATACGTGGACAGCCTACTCGCGGCAAAACGCTTGGAGGTATCCTCCACGACACTCCCCCAAATGTCGATCCCGCGCATCATGGGGGACGCGCGGTACCCGGATCACCTTCGCGGGCGAGCCGACAAGTTCTCCCAGAGAGCCAACGAGATGAGCGACGCGTTCGCGGGGTGCGAGCATATCATCCTGAACAAGCCGGGCGGTGCTTTCTACTACACGGTCATGTTCAAGGATCGGCTCCTCGACGACGGTCAGTCACTTGAGATACAGAATCCGCAGATCAGAGAAGCGATCGAACGGATGACGCAGGGCGTCGAGCCGGACAAGAGGTTCGTCTACTACCTGATGGGAGCAACCGGAATCGTGGTGGTCCCTCTGACTGGGTTTCAGTGCGCGCATCACGGCTTCCGCGCCACACTACTTGAGACCGACGACAACAAGCGGGCTTGGATCCTGAAGTCGCTTCGCGACGCTATCGATCAGTACCTGGCGAGCAACTAGCAGGCTGTTGAAGAAGTACAGTGGGCCGCTGCCCACTCCGCACTCGGGAAGTCGGGATGCCACGGCCCCGGATCCTAGGCAGAACGCCGACGCTACGCCTGGTGCGCGAGTCCGATCGCCAGCGAGCAAGCTCCCCTGGCTCCGTCCGGTGTACGATCGAGAAGTCGGCAAGGCAGCGCTTCTATCGCCTGGGCCACTCGGGTCCTCAACGGGCCGCCCTCTTCGATGAGCCCACCCGCGAGGGCGACCTCCGGAGGGGCAGGCCAAGGCTCGAGCCGCCGCAGGAGAGTCCTCACGTGCGTGAGAAGTTCAGCGACAGCGTGTTCGATGACCGCGCCAGCGACCTCGTCCCCGTCCTCTGCCCATTCAGTGATGAGCGGAACCAGGGACGCCACTTCGGCTTTCCCCGCCGTGGCCATCCACTTGACCAAGTCCGACGGACCGGTCACACCTAACGCCCTCAGGACCGGATCCCGAAGATCGGTGGAAGGGCCCCGGCCGTCCTCGCCTTTGGCCACAGCACGAAGGGCTGACCTCCCGATCCCGTAGCCACTCCCCTCGTCCCCCAAGTGCGCACCCCATCCCCCCACTCGCAGCCAGGGGTCACCTGTGATCCTTCCCAGCGCTATGGATCCCGTGCCCGAAATCAGCAAGATCCCCGGACCGGATGGAAAGGCGTCGTGAAATGTCGCCTCAGCGTCTGCACCGACCCCGGTATACGAAGCCAATCCGGCGGACTGAAGGACCGCCTCCACTTTGCTCCGTGTGGGCTCGGTGCCGGCGCCGGCGATTCCCGCCCAGAGGCCCCCCACGGGAAGATCCACTCCTCCCTCTGCGACGACTTCGTTACAAAGAGAGGAAACCACCTCGAGGGTGGCATCAGGGTTCGCCGGATCGACCAGTGTCGGTGGACCCTCGGCGCGGGCACGTTCATGACCGCCCTCGTCCGCGAGCGCCACGCGGGTCCGGGTCCCGCCACCGTCCACACCCAGAAAGAAGGTCACGCCGGCTTCAGGTCGGCTGGGAGTTGCCGGGCAAGTCGCTGGACAACTCGCTGGACGAATCGCCGGAGAGGTCGCTGGGTGAATCGCCGGACTGACTGCCGGACGAGCCAGGACCGGGTGAGCCCCGTCCCAACACCCAGCCCACGGAAACCGTCACCGCCGTGCCGATCGGGACGAACCAAGGCCAAGCGACATCGGCACGGGCGAACCACCAAATAGCCGTCACCACGCCGATCCCGGCGATCATTCCCACGATGGCGCTGCGCTGGTCGGCCCTCGTCGAACGAACCGCCAGAACGAAAGTCCCCAGGAGGCCGCCGTAAACCACTGAGGCGATCGCCAGCGCGACCTCCACCGCGGTGTTGCCCTCGCTGAGCGGGATGAACAGCACACCCCCGCCCACCAGAAGTGCTGCCCAAACGAGTGTGAACAATTTTCCCGCTCGGAGTGTGCGAGCTTCATCTCCTTCGGCGCCGGCCAGAGGAGCCCAAAAATCATAGGCGCTGGCCGATGCGAGCGAGTTGATCGAAGATGACAGAGACGACATCGCCGCAGCGAAGACACCGGCTACGAGGAGCCCGCTAACGCCCGCGGGAAGTTCCTCGACCACGAAGCGAGCGAAAATTTCGTCGCTGGTCCCAAAGGTTCTGCCCGCGTAATACACCCACAGGCCGAGGCCCACCAGCAGAAACAGCAGGAACTGGCCGATCACGACCACACCACTTCCGACCAGTGCCTTCTTGCTTGCCGCGAGGTCCCGACAAGTGAGCAGTCGCTGAACGATGAGCTGGTCGGTCCCGTGCGAGGCCATTGTGAGAAAGCCGCCACCGAGAACGCCGGCCCAAAGTGTATACGTCACGGAGAAGTCGAGCGACAGATCCAGGACCGCCAACTTACCGGCTTCACCAGCGCTGCTCAGAATGCCTCCCCACCCCTCCGGTGTCAGGACTTGAAGCGCTGCCATCGCAATGAGTGCGCCTATCAGGTAGAGCCCCATTTGAACGGCATCCACCCAGACAACGGCTTTGATACCTCCCAGATAAGTGTACACCAGCGTCAGCGCCCCAATTACGACGATGGACACTGGATAATCCCAACCCGTCACCAGCGCGAGGGGAATGGCAGTGGCGAAGAGGCGCACCGAATCAGCCAGCAGCCGAGTGACCATGAAGACGGCTGAGGCGAATCGCCGGGTGCCTTGGCCGAAGCGTTCTTCGAGAAGAGCGTAGGCCGTGCTCAGGTCTCCCCTGTAGTAGGCCGGCAGCAAGAACGCTGACACGACCACCCGACCGGCCAAATAGCCGAATGTCAGTTGGAGAAACCCAAGCGTACCGAGGTAGGAGACGCCTGGGATGCTCAAAAACGTGAGGGTGCTCGTCTCGGTGGCGACGACGGACAGCATCACCGCCGCCCAAGGGAGATCTCGGTTCCCGAGGAAGTAGTCCTGGCCGCTCGTCTGGCCGCGCCCAAGCCACGCCCCCCACACCGTGACCCCGGCGAGGTAGACGAGCAGTACGCCGAAGTCGAGCGGAGTGAAGGCGTTCAACGGAGCGCAACCTCCAAGTCCGTGATGGCCAGCGCAGCCAGATCGTGGACGGCACGGCGCAGCGGGACGTGTCTATTGTTGTCCCGGGTCGGATTCACGCGATTGGTCAGCAGCACGACGAACAGGTCGAGTTCAGGATCGATCCAGATTGACGTTCCGGTGAAGCCGGTGTGCCCGTATGCACCGCGGGTAAAGTAGTCACCTGCCGAAGATCGACCGCTGGGTGTGTCCCACCCGAGCGCCCGCGAGGCCTGTGAATCGAATCTCTGGGTGAAAGCTCGTACCGTCTCTTCCGAAACCAGCCGGACCTGACCCACAACGCCCGGGGCGCAAATCGACTCGCCGGAGGGAGCGCCGGCGGGCAAAGTGGTATCTGAATCCCCACGGGCGTTGCCAGAACTCTCCTGCTCACATCCGGCCATCGACCCTCCGTCGAGCAACGTCTGCGCCAGAACCGCCAGGTCGGCTGCGTTGGAGAAGAGACCCGCGTGGCCAGCGACTCCACCGATCGCGTAAGCGTTCTCATCGTGGACAACGCCGTGGATGTGCGTGTTCCTGAAGGTGGTATCGACTTCGGTCGGTGCGATCCGGGCCCGGTCATCACCGGAAGGACGAAACCGTGTGTTGTTCATCCCGAGGCGGTCCCACACGCGCGCATCCAGAAATTCATCGAGCCCCTGGCCACTCAACTGTTCAACGATAAACGCCAGGGTCATGAAGCCGATGTCGGAATAGACGGTCTGGGTGCCGGGGTCATACTCGAGTTCCAGTTGGCCGATGGCCGACCGGTAGGCGTCTTCGCCTTCCATCTCGAGATAGAAGCGCCGGAAAGATGGCAGACCGGCCCGGTGAAGAAGCAGATGACGAACCGTTACGCTCTCTTTCCTGGCATCCCCCGCCGCCCACCACGGGAGGTACTCGACCACCGGCGCATCGAGATACAGACGCCCCTCCTCCACCAGGATCATAGCTGCCGTGGTGGTTCCAACGACCTTTGTGAGCGATGCGAGATCGTAAAGAGAACCTGACTCTGCGGATCCGGAGGAGACGGACCAGTCCAGCTTTCCGTAACCGCGGAGACGCACCAAACGTCCATGCCGAGCGATGGCCACGACGGCGCCGGGAGACGCCGAGTCAGCGAGGGCCTCCACCACGAGCGCGTCGAGCTCGGCCAGCCGGGCAGCATCCATGCCAACGGTCGCCGGATCGACTTCCAGCGAGGACTGTGCCACGTCGACCGGATCAGGCAGAGCCGAGTGGGAGAGTCCATCACCGATATCGTGGAAAGGCGGTATGGACACCGGTAGACGACCGCTGATCCCCGCTTGTCCAAAAAGCGCCCTCACTGCCGCATTCTGTGAAACGGCGTGTGATCCCCAGGCAATCAGATACCCGGGTGATTCCGGCAAGGAAGTCAGTAGGTAAGGGTTACCGAAAGAAATCACCATCATGGGGCGCTCGGCTCCCACAGTGGCGATGAAGTCCGCCATTTCCTGGGATACGGAGACTTCGCCCGTACCCGACCTCGGGGGGACGTACACACTCACGATCACGAGGTCGGCCCTTCCGGCGCGGGCCTTGAGCGACTCGTAGACCTCCTCTGAGGTTTCCGGGCCGACCCTCGCCCGGCCCGCCACGCCGACCCTACTCGAGAGCGCGGGATCGAACGTGGTACCGGCGGTCAGATTGTCCGTGCGGGCATAGGTCAGACTAAAAACGCTTCCGGCGGTGAGCGAACTCACCGGCACGACGGCGTCCCGATCGCGGAGCAGTGTGATGGATCGGGCCGCGACCGTATCCGCGAAAGCCAAGTGTTCGGCCGACCCGACCACCTCGTCCACGGCGTCGAGATCGACCATCCGACCGAAGTGCAGTCCCGCGCGAGCTTTTGTCTCGAGCACTCGGCGGGCGGACGTTCTGATCCGTGCGGGCTCGATCCGTCCTGCTTCCACGGCGGACATCACGGCATCGATGGCCTCAGTCACATCGTTCGGCATGAGCAGGACGTCGCTGCCGGCCTCGAGAGCCAGCACCGCCACCTCCCCGGAGCCATATCGGTCGGAAAGCGCTCCCATGCTGAGCGCGTCCGTTAAGAGGAGACCTTCAAAGCCCATGTCCTGACGCAGCAGGTCCGTCATCAATCGGGCGTCAAAGGTGGCAGGCGGCCCTTCCAGTCCCTGTATCCCGGACACGACCACGTGGGCCGTCATCACCGCGTCCACCCCCTGGTCGATGGCGTGCTGGAAGGGCACCAACTCCAGTGAGTCTAGCCGACGCCGGTCGGCGGGCACGACCGGGAGTTCCACATGAGAATCGGTCTGGGTGTCACCGTGTCCGGGAAAGTGCTTGGCCGTGGCCAGGATACCACCTTCGTGAGAACCCTCGATGAAGGCCGCTCCGAGTCGCGCGACGGTCTCGGGGTCCTCGCCGAAGGAACGCGTGTTGATCACCGGGTTTTCCGGATTGGAGTTCACGTCCAGGACCGGGGCGAAATTGAGGTGCAGTCCGACGGCCTTCGCCTCCAACGCCGTAATCCTTCCGTACTCCCGCGCGAATCGCTCATCACCGACCGCCCCGAACGCCATCGTGGGCGGAAAGCTCGTGCCGCCGCCCTGCGGAAGAAGCGACGGTAGAGCATACGAGTGGTTGATTCGCATGCCGGGCCCGCCGTTCTCGAAGTCGGAAGTCACCAGTAGCGGGACCGTGGACCGAGCCTGAAGTTCGTTGATCTTGGCCGCGTAAGAATGCGGAAGGCCGATCGACAGATAGATGCCGCCGATCTCGTCGTCCTGTACCCAGGACGCCCACTCCTGAAACTCGGCGCTGCTCGTCGACGCGTAGGATCCGGGCAACCACTGGATTACGAGTTGGGCGACTTGCTGTCGGAGGCTGAGGGAAGACAGAGTCTCCGCAACCCATCGCTCGGCGTCAGGTGCCAAAGGGGCTCTGCCAGGGGTTACTGGGCCAGCCACCCCGAAAGAAGCGGCCCCAAGAGACGCATCCCCAAAAGAAGAGCCCCCAGGGGAAGTGGCACCGGGTCCGGGAGGACCAGCGACGGAAAGGGAGGCATCAGATGGTGCCGAACCACACCCACTCGCCCACAGAACTGTCAGAACCGCCGCACAAGCGAACGTCCTACCCGCCACCGAGGCTCGCCTTGAGAGGTACCTGGATGCCATCACCTAGGGCAAAAAACGGGGCCATCCCGGTGGGGCTTCGGCCGCTGATCGCGATGCCACCGAACAGCGCGTCCGCAGCTGCTTGTTGGCTGAACTGAGCCGAACTCCAGGCCAACATGTACGCCTGAGCATCCGGAAACTTCGAGATCAAATAAGGATTCCCGAAAGAAATCACGACGTGGGTGATTCTTCTCGCCGCGAGTTCGTTCACGAACTCCACAGTCGCGTCGGGAAGCTCGACCCGGCCAGCGAAGTTCGAGTAGACCGACACGACAACCAAGTTCGACCGGCCAGCTCGAGCCAGAAGATCCGCGTACGCTTCAGAATTGGTGCGTTCATCCACGGATCTCGTGACCGCCCGGGGATAGGTTGCACGAAGACGCGCGTCGAAATATCTCCCCGACAGGACGTCCCCGGGATTCCTGAAGCTCACGGACATGACACGGGCCGTGCGGGTGCCCAAGAGCGGCAGGAGGTCGCGCTGGTTCTGGATCAGCGTAAT
>JAPYQK010000096.1 GCA_029941275.1 Longimicrobiales bacterium | reverse complement strand
AGGGAGGGCTCATGGTCGGCATGTCACGCACGGTGCGCGGCGATGTGGCGACCGGGTACGAGTTTATCTTGCTGCAGCGCAAGGACGGTCGGCTCACTTGTTCGGCGTATCCGTCCGGGCAGACTCCGACGGACTTCCAGGCCACTGAGGTGTCGCCCGAAAGGATGCGCTTCGAGAACCCCGAGCACGACTTTCCGCGGGCCATTCAGTACGAACGAACCTCGCTCGACTCCCTCACCGCGAGGGTCTATGGGGAGATCGGGGTGGTGGAGCCCGCGTTCGTGCTTCGTTACGCGCGAAGGGAGTGTTGAAGGCGGGTTGCCGGCGAGCCGAACAAGGACTGAACCTTACCGCGTCAGAGCAACAGGCTCGACCCCAGCCCGCGCCATAACCCTCCGAATCGCAGCAGCCGTCGGTGGCGAGCTGAGAATATTCATCCCAATGTGGATGCCGCCCTCGACGATCTCCAGCGGAGTCCAGCCGTCCTCGTTCTCCCGGTTCCACACCTCCACCTCCGCCCCAGATTCAGCCAGGAACTCGACGACCAAGGGGAAGTGCTTGAACGCGGCGCCGTGCATCACGGTGTTTCCGTGGTCGTCGATGGCGTTCAAGTCGCCACCCTGCTCGAGCGCGAACTGGATGGCAGCAAGCGCTTCGGGCTCCGTGCCCGGATCCTCGCCGGGCGACGCGGTGCCGAGGCCGGCCGCGACCATCAGCGGTGTCGAGTTGTTGATGTTCGAGAGCAACGGATCGGCGCCCAACTCCACCAAGAGGCGCATGTACTCCACGTCGGCGGTCCTGGCGGCGAGGAGGAACGGTGTGCCTCCCCTCGAGTTCAGCCTCGTGATGCCCGCAGGGGGACGCTCCGTCACCAGGGCGTTCACGTCGGCGCCGTGGGATACGAGTTTCCTGGCGAACGCAAAGCTGCTCATATCGCCCGATCCGGCAGGGGCAGGGTTGTTGCTGCCGGCAACGCCTGCTTTGCGGACCCACGTCAGTTGATGAAGGGCCGTCCACCCGCGAGGAGCCGCATCAGGATCGGCCCCGCGATCGAGGAGCATGGCCGCCAACTCATAGTGCGCATTCGCGGCAGCGATCAAGAAGATGTTGATGCCGGTCGGCGCAGCTTCGGCACTCGTCCCCGCGGCGTCCTGACGGCCCCGGCCCAGTGGCAGCCCCTCGTTCAGATCTCCACCTGCATCCAGTAGCGCCTCCACCACCTCGATGTGGCCCTCTCGAGCGGCAAACAAGAGCGCCGAATACCCACCGAGGGATCGGGCACGGATGTCGGCATCGTGCTCTAGAAGCGTCGGAACGACCTCCTCGTGCCCCTCTGCGGCCGCCCACATCAGGGCGGTCTGGCCCCGCCACATTTCCACTGCGTTCACGTCGGCGCCGTGACGCAGCAACGCCTCGACCGCCTCTAGCTTTCCGGTGCGGACCGCCGTCATCAAGACGGTCTCGCCTTCACCCTGTACGGTGTTCGGGTCGGCCCCGGCAGATAGGAGCAGCTCGATGAGATCAGCGTCTCCGCCGACGGCGGCGAGGGAAAGCGGGGCAACGTCGTAGCGGTTGGCGGCGGTCACGTTAGCCCCCGCCTCGACGAGCATCTCGGCGATCGCCAGATCGTTGTGGTATGCGGCCCAGTGAAGGGGCGTCGTGCCGTCCGTCTCACCAGCGTTTACATCGACGCCGCCCGCGATGAGCGCTCTCACGGTCGCCTGGTACCCTGCCCTGACCGCGTCCACCAATGGCAACTCCTGCAATTGCGCAGTGGCCGTCTGGGCTGTGGCCAGTCGCGAGTCGGCCCGCTGTGCGTCAGCCGGCCCGGCCCAAGCGAAGGCGAGGGGCAGGACAACCAACGAGGGGATGGCCGGATTGAATCGTCCAACCGCGAGCGACGACCCGAGCACCGATAGGCGCTGTAACACCTCTAAACGCAGTCCCACCAGCCACCGCAGTGACGACGCCCGACGGATCTTCACTCTCAGCCCCCCCCGTCAGATGGACAGCGGTTCGAGCACCCCGTCCGCCCGTCCCGTGCTGTCCACGAAGGTGTCCAACTCGACGCCCATGTGATCCATGAACGTGAGGTGCAAGTTCGCCAGCGGGGTGTCGGTGTCGAACACGACGTGCTGCCCGCCGTCCATCGAGCCGAGACCGCCTCGCGCCACGACGATCGGCAGGTTCGAGTGATTGTGCACATCGGGGTTCCCCATGCCGCTCCCCAGCATGTACGTGGTGCTGTCGAGTAACGTCCCGTTTCCGTCTTCCGTAGTCCGAAGCTTCTCGAGCAGATAGCCGAAGAGCGACACGTGATATGCATTGATCTTGGCCAGTTTCTCGAGCTTCACGGGATCGTTCACGTGGTGAGAAATCGGGTGGTGTGGCTCGGGCACACCGATCTGTGGATACGTCCGGGTGCTCCCCTCACGCGCCATCTGAAACGTGATGACCCGGGTCAAGTCCGCCTGTAGCGCGAGCACTTGCAGATCGAACATCAGCTTGACGTGGTCCTCCCACTCCTCGGGCACGCTCGTCGGACGATAGAGATTCTCGAGCGGCGACTCGTCGGCCTGCGCTTCGGCGCGCTGGATGCGACGTTCGACTTCACGGACGGTATCAAGATACTCGTCGATCTTGTTGCGGTCGCTCCCTCCGAGCTTTCTCTGAAGACTGGCCATGTCTCCCAACACCCAGTCGAGGATGCTGGTGTTCTTCCGCATTTGAGCGAGCCGCTCTTCGGACGTGCCCCCGTCCCCGAACAGGCGCTCGAAGACCACACGTGGATCGGCTTCCATAGGAAGCGGCGTGGTGGGTGACGACCACGAGAGGCTGTTCATATAGACACACGCGAAACCGTTGTCACAATTGCCGACTTGCGCGATCAAGTCCGCCCCGAGCTCGAGCGACGGGAGCGGCGTGTCGTTGCCGATCTGGCGCGCGATGATCTGATCGACCGTGGTGCCCAACTCGTAGTCGCTCCCCTCGGTCCGCTTGGCGCGCTCACAGCTCAGGAACGCCGAGCCGGCCGTGGCGTGGTTTCCACCCGTGACCGCCGCGTTGTCCACGTCGAGGTTGGTGACGACGCTGAGATGGTCGAGATAGGGCGTCAGCGACGACAACGAAGGCGAAAGCTCCGTGAGTCGGCCCAGGCCCTTCGGCGTCCACGGATCCGGGTTCATCCCCATCGGGATGTAGACGTACCCCATGCGGCGAACGGGATCGGCAACCGCGCTGGCTTGCGCCAGAGCCGGGACCATCGCGTCCAACATGGGGAGCGCTACCGTAGCGCCCAAACCACGGAGGAACGTCCGCCGCGGCATAGCTTTCTTAGTGACGATCATTGCGACCTCCGCATTTGGAACGGGGCACTTCGCACAATAGAGAGGACGAGCGACGAGAACGAATAGTCGTCCTCGGCAGCCGTCCGAACGATTTCACGGACGGCCGGAGCATCATGATAATCGACGCCACGGCCCAACCCGTATGTAAGTAGCTTCTCAGTCATTCTTCCGACGAACACGTCCGGTCGTTCGAGCACCGCTTGGCGCAGTCCGGCGACACCTTCAAAACCATCGGTGCCGGGCAAGCTGCCGGATGCATCGATCAGCGATCCATCCTCGCTGTTGTCGCGCCAGCGGCCGATGGCGTCGAAGTTCTCCATCGCCAGGCCCGCCGGATCCATGAGCTCATGGCAGGTGGCACACACCGGATTGACTCGATGTTGAATCATGCGTTCGCGCATGGAACCTGGCGCCTGTCCGGGCGGCGGCTCCTCTAGTTCCGGAACGTTGGGCGGCGGATCCCCGGGGGGCATGCCCAGAAGATTGTCCAAGATCCATTCGCCCCGCAGCACCGGCGACGTGCGTGTGGCGTAGGACGTGACGGTCAGCACGCTACCGTGCCCAAGAAGGCCGGCGCGCGGGCTATTCGGTCCGAGTGACACGCGCCGAAAACGATCGCCGTACACATTGGGCACACCGTAGTGTTTGGCGAGCCGCTCGTTGAGGAACGTGTAGTCCGCGTTGATCAGGTCGAGAACGCTGCGGTCCTCGCGATGGATGCTCTCGAAGAGCATCTCCGTCTCACGCCTGAAGCCCTGCCGCAAGTTGTCATCGAAGTCGGGGAACAGCCGCAGGTTGGGAGTCACCGCGTCGAGGTTGCGCAGGTGGAGCCACTGACCGGCAAAATTTGTCGTGAGCGCTTCCGCCCGCGGATCGGCCAACAGACGACGCACCTGGGCATCGAGCACATCAGGATCGGTGAGCCGTCCGCTCGTCGCCAACTCGAGGAGCTCATCGTCCGGAATGCTGCTCCATATGAAGAACGACAGCCGAGACGCTAGCTCCAGGTCACTGATTCGATACGCGGTCCGGGAGGAGAGGCCGTCCGGATCGCGCTCGATTCGGAAGATGAACTCTGTGCTCGTCAGCAGCGCACGCAGCGCCATCTCAATACCTGCCTCGAATCCGCCCTCCGCACTCGCGTTTGCGTAGAACCCCAGCAACACGTCGAGGTCTTGTTGCGTCACGGGCCGGCGGTAGGCGCGTTGCGCCAAGTTCGAGAGGATCTCGCTCGCACAGCCAGCTTCGTCCGCGGGCGCCGCGGGACTACACGTGAAAATGCGGTCCCGACTGGGTGTCGCGCCCGGTCCAAACTGCTCGAACGGCCCAGCCACAGCGACCGAATATACGGCGGGCTGTTGGCGGGGATGCCGGTCCATGTTGAAGCGGGCCTGGTAGGGCTGCCGGGTGGACTCGAATACCGCCGAGCTCCTCCGCAGGAAGGTGACGCCCACGACGTGCGGGCCGGCGGAGACCGGGAGTTGGACCTCCAATCCCTCGTCGACCCCCTCGTCGGCGTAGTAGCCGCCCAAGCGGTTCCGGTTCGGGACGATCGGAAAGAGCTGCAACCGCTCACCGTCGAGCAGAATCTCCATGTCATGCGGAGACGTCAGCCCCTCGACGTTTTCATTCCGGTTGCGCGCCAAGCGCACCGTGATCGTGTAGCTGCCGTCCGTCGGGAAGTTGTGCGTGAACACGGTGCCCCCGCGGCTGCCGAAGGGCAGGCCATCGAAGTGATCCTCCTGCGTCAGATCCACGGGCACCACGATCACTTGGCTTCCCGGCGCCGGAACCTCACTGCCCACCGCCAGCCTGCTGATTTTTTGTGCTGCCGACAAGTAGCGCTCCATCAAGGTGGGCGACAATCCGGCCAAGCTCACGTTATCGAAGCCGTAGGCCGCGTCGTCGCGGGGGAGCAATGCGGTTACGTCCACGTCGAGCGCGAGCAGATCCCGGATGGCGTTCTGGTACTCCGTGCGGTTGAGCCGGCGGAACGTGTCGGTCCGCCCCGGATCGGGGTCGGTCGCCGCCACCCGGTCGAGCGACGACTCCAGGTAGGCGAGTATCGTCTCGTAGCCAGCCTCGTCGGGCCGTGGCCTGTTGGCCGGCGGCATAGCCCGTGCACGCAACTTCCGCACGGCCTTCTCCCACACCTCGACATTGTCACTCACGCTGCTCAAATCCATCGCGTCGAGCGCGAGCCCACCGCTGGTACGATCTGCGTTGTGACAGCGGATGCAGTACTGATCGACGAGTTCTGCGGTCTCGGCCGAGCCGGCCTGTGCGGAGGCTGCCTGGGTGGGCTGCTGGGGACCGGCTGCCTCCACATGAACGGCGGACAGCGACAGGGCTACCAGCCCGGCTACCCCGTATGCAAAAACAAGTCGCACGCTCGTCATCCGACCCTCCAGTCTCTGGGCCCAACCTTGTGCTGCTATCCTACGCCCCTGGCGGGTGAGCGTCCAGCCTGACGAGTAGCTCGTGAAGGGCTCCCCCGCGGTGCACAGCCTTGCGTTCGAGGACGCACTAGGCTGGCCGGGCCGTCCGTCGCCGCTGGATCGAGCCTACGCTAGCTTGACCCCGCCGATGTCTGTCTAGTCCAGATCGACGATCAACTTCTGCACCCGCCAGTTGTTCATGTCGGCAACCCAAAGAATGCCCTCATCCAGCTGCGAGCAGTCCAAGCCGTGCACCCAGTTGAATTGCCCCACCTGCCGGCCTGAACTGCCGAGCCAACCGAGGATCCTTCCGTCGAGCGTCATCCGGTAGATCCGTCCGGGCTCCTCGTCCGACACCCACAACTCCTGCGGGGACGAATCGGTGAGGCACATGGACCACGGCGCCGTGGTCGCCGGCTGGTTCCGGTCCGCGTTGACCGCGGTGAACGGCGGCTGATAGTCGGCCTCGAAAGGCACGTCCATGACGAGCACTCTCTCGAAGTTGCCGTTGGAATCGAAGACTTGAATCCGCCGATTCGAACGGTCCGCCACGTAAACGTCACCCGAATTGTCGATCACCATGGCGTGCGGAAGACGGAACTGGCCGATCTCTCTGCCCAGCGATCCCCAGTCCATGAGGAAGTTCCCGTGTTTGTCGAACTTGACCATACGAGAGTTCACGTAGCCATCACTGACGAAGATGTTGCCTTGCGGGTCCCAGGCGACGTCCGTCGGTCCGCCGAAGTAACCGCCGCGCGCCCTGGCCTCCTGAGGGCTGCGCAGCTCCACGCCCGCACCCGGGATGCCGTGAAAGCCCTCTTCCCTGCGCCCCAGGTTCATGATCACGTAGCCGTCGGGATCGAACTCGATGACCGTGTTCGCCGCTTTGTCCACGACCCACAAGTTGTCGTCATCGTCGAAGCGGACTTGGTGCGCGTAAGCGATGCCGTAAACGCCTTTTCCGATCTCCCGCACGAAAGCGCCGTCCTCATCGAACTCGAGCAGCTGTGTCGTGGAGTTCATCCAGATCGGGCCCGTGTTTGCGCTCCCCGGGTGGTTCAAGACCACGATATGGCCCTCGGAGTTCACCGCCACGCCGAGAACTTCCCCGAGATTCATGTCGGGCGAGTACTTGAGCGGGCGCGGCACCGACTCGAACTGGATCTCCGGCACGTTTTGCTGCGCAACGGCTGGAGCAGCGATGAATGCGGCAAACATGAGGGCTGACGCGAACTGTTTCACGGGGACCTCCTGAACTCGGGCAACATCGCGAACTGTTGACGACGCTTGGCTGCGGCTTCCACTATGTCTGGACCAGCATAGTCCGGTGACCTTGCGGCGCAAGGGGATCCGCTGGGGAACACGTAGGGGACTAGCAAGCGAAAGGCTAGGGCAACAGCTAGGGGAACAGATGCCGATCTACGAATACGAATGCCGTGACTGCCAGCACCAATTTGAGCTTCTGGTGCTCGGCTCGGACACGTCAGCGTGCCCGGAGTGCGACGGCACGGATCTCGAGAAGCTCATGTCGCTCTCATCCGTCAGCTCGGACGGCATTCGGAAGGCCAATCTCAGCAAGGGTCGGGAGCACGCCAAGAAAGAACAAATCGACAAGGCGCATGCCGAGCACGAGGCACGTCACCATCATCATCATTAGGATAGAGGTTAAAGAGGGCCGAATACTGGCAAGCCCTCTAGTGAGACACCCTCGAGCGCTCCGTTCCCTTGGCACCTCGCTCGGACTAGCTTCAAAACATGATTGATCGAGCGCCTCCGGTAGAGCTTCCTGACCCGAAACAACTGGAGATCTATCGTGCCATGTCGTCCGGTCGTCGGATCGAAGTCGGACTCGAAATGACCGAACTGGTGCGGGCGCGCCTGACGGCCCACCTCATCGGGTCACTGGGACTCGAGCCGGATCAAGTCGGTCCGGAGATCGCACGGAGACGCCGTCTTGCAGGCGGCTCATCTTCTCCGCCATCTCGTCACCGTTCTCGAAGAGCTGGACCTGGCTTACGCTCTCGCCGGCTCCATCGCTAGCATGGCCTATGGCGAACCCCGAGCGACGCTCGACATCGACATCGACGTCGCCGTACGCCTAACCCAAACGGATGCGGAACGACTCAAGACCCGATTCCCGAGCGAAGAGTTCTATCTCGATGTAGAGGCGGCGGAGAGGGCGATCCTGGAGCGCTCCCAGTTCAACATCCTCCACCCGTCTTCGGGTCTGAAAATCGATGTATTTGTCGAAGGGGACGAGGTCGAGCGTGTCCAAATCTAAGATCGGCGACGGCTACCGGCTTTGCCTGGTTTGGCGGCGTCGTTCTCTCCTCCGGAAGAGCTGATCCTGAAGAAACTCCTCTACTACCGCGATGGTGGTTCGGAGAAGCATTTGAGGGACATCAAGGCCGTGCTGGAAATCTCCGGAGCTGAGATAGACGTCGATCGTGTGGAGCGTAGGGCCGAGGGCCTCGGCCTTCAGGAACTCTGGGCATCCATCCGAGGCCAAGAGAGTTGAGGAGTGAGTCGGGTGATGTCCGTACCTGGTCCTGAAGTAAGTCGACGAGTTGTTTGTGGGACGTAGCATCTCATTGCTGGCCGGGGGCTGTTCTTCGTGGACGAAGATCGTGGGCTGCTGGCCGCTTCGTTCGATCCGTCCTCGGGCCGACCGCAAGCGCCCGTGAGGCTGTTCACGATCCCGCCGGAGTATCCGGCCCAGGCATCCGACAACTTCTATGATGTCAGTTCGGACGGGGAGCGGTTCTTGATGGCGCGCGGGCTCGGAGATACCGGCCTGAATGAAGTCTACCTCGTGACCAACTGGTTCGAGGAGCTTCGCGAGCGGATGGGTGAGAATTGAAGGGGGGAGATCCCCTGGCCTCGCGTTTTCGTGGAAGGCGTGGTGATCGTCGGCTCGACTTTGTTGGCTCCGCGCGACGAGGCCACATGCTAGAGCTGATCTGCACCCGCACCTGAAGCACCTGCCGCAGGGCGGTCGCCCTGTTGGAGGAGCGGGGTGTGCCGTACGAATACCGCGAGTACCGTCAGGATCCCCTCGAGGCAGGTGAGGTTCGTTCAGTCCTCGACTCGCTCGATGTGGGTCCGAAGGAGGTGCTCCGCAGAAACGATCGGGCGTTCAAGGAGCTGGGTCTAACGGGGGACGAGGACGATGACACGCTCGTGGGCCTCATGGCAGACCACCCGACGTTGCTGCAGCGGCCGATCGGTCTGTACGAGGGGCGGGCCGTCGTGGGCCGGCCCCCCGAGAAGCTGTTGGAGCTTGTGGGCGTGACGGAGTAACGGAAGAACCGCGGCAAGGTTCGAGCTTGGCGCTCCCGCTGGACAGCACACACGCCTCAATCCCATCATGAGTCTTGGTCCTCGACCAACCTCTCGGCCCCGAGCCTTGGAGACACCATGCGAGCCCCTATTCACCCCTCTTTGCTTCTCCTGACTCTGTTGCTCTCCGCATGTGGTCGAGCCGAACGGGAGGCGGAAGCCGCGCGGCAAGCCACGTTCGTCCAGATCGAAGCTGTGCTGTCTGAGACGATCGAGCTCGCGGAGCGGTTCGCCGGCTCAGCTGAACGTATCCTGAGGCCCCTCCCCGTCATGACGCCGGGCGAAGAAGACGCGCTGCGCCGATTCCTGAACGCCCAGCATGTAGCTCGTGCTCGCGCGCTGGGCGTCCGAGCGACGAGCGAAGAGGTGCGGGACTCCCTTCTTGCCGTGGGGCGACTCATCGAACTCGAGGACAGCACCCGCCACTGGATCGTGCGGAGGGGTACGTCCCCCGCCCACGTTACGCCCGACCTCCGTGCTCTCCTCGAGGTGCTCGGGGAGCGTTTCCAGGAGCAGCTCGCCGAGATGGGGGTTCCGCCCTACCGCCTTGAGGTCACCAGCGCCCTCCGTACCACCGAACGTCAGCAACGCCTCGCCCGAACGAACGCCAACGCGGCCGCCGGAACGAGCTCCCACGAATTCGGCACAACAGTGGACCTCTCCTACGCGGCCTTCGCGCCCCCCGCCGAGAGACCCCCGGAGATCCTCGCGGGGGTCCCGCGGGAGCTCGCCCCGCAGATGGAGCGGTTCGTGGACTTGGCGTTCGAGTCGGTCTCTGCCCGTAAGTCACGCGAGTTGGGGGCCATCTTCAGCCAGGTACTGACGGAGGCGCAAGCCGAAGGACTGGCGCTGGTGATCTATGAACGGCAGCAAACGGTCTATCACCTCACGGTGGCGCGGGCATTGCCGGACGACTAGTTCGCCATCACATTTGCTCGGGGGTTTGGCTCTCAGAATACGACGACCACCCTATGCCCAGCGGTGTCTTCCAGTCAGCCTCGACCTCCGAAGACCGATGCCCACAGCCCTGAGAATGCTCGTCTTCGGACTCGTGTTTCTCGTGTTTGCGCCGATCCTGACGCTGTGG
>JAPYQK010000095.1 GCA_029941275.1 Longimicrobiales bacterium | reverse complement strand
GAGATGGGACGGTTGGAAGTCGACTTGAGTGCGCTCTTTGAGATCTACAGGAACTCTATCACGTGGGCGAGCGTATGATCTTGCACACGTCGTACGAGTAGGACGGGGCTGCGGTTGGCCGCTGATCGACCTGATCCGGGGACCCGCTGACGTTGCGGGAGTTCTGGATCTTCTCGCGTTAAGGCTCTCATGCTGACAACACGCCGGTTCGAGGTTACCCTTCCGCCGCGGCTTGTTATGGAGTCCGCACACGGACCAACACCGGAGGATATAGGGTGAACAAGCAGAAGATCGCAGGGATAGCCACGGGAGTAGTTCTTCTCGGGGGCATTATCGGCTGGATTACGACCGCTCCATATGTAGGTAACACGGGACTATCGCGTACTCCTGGTGTCATTCTCGGAGGGACGGATACGCCCGCACCGAGCGATTTGAGCACCCTTGGCGAGCGGGGCAGGCTGTTGATGAAACTGGCCGGCTTCCCGCCGATGGTGAACTATCTCACCTATGCCGGGACCCCTGAGGGTGTGATCACCGCCACCCGCCCGGACGGCGGATACTGGGCACGACGTGTGAGAGAGGGCACCGGCGACGGGTGGCTGCGTATCGGTGACGCCACCTACGCCATGCGGGCCACGGAGGTCGTGGGTGACGCGCGCTTGCCGCTACTCGCGCTTTACGGCGGCCGGCCCCTGGATATGGAAAGCACTGGGCCTGAACCTCTCCGTGATTGGGAAGTCTTCGTCTGGACGGCTCGTTAGTTCCTGAAGTCGCCACATGCGTCGGGTGGCCTCACGACGTGATGACGTCTTGACCATGCACGGATCGTTACGGTGGTGAAGATTGGTCATCGACGGGAGGTTTACCGCTAGCGTGGTAAGGCCCGACTGAAGACAATAGGTAGAGGCATCGTAGTCTGACCGTACTCTACCGGAGGCAGTCATGACTGCGATTTGGGCAATGTTCCTTGAGGTATTCCAGGTCGGCCTTTTCGGGCTGACCCAGTTCTACGGCGGGCACCTCGCTTCGGCGATCGTCGCCTTCTCACTCCTCGCCCGGCTGGTCTTGCTCCCCCTCACCGTGCGGATGACGCTGCGAGCTAGAGATCATGCCCGCCGAGTCAAGGTCCTCAAGCCTGAGTTGGCTCGAGTCCGAGAGCGATGGAAGGAGAATCCAGAGCGGCGCATGAGGGAAACGTTGGCCGTTTACGAGCGGCGCGGGATTCGGCCCGTTGATACGGGTATCCTCAAGGGTTCCCTCCTCCAGACACCGATATTTATCGGGCTCTACAATGCGGTCCGTGGTGCACTGAGTGCCCAATCCGGACAACAGAGCTTCCTGTGGGCATCCAACCTCGCTCGCCCGGACATCGGGATCGCAATGATCGTTTTTGGCCTCGTCGGCTTGAGTTCCTTGTCCGGCGCCTCTCAGTCTCAACCCGGGTGGACGTTGGCCCTCCCAGCCGTGATATCGGCGGTGATGTCGATGACCCTCTCCGCGGGGTTCGGACTATACCTCGCGGCAAACGGTGCTGTGGGTACGCTGCAGGGACTCATGGTACGGCGCGCAGAGGCTCGATCTCTTGGACACGCAGTCTAGCGGGTCACTTACAGGGAGTTCGCCAGGTCTGCGAGCCCCTGGCCCTGCCTTCCGAAGCGGTACGCCAAGAACAACAGACCGACCGTGAGGCCATGTACCACCACCCCGGCCGCGAGGGACCAGGTGTAGAGGAAGACGCCGAGCACCGCGAGTAGGACCGCCCCTGCGACCAAACCGACCGTCCACTTTCGCACCATGGTCCGGACCTCCTGAGGACTTTTCCCTGCCACGGCCTCCACGGTTTGTTTCTGAACCCAGCTAGCATCGCTCCCGAGCTGAGCTCTCGCCATCTGCTTCTTCAGATTCGTGGGTGCTTTTCCGGGCCTGAAGCCCTTGATCGGCCGCTGAGCGCCACGCCCTCGTCGGCCCCCTCCTTTTTTCCCCATGAAGCCTTCACTCCAATTAGACTCGTACGCGACGGCCGCTCGTCGTTCAGCGAGTGCGGACGTACTGAACAGTAGTGGGGTTCCTTGCCGGCCCCCCCTCGGTCCCTACGGTCGTGACCCAAAGCGTGTCCGCGCTCAGGCGGAAGGTGTATTCGTTGAAGGTCCCCCGCACCATTGCTTCGGGGCTCTTGGCCACGACAGGTCGCCTGATCATGCGGTTACCCGACACTTCGAACGTACCGGCGTTCGCCGTGAACGGACTCCAAATATCCAGCATCTCCTCCGCGCTCGAGAGACCCCTCGAGGGGACCATACGGGGCTGGTCCGTTGTGACGAACATGTAACTGTAGTAATCGCCCGTGAAGAGCAGCAGGCCGGGCTGGGGTGTGCTGAGGGTGCGCCCGATCGGTCCGGTGGTCACCACTTCAGTGACCCGCCACGCCCCTTCGAGATCCTGCGCGGCCTGCTGACCTTCGAGGCTCGAGGCGGCCCAAAGGACGGCGACTCCTACTGTGAAAACGGCACTCTTCATGCAGCACCTCCCTAGTTGCTCATCAATAGCTCGTCGGCGTCGTATCTAGCCCGGCTGGCCCGTACCCCGCAAGACGATAGGGTCGGCGCCACCCGGGAGTGGGACCCCTAAGACGAGAACAGTAATCTTCATCACGGAAATCGGGTTGCCCAATACCTCTTTACGAAGCATTATTTGCCAGGAACCGGGTCACCATCTGGGAGAAAACAATGACGAAGAACACCTCGCTGTTTTGGTCAGGACTTCTCAAGGTCGGCCCAGCCCTGCTGCTGGCATTCCTGCTGGCTCCCTGGAGTAAGCTGGAAGCGCAGTCAGGCCCCACGTTTACGGCCGATGTGGCACCGATCCTCTTCGAAACGTGTGTGAGCTGCCACAATCCCAATGGTATCGGCCCGATGCCTTTGCTTTCCTACGACGAGGTCAGGCCGTGGGCGCGGCGGATCAGTCTCAAGGTTCAGGCGCGGGAAATGCCGCCCTGGCACCTGGATTTGACCACCGGTATCCAGGACTACAAGAACGATATTTCCCTTACCGACGAACAGATCGCCACCATCGTCACTTGGGTGGAGTCCGGTTCCCCTGAAGGCGATCCTGCCGCATTGCCGCCCCTGCCAGAGTTTTCCGATGGCAGTGATTGGCGGATGGCCGAGCAACTGGGTCCGCCGGATTTCGTCATGAAAGCGCCCCCCTATACCATTGCCGCGAATGCGCAGGATCAGTGGTGGGTACGCAACACCACTTTCGAGGGAGTCATCGATGAGCCGCGCTACGTGCGCGCCACAGAGTTGAAAGGGACCTACCCGCTGGGCGTCAGGGTGCTGCACCATGGTCATGCGATGCTCTCCTCACAGTCGGCAGACGGCCAACGTGCCTCCGGGCCCATAGGCAGACAGGGTGTCGGAAAAGCCGGTGACAGGTTCCCGGACGGCACCGGTATGCTGATCTACCCTTCCGGTGAGATTAACTGGAACCTCCACTATTTTCCCATCGACGAGGAAGTGCGGAGCGAGCGGGCTGAAGCGGCAGTCTGGCTCTATCCGAGGGGTTACGAGCCGGAATTCGCGACCAGAGGCGAGCAGTTCTTCGCGGCCGATACAGGTCCCGGTGGCCTGTGGGCACAGGACCTCCTGTTGCCACCGAATTCTATTAAATCCCAGCAGGGTGTCCGGGTCCTGAATCAACCCGCGCTCATCACCAGTTTTCGCCCGCATATGCATATGCGGGGCAGCGCTCAGTCGCTGGAAGCGGTCTACCCCGATGGCCGTCGCGAAATGCTCGCACGCGTCGACAAGTACAATCACGTCTGGCAGATCGCGTATGAATTCGAAGACGGAGTCGCGCCCCTGCTCCCCAAGGGAACCTCGCTGGTGATCACCACCACATGGGACAATACCGAGGACAATCCGAACAACCCGGACCATCGTCAGTGGGTCGTGTTTGGCCAGCGCGGCGTGGATGAGATGTCCCACACCTGGTTGGGCATCACATACCTCTCGGATGATCAGTTTGAACACATGGTCGCTGAACGGCGGCGCAGCATGAGCGCGCCGAAAGCCGGACCTTAGTCAACCGTGCGGGTTCGCTTGAAGATCACAGCATTGGCACTGCTCACCCTCGGGGTGAGCAGTGCCGGCCCCTTGCTTGCTCAAACGTCGAGCAGCCTGGATTCGTTTAACGACGCACCGCTGCGCCCTCGCGGGCAGAACGTGATCCCGATTTTCGACGGATGGTACCCCAATGCCGACGGCGACTATACGCTCTGTTTCGGTTACTTCAACATGAACACCGAACAATCCCTGGACGTGCCACTAGGTCCCGGCAATAGGCTGGAGCCTGCCATGTATGATGGGGTACAGCCCACCCATTTCGACCCGGTGCCTGCACCAAGCCTAACCCGCATCTACCGCCACCACTGGTGTGTCTTCTCGGTCGTGGTGCCGGAGGATTTTGGTACCTCGGAAGTCGTCTGGACCCTCGAGACCCAGGGCAACGTGTTAACCGTGCCGGGCTGGTTACTGCCCTCCTATGTGCTGGACGAAGAAACAACCACCGGTCGCGACCAGGTGGCGCCCTACCTGAGCCTGAACGATGACCCCCCGAGCTTCCGCGGGCGCAATGGCCTGTGGGAAGGCCCGCGCGTCGCTAGGGCAGGGGAGCCGGTGCCGCTGAGCGCCCGCATCAGCCACCCTGAAGCGGGTACCTGGCTGAGCTGGACGCAGCACCAGGGACCCGGCCCCGTAACATTCAGCGAAGACGAGATTCGACTGCAAACAGCCGACGGAGTCGCCACCACAAGCGCCACTTTCAGCGAACCGGGCTCCTATGTGGTGCGGGTACAGGCCATCAATGACACGGAACGGCGGCCTGAGCCGACCTATGGGTTCGAGTTCTATTGCTGCTGGACGAATGGCTTCATCAGAGTTGACGTGGTGGAGTAGGATTGAACTCAGGATGGAGGAGGAAATAGCATGCTGCTAAAATCATCCTCTATCGCCATGGCCGTGCTGATTGCAAGCGTTGGAATGACCAGCGGCGTACGCGTGGAGCAGCCAGAACCCTCGTTGCAAGCACGTCCGAACATCGTACTCATTTTGGCAGATGATCTTGGTTTTACTGACATATCGCCCTTTGGCAGCGAAATCAGCACGCCGAACATCGCTGCTCTAGCCGAGACTGGAATCTCGTTTACGAATTACCACACGGCGGGAAGTTGTGCGCCGGCCAGGGGCATGCTTCTGACGGGCGTCGACAGTCATAGAAACGGGGTGCCGAATATTCCTGAAGCACTGCCCGCAGATCAGCTGACATATGAAAATTACCAAGGTGTACTGAGTGATAATGTCGTCACCCTGGCGACTCTCTTGGCCGAAGAGGGCTATCACACGTACATGACGGGGAAATGGCATTTGGGCCACACGCCCCAATTACTGCCGTCTGCCCGGGGATTCGAACGCACCGTCGCAATGGCGGACACGGGCGCGGACAATTGGGAGCAGCGACCTTACCTCCCCATTTACGACAAAGCCAATTGGTATGCCGACGGTGCCGAACTCACCTTGCCAGACGATTTCTACTCCTCTGAATATTTTATCGACAAGACGATCGAGTTCATTGGCGAAAATGAAACCGATGGCGAACCGTTTTTTGCCTATATCCCTTTTCAGGCCGTGCACATGCCTGTCCAGGCCCCTCGAGAATTTTCGGACAAGTATACCGGTGTCTATGACGAGGGCTGGACCGTCATGAGAGAGAGGAGAAGGCTTGCCGCTGAAGCGGCGGGTGTCATCCCTGCCGGTGCCGAAGCTGTGGTAACTCCGGGTACGCGTGAATGGGAGAGTTTGACTGAAGAGCAAAGGCGCCATCACGCCAGACGCATGGAAGTTTATGCAGGCATGGTCGATGCCATGGACATGCACATTGGCCGCTTGATGGATTACTTGAAGGAAATCGGAGAGTTCGACAACACGGTTTTCATTTTCACGTCCGACAACGGAGCTGAAGGCTCCAACCTGATCGGGGTCGATGGGGCTTCGAGGTTGGGTGGCTGGTTCGACGCGGTAGGGTACAACGCGGACTATGAAACCCTGGGTGAACGCGGCTCTTTTAACGCCATAGGATCCAGCAACGCAACCATAGCCGCCTCGCCCCTCGCCTACTACAAATTCTATGCGAGTGAGGGTGGCCTCCGAGTTCCGCTCGTAATCTCAGGGCCGGGTGTAGATCGAGTCGACGAGAAGAGTGACGAGTTCGTTTTCGTCACAGACTTGGCCCCGACGATTCTTAGTTTGGCCGGTGTACGGAACCACGAAGGGAACTGGAGAGGAAACACGATCGAGGAGATCGTCGGAACCGACTTCTCGAGTTTCTTGACGGGTAATGCAGAAAGCATTCACGCCGAATCAACTCCGATCGGTTATGAGCTGGGTGGAAATCGAGCGCTTTTCAAAGGCGACTACAAAATCGTTTTTAATCGGAGTGCCGTGAACGACCAGACCTGGCACTTGTTCAACGTCAAGATCGATCCCGGTGAAACCAGTGATCTTGCAACGGAGGATCCGGAACGATTCGCTGAGATGCTCGCCGATTATGAGGCGTACGTTGAAGCCAACAACGTGTTGCCGATGCCAGAGGGATACATTCAGGGCAGGGAGGTTTTTAGGGGTGTCCTGAATTGAATTCAGCAATTCGGGGCAGATCTGAAACCCAGCCCAGGAGTGCCTAATGAACCGACCAGCCGTTTTCGCCGCCTTGGCTGCCCGGGCAGAAGGCTGGTAGATCCGTAAATCCGTCCCGACGGACTCTCGGCTGCTTGACAGTTCCTTTCCAGTCCTCTACGTGTAACGCTCACCCGTCCATGACCCAAGCGTGCACGCTTGATGGAGGAATCTCATGCGCTTCGCTTCCATCCCACTGGTTGGCGCCTCCTTGCTGGCGTTGGCGCCGATGCAAGTCTCTGCCCAAGCGATGGAGAGTGCCGAGCCATTCTTTGTCGCTACCTTCGAGGTGGACGGGGCGCAGATGGTTGGTCTCATTCTCCGGGATCAGCTCGCGGTCGAGATCGATGCGGCCAACAGTAACCTGGAGCAAGACCCGGCCTTCCCCCAGATGTCCATGCCCGGGGACATGCTCCAGCTCATCGGGCTGTACGAGTACGGCCTCAAGTATCGACTATACGAGATCGTCAACCACCTGGTGGAGGACGAAATGCTCGCGGGGGGCAACCGTCCCAGCTTTGTCCACGACCTGGATGACATTGATATCCAAGCGCCGATTCAGTATCCCGGCAAGATCATGAATGCGGCGGGCAACTTCTACACCCACATCTGCGAAGGCTGCACGCCAGAGGAGCTCGAAGCCTCCAACCTCGAGCGGGCAGCCAATCGCGGAGTCCCCTATCTCTTCCTCAAACCGTCTAGGGGCGCGGTCATCGGGACCGGTGAAAACATCGTCATCCCCGAGGGGCGGAATCGGACAGACTGGGAGATTGAGTTTGGTACGGTCATCGGCCGCACCGGGAAGTACATCCCGGCCCAGAACGCACAGGACTATGTCTTCGGCTACATGGTGACAATCGACATCTCCGATCGGGGCGGGCGTCCTCCGGGTGGCTCCAGTAACAGATCGGACTGGTTCGTCGGGAAGGGCCATGACACGTTCGCGCCCCAGGGGCCGTGGATCGTTCCCAAAGAGTTCTACGGAGATCCGATGGAGCGGCTGCACCAGGTGCTTACCATCGACGGCGTTACGGTCCAGGAGGCACGGGCCGGCGACATGATCTTCGACGTCTGGGAGCTTATGGAGTACGCCTCGTCCCTGATTACCCTTTTCCCCGGCGATGTGCTGAACAGCGGGACGACGGGCGGCACGTCCTTCGGCGCCTTCGAAACCGGGGTCCGAAGCGGCTACCTCGAGCCGGGCGAAACAATCCGGGCCACGATCGAGGGAATTGGGACGCTCGTGCATGGGGTCGTAGCTGGCGAGCCGCCGCCGAGCACCCTTTCCGGAGCCCAGCTTCCCGCGGTCGATAGCTACCGCCCCCGCAACTGACCGTGTCGTAGTGTCCGCATAAACGCGCTCTCGTCCTCCGGCGCGGGGATCCCCACCTCTGTGCGCTGTTCCGACATCGACGCACTCGCTAGTCGGGGAGTTACTCTGCTCAGAGTTACTACGGTAAATGGGTCTGGCTGCCCGGGCAGAAGGCTGGTAGATCCGTAAATTCCCAAGAAGGATCAAACCGTAGCATCTACCCCTGCCTAGGCACCGTACGGCACCTCAGAAACTGTACCCGTCCGGCGAGTACTGAACGGCCCCTGGGAAGTAGATGTTCTCGATGATGGAGCGCCCCATGTAGACGGGGGACGTCGCGGTCCTGTTCCGGGCCAGCTCACGCATAAACGCGTTCTCGTCCTCCGGCGCGGGGATCCCCACCTCCAGGCAGGTGCGGACGATCCCGGCCATCTCCTCGGGCTCATCGCGTTGCAGGTAGTGGTTGGCCGTCGGCAGGATCCAGTAGCTGCTCTCAGCCGCCCTCTTGTCGAGGTAGTTGTACCAGATGTGATTGCCGATGCGGGGCGGGTTCACCGTATCCTGAAGCCCCCAGATAAGCGCTGTCGGGACTGGGCTCGCGCGAAGGTTGTCCAGCCAGCGGTACTCATTTTCTGCCCGCTCCAGTAGGTATTTCCCAACGTAGACACGCGCGCCGGCGCCGTCGTTGAACGCCTGGATGTCAGCGCGGGCGAGCTGCTGGGGCGTGCCTTCGGTCCGCCGGGGCGGGACCTGTCGCTCGGGATCCGGTACCGTGCTCTGGGTGTTGTACTGGCCCTGGCTGAGATTGGCCAGGGGAAGAAAGAGCCCACCGTTGGATATGAAGTGGTAGGTGATCTCGTATTCCTTCTCCTCGTTGGCCAGGTAGTTGCCAAGAAACGCGAAGCCGACGCTTCCGCCGCGATCGTGGGTCAGGAGATGGAACCGAGACAGCCCCACGACCTCCCGGACGAAGTGGTCGACGAGTTTCGCGTCGTCCTCGAGCATGTATGAGTAGCCGTCCTGAGGCTTGTCCGAGAAACCGAACCCGGGGAAGTCGAGGACCACCACGAAGTAATCCTCTTCCAGGAAGGGGATCATGTCCCGGAAGTCGTAACTCGACGTGGGATACCCGTGGAGTATCAACAGGGGTGGGTTGGAACGGTTCCCAAAGGTCCGGTAGAAGACGTTCACGCTACGGCCCTGGTTGTTGGGCGTCGTCGAAGTCCACTCGAAATACTGTCCGCCGCGGTACCATTCCTCTGCGAGAGGGGAATAGAAGGTGAAGCCGGTCTGGGAGTCGAGTGACGGTGCGCCGATGACGGTCCCACTCGCGTCGCCATCGAGGTCGGCGTCCGCACATCCCGCGTAGATGGGGCTCGCTAACGCCGGGCTCGCAGCAGCGAGCTTCACAAATCCTCGTCTATCCATGGTGCATGTCTCTCTAGTGGTGAGTCAGTGGTCCGGGTCTGCACGTCGTTTGGATCCTCGGCTCCGAACTCGAAAACCTCCGAACATCCGCAGCTGTATCCTCAGGCCGCTCGTCCATCAGGGATCCACGTAGTTGAAGTCGGCCGGGCCCCTACGCCGGACGAGGATCACGAGTTCCGTGTCTCCTGGGGGCACGTCCCACGCGTGGGGCAGGCGGGCGGGGATCACGATGTAGCTGCCCGGGCGGAGCTCATACGTCTCCTCGCCGAGCAGGATAGTTCCCTCTCCGCTGAGGACGGTCGCGTACTCGGCGTGCGTGTGCCAGTGGAGGTCGAAGTGCGCGCCAGGAGGGAAGCGGGCGAAGTACGAGGGCCCGTCGTTGTCCGGGTCCAGGCCCAGCTGGAACGTGCGTGCGTTGGGGCCCCGAGTACCCGTCCCGCGGGGTCCAAACGCCGCGTCCTGCCAGTTGATGACACGCGCCTCCTCCGCGTTCTGGGCGGCCAGGCCCGCCGGGGCAAGCGCGCACGCGAGGAGCAGGGCTGCCGATGCCACGAAGGGAAGCCGGGCGGATGGGGCGGCGGGCTTCACGAATGCTCTTCTATCCATGGTACATGCCTCTCAGTGGTGAGTCAGTGGTCCGGGGCTGCACCTCGTTCGGAGCCTCGGCGTCGTATCCCCCCAGTAGACGTGCCTGTCACCGCTGTTTTTCCCCTGTAAATGGCGCACCGCCCCCACGAGGACCCCCACGAGTCCCGGACATCTCGTCTCCGTCGACGGTTCCCGAGTAGTTCAGGTCGATGGAGTTGCCTTGAAAGCTCAGCGTGACTGTG
>JAPYQK010000094.1 GCA_029941275.1 Longimicrobiales bacterium | reverse complement strand
ATTATACGCTCCGCGAGATCCCCTGGGCGTGACAGAGCTCGGCGTTGAGAAGCGCAGCCCCGGCCGCACCGCGAACGAGGTTGTGGCTCAGCACGAAGAACTTCGTATCCAGCACCTCACAGGGTCGGATGCGCCCGACGGACACCGTCATTCCCTTTCCCAGGTCGCGGTCGAGGCGTGGTTGCGGGCGGTCGTCTTCGGCGAGGACCTGAAGCGGACGCTTCGGAGCGCTCGGAAGACCCCTACAGACTTCCAATCCCCGGTATCCCTCGAGAGCGGACCTCACGTCCTCGATCGACGGCCGACCGGCCAGCGCCACCGACACGGACATGAGATGACCATCCAACACTGCGACTCTCGTGCACGATGCGCTCACCGGGAATTCCGCCGGTTCCAAACCCTCCGACGTCATGGTCCCGAGGATCTTCTGAGGCTCGCAAGTGAGTTTGTGCTCTTCCCCATCGATGAACGGGATCACGTTGTCCACCATGATCGCGGCCGGTGGGCCCGGAAGGCCCGCTCCGGAGATCGACTGGAAGGAGGTCGTGACCACACTTTCGACTCCGAACGTCTTGTGGAGGGGGGCTAAGGCCACGACCAGGCCGACCGCGGCGCAGTTGGGGTTCGTGACCAGACCGCCTTTCCATGGCTGGCACTTCAGCAGGTCGAGGTGGTCCCCGTTGACCTCTGGGATGATGAGCGGGACCGTCTCTCCCATCCGATGGGACGAGGCGTTGCTGACCACCAAGTGTCCCGCCTCGGCGAGTTGAATCTCCAACTCCTGGGCGGCCCCGGAGGGGAGGGCCGACAACAGGATGGATGAAGTCCAAGGCCCGCCGGGGTCCTGAAGCTGAAGCCCAGCCGTCGCTGAAGAAAGTCCGTCCGCTCCCGCTCCAATACGTTCAGCTAGAGTTTTTCCGGCAGAGGCGGCGGAACCACAAGCCTCGCCCAATCGGAACCAGGGATGATCCTCCAATAACCGGACGAGCCTTTGGCCTACGGCGCCGGTTGCTCCGAGCACACCTACATCGACACGATCATCCACCTTCCTATCTCTCCTCTACCTCGCGATGTCCGCATGCGCCAAAGCGACAGTTCTTGAGCTGTCGAGGCGCCACATCGACACCTCGGTTCCATCGTAAGTGGTTGTCCTATGTCTTTTTGGCACGTTTGTGCCCGTAATCCATGGCACGGGCTATGCACCCTCTTGTCGATCGGAGTCGGGTGCCATTGACCGCCCCCGATTCTTTATCGCCTTCTACCCGATGAGGGTTCCAGGTATACAAAAAGAACTGATCTATAATTTATAACTAAGGGAGCGATCCAATGGCACTCATGAGATATGGACCCAGATCCACCTTCGCCACGTTGCCCGATCTCGACGTATTTTCAAACCGCCTTTCCCGTGCTTTCGGCAATGCCTGGGATGCGCCAGAGCCCTCCGGCAGCTGGATTCCCGCGGTCAACGTGGAAGAAGCCGCCGACGAGCTGCTGCTTACCGCAGAACTGCCGGGAATGCGGGACGAGGACGTAAACGTCGATATCGAGAACAATATCCTAACGATACGGGGAGAGAAGCGGGAGGAGCGTGAAGAGAAGGACGAAAAGCACAAGTTCCATGTGTTGGAGCGTCGATACGGAAGCTTCCATAGGGCGTTCACTCTCCCGCGCTCCGTCCAGGCCGATGCCATCGAGGCCGACTTCAGTGGCGGCGTTCTCACGGTCCGGATGCCGAAGGCTGCGGAAGCGAAGAGCCGCGCCATCGCAATCACGGGAGAGAGCAAGTAACGGGCGGAGTCGAGATCCTCAGCCCGAGATCGAGAGTTAGGGCACGGGCTCGGCAGGGCCCGTGCTCCAACTTTCACTATTTTGGCAGGCGTTCCTTCCGGCTACCCGATCAACTCGTGGAGAGCCTCCTTCATGGCAAGCGAGTTGGCTCCGATGATACTTCCTGAGGAGAGTCCTAACGGCCCGCCCTCGGCCCGACCCACAACACCGCCTGCCTCTTCTATAATCACCCATCCCGCCGCGAAGTCCCAGGGATTCAAGAACAACTCCCAGAAAGCGTCGAATCGCCCCTCCGCGAGATAACACAGGTCCAGAGCGGCTGCACCGCCCCTCCTGACGCCCCCTGTCGCACTGAGCACTCGGACCAGCTGCTCAGCGTGTTGCTGAAGCAGGTGTTCCGTCTTGAACGGAAAGCCCGTCCCGATCAAGGCCCGCCCGGTCCCCTCGAGGCGGGACACCTGAATACGTACGTCATTCTTCCATGCGCCTTCACCCTTGGCTGCCCACCACCGTTCACCTGTAGGTGCGCAGGAAACAGCTCCGACCTCGGGAATCCCATCGATGGCCAGCGCCACGGAAGAGCCGTGCATCGGATGGCCATGCAGGAAATTCGTGGTTCCGTCGAGCGGATCGACGACCCAGGCCGGTCCCTCTTCCAGCGCCGCGTCAGAATCCTCGTCGTGGCTTTCTTCCGCGACGATCGCGTGGTCTGGGTGGTTGCGGCGAATTACCGCGAGGCATGCCTCCTCAGCCGCAAGATCCGTCGCGGATACGTAATCGGCACGGCCCTTTTCGTCCGCATCAGCGATCCCGACGGAGGAAGCGTGGGTCAGGTGAACCGCGGCAGCGGCGTCCGCTGCTTCGCGGGCGGTCTTGAGCGCACTCCTAAGCAGACTCGTCATTCCCGAGGGTAGCGGATCGCTTGACCCCCGTCGACTCGATGTGCTCCGTAAACATTCACATCGTCCAGGCCGGCAGGTAAGTTACGCGATGAACGAAACCGACTACGGAAAGTCACGAAAGAGAGTCCTCAGTGGGATTCAGCCCACGGGAGAAGTGCACCTAGGCAACTACTTAGGCGCGCTCCGCCAGTGGGTGCACATGCAGGACGAATACGAGTGTTTCTATTCGATCGTGGACCAGCATGCCATTCTCGGGGAGGGCGACCCAGCCGATCTTCCGGCACGGACCCTGGATATGGCGATCAGCCTTCTGGCGGTGGGTGTCGATCCTGAGCGCTGCACGCTCTTCGTCCAGTCCGACGTACGGGAGCACGTCGAGTTGGCCTGGCTCTTCAACACTGTGGCTCCGGTTGGCGACCTCGAGCGGATGACACAGTACAAGGACAAGTCCCAGCGGTACGATTCGACCCCCGTGGGATTGCTCAACTATCCGGTGCTCCAAGCCGCCGACATCCTCATCTATCGGGCGGACGCCGTGCCTGTGGGTGAGGACCAGAGGCAGCACCTCGAACTCACGCGGGATATCGCGCGGAAGTGGAACGCCCGGTACGGCGAGTACTTCCCTGAGCCCGACGCCATCATCCCGGAGGTCGGACGGATCAAGGGGCTCGACGGGGAAGCCAAGATGAGCAAGTCATTGGGCAATACGGTGAGTATTCTGGCAGATGAAGATGAGGTCTGGGGACGCGTCAGAAGCGCCGTGACCGACCCCCAGCGCGTTCGCCGAGACGACCCGGGCCGGCCCGAAGTGTGCAACGTGTTCACGCTGCATAAACTGATGACGGACCCGTCCCTCATTCCAGATATCGAAGAGCAGTGTAGGTTCGGCACCCGAGGGTGTGTGGACTGCAAACGGATATTTGCTGAGAGTCTCTCGAGACGATTCGCCCCTTTTCGTGAGCGAGCCGAACACCTGCGGGCGCATCCTGACGAGGTACGCGACGTACTGGAGGCGGGGGCCGAGAGAGCCCGCGCGGTGGCTCGCGAAACCTTAGATGAAGCGCGCAGCCGTATGGGATTGTGCTGGCGTTCCGCACTCTAAGGGCACAAATTTCCAAAAGGTCTACATCCAACCCGATGGCCAAATTCCCAGGTCGGCGACGCTGATGAATGAGATCTTCAAGAAGGCGATTCAAGACGGGGCCAGTGACCTCCATATCAAGGCCGGGGACTTCGTCCGGGCGCGTTTGAATGGGGAACTGATTCCGCTCTCCGACAGGATCCGGACGTCCTGCTGATCGGTGAGATGCGAGACAAGGAAACCATCGACACGGGCCTGAGGGCGGCGGAGACTGGCCACCTAGTAATTTCCACCGTGCACACTAAGAATGCGGTCCAGACCCTCTCGAGACTCATCGCCATTTTTCGGCCGGAGGAGCAGGAGATCATCCGGGTGCGTCTCGCCGACGCAATAGCCGCCGTGGTCAGCCAGCGTCTGCTTCCAGCGGCGAGTGGCGAGGGACGTGTGGTGGCTGCCGAGATCATGCCCGTCACCGGAACCATTCGTGATTGTATCATCGACCCGGAGCGTATGGATGAGATCCACGATTTGATCCAGGAGGGACGGGAGCAGTACGGATCTCAGACGTTCGATCAGCACCTCATGGATCTGGTACACGAAGGAAAAGTGACGTTCGACATGGCGATGACGGCGGCGAACAGCCCGAGTGACTTCGATCTCAAGATGAACATCCTCGCCGGAGACCAGTCGGGCGAGAAGAGCCCCGCGGATCAACTCGGTGGCTTTACCGCATGACGATCGATCTCTCAGGCGTCTTCGTACCCTGTGCGACACCTTTCGACCCGGTCACGGGGGATCTGGATCTCGTTGGCTTTCGCGCAAATGTACGAAGCTTCCTGTCCCATCCACTCCGAGGGATCGTTGTGGGCGGAACCACCGGAGAAGCGGTGTTGTTGGACGAGGATGAGCGCATGGTTCTGCTCGAAGGTGCGCGCGACTTGGTGTCGGATGATCGTCTGCTGGTCGCAGGGACCGGCGCCGAGTCTACGAGGGCCACGATCCGTCTGTGTCAGGCCGCCGCTGGCATAGGTGCGGACGCGGTGCTCGTCCAACCGCCCGCGTTTTTTCGAGGAGCCATGACGGACGCTGCGTTGCTCGAACACTACCGGGCCGTTGCAGCCGCGTCTCCGATTCCCGTCATCATCTATCAAGTGCCGCTCCGCATGAGCACGCTGGAGTTCGCCAATAGTCTGGTGGCGCAACTCGCCAAGATCGGGAACGTCGTTGGGATCAAGGACACGAGAGGCAGTCTCGAACTCGTGGGCGACTTGGTGGACCATACGCCCGAGACATTCCAGGTGTTGGTCGGAAACGGCGCCGCCCTATACGGCAGCCTCGAGTTGGGCGCGGTGGGAGGGATCCTCGGTGTCGCCAACTTGGCGCCCGGGCCGGCCGCCGCGATCCACGCCGCCCACGCAGCAGGCGATTCGGCCGAGGCCGGAAGGATCCAGGAGGTCGTGGCCCCAGTGCACAACGAGGTAGTGGCTGCTTTGGGCGTCCCTGGCGTGAAGATGGCGCTCGATCTCCTCGGCCTCCGGGGCGGAGATCCGAGGTCTCCTCTCCAGCCGCTTCCCGACGAGAAGCGAGAGAGCGTAGCGAGTGTGCTTGATCGCGCGGGGCTCGAGGCAACGCGGGTCGGTCGAGGCGTATCGGTCGGATGAGTCGCTGGGGGCCAATCTTGAGTACACCCGGTTGGAGGGGGCTTTCCTGGCCGCACTGTCACGCGGGCCCACGACCGTTCTTCTCGGCGTGCGTGGTGGCTCCGCGTTCGACTCGACTTTACCGGTCCATCACGATTTTTCGCTCGGTGGCTTCCAACGCATGTCCGGGCTCCTTCCGAGGGAGGTCGTGGGAAACCACTACGGGTTCGCTCGAGTGACCGTAAGAACTCAGTTGGGCACCCTTCCCACAGCGCTTCAAGGCGGGGCCTTCTACCTCGGCTTCTCGCTCGAGGGCGGGAATGCTTGGGACGACACCCAGAGCGTGCAGTTCAGTGACTTTCAAGGGGCCGCAAGCGTCTTTGCGGGCGTGGAAACGTTCGTGGGCCCTCTGTTCGTTTCTTATGGTCGGACCGCATCAGGCGACGACAAGGTGTACTTGATGCTCGGCCGTGGTCTTTGAGGATGTTGCCGACGGAACGCCGCAGATTTGTGGGGTCATACCGACGAACGGTCGGGCCGTCGTTGACGATGGATCCCCACGGTTCTAGCTTTTCCTAAAGGATGCACCGCCCAGAGCCCACTCCCCTCGGAATGGGCTTTTTTTGTGAGTAAGGGCCTTCTTGGGCCCGCTAACCCGGAATGACGCCGTGTCTGAACGTAGAGTGTCCGGAAATTGCTCGGTGGTGTTGGGTTGCCAGTGGGGCGACGAAGGGAAGGGGAAGATCGTCGACGTCCTCGCGGAGGACGTACACGTTGTCGCCCGCTATCAAGGCGGGGCCAACGCTGGCCACACCGTCCATGTCGGAGACGACGAGTTCATTCTGCACCAGATTCCGTCGGGGATCTTGCATTCTGAGAAGCGGTGCCTCCTGGGTAATGGTGTGGTGCTCGATCCGATCGGTTTCGGTGAAGAATACGACGGGCTGGAGGCTCGGGGCATCACCGTCGAGGGTCGGGTAGGAGTGAGCCAGAAAGCCCATCTGGTGATGCCCTATCACCGGTTGTTGGACCAACTCACGGACTGCCATGCAGAGCAGAAAATCGGGACCACCGGTCGGGGTATCGGCCCCGCCTATGAAGCGAAGGCGGGGCGCAGGGGCCTACGGGTCTCCGACCTCGCTCATCCCGATCGGGTCACAACGCTCGTGGAAGAAGGTGTCGAGAGGGCCGCTCGACGTGCGCACGTGTTGGGCGAGGAACTCTCCGTGGATATCGGTGAGATGGTCGACGAGGCCTTGGCGGCTGGCGACCGGCTGGGTTCGCTCGCTACCGATACAGGTCTCGAGATCGTAGATACGCTTCGAGCCGGAAAGCGCGTGCTGCTTGAGGGAGCCCAGGGCACGGCCCTGGATCTGGATCACGGGACGTACCCGTTCGTTACCTCATCGACGACCACTGCGGGTGGCGCTGCAACAGGCTCCGGTATCGGACCCACCATGATCGACACTGTGATCGGTGTGGTGAAGGCCTACACGACGCGCGTGGGGGAAGGGCCACTGCCGACCGGCATGGACCCGGGGGTGGACGAGAAACTTCGGGAGTTGGGTGGAGAGTTTGGGGCCACCACGGGACGGCCTCGCAGGTGCGGCTGGTTCGACGCCCTACTAGCTCGCTATTCGGCCCGAGTGAATGGATTGACAGGTCTGGCGGTTACCAAGTTGGACGTCCTCGACACACTCCCCGAGATTTCGATCGCCACTTCGTATCGAACACCGGGGGGTGAAGTCCATGAATTCCCGGCCGACACGTGGCAGCTCGACGAGGTGGAGCCCGTATACGAGACGCTCCCTGGGTGGGAAGTGCCGACAGGGGAAATCCGGACGTTGGAGGAGCTTCCGTCGGCAGCCCGTCGGTACTTGGACCGCATCGAGGAGCTCACGCAAACGCCTGTTCGTATGGTTTCCGTCGGGACCCGCAGACGTCAGATCATCAAGATCTACTGAACGCCGGTCAACTCCTGGCTCAAGCTCTTCAGCATCGCCCGTGCTTCCAAATCGTACGCCTGGGCGTTGGCGCGCCCAGGACGAAGGCCGATGAAGTACTGTCCGCCTTCGATTTCCGTCGAATCGACCAACTGCATCACCGCGGTTGCACCTTCGTCCAGGGTCGCCACGGGGGTGACGCCCAACCTCCGAACCATCCCTGTGGGCATGTAGGCGGCCGGATGAAGGGAGTTGACCATCACGCCGGTCCCCTCGAGCTCTTCCGCGAGATCGAACGTCATCATGACCTGAGCGAGCTTGCTCTGACCGTACGCCCGCCCACCACTGAAGTTGCTTTCGATCATGACGTCGTCGAAGTCGATCGGATTGGCGGCTAGCGACGACACCATGATGATCCGCGACGGCGTGCTACTCCGGAGTCGCGGCATCAGCATCTTCGTCAGCAAGAATTGCGACAGGTAGTTGACCTGAAATCGGAACTCGTGGCCGTCCTCGGAGAGGAGTCGCTCGTCAGGCGCGGAGCCGAATCCGGCGTTGTTGACCAGAATGTCGATCCGGTTGTAGTCCCGAAGAATCTCTTCGGCAAACGCACGGGTCTGCTCGAAGGAAGCGAAGTCGGCCCCGTAGAATCGGGCGCTACCGGAAGTTTCGCGTTCGATCTGCTCGACCGTGGCCATGCCGCGCTCGCGATTGCGACCGTGTACGATGACGTGTGCGCCGCTCGAAGCGATTCGGCGCGCCACCTCCTGCCCGAGGCCGCCCGTCGAGCCCGTGACCAGCACGACTTGCTGACCCGGCTCCGGGCGGGACTGTGCTCCCGCCGGGAAGGCCATGAACAAAATGAAGGCCAGGACGGCCAGAGCCATCATGAATCGAGCGGCACGATGATCGGTCGTTGCTCTAGTAGTCGAGACATGTCTGCTGCGATGCATGACGGGACTCCGTTGAGTGACTATTTCGTCCAGCGCGTATTCCCACACGTCACAATTACCTAGTGAGGGTGGAACGGTCGGGAATAACGTCTGCGGGAACGTAAACTAGGCGAAACGCGAGCACAGTAGGGTGGTGGTGGCGAGGACGCACCCTCGGGCCGGAAAGTGTTGGGATATCTACCATCCGCTAGCCTATGCTCTTATCTTTCTGAGCTTTGTCACAGTCATTCCTCGTCGCGTTGTAGAGGAGTGCGTTGTGTGAGCGACCGGTTGGATTCATAACGAGGAGGACCGAGCGCCGATGTTCGACGAACTCGGCAACAAGCTGGACAGCGTTCTTGGGAAGTTCCGGCAGCGGGGCGTCATCACCGAGCCCATGATCCGGGACGGACTGCGCGAGGTCCGGAGGGTTCTTCTCGAGGCGGACGTCAACTATAAGGTGACGCAGCAGTTTCTCGAGCGCGTGCAGGAACGGGCTCTCGGGGAGCAGGTCATCAAGTCCGTTTCGCCCGGTCAGCAGATCGTCAAGATCGTGCAGGACGAGTTGGCGAGTTTACTGGGTGAGGGAAAGGCGACGCTGAACTGGTCGTCGTCGGTGCCTACAGTGATTTTGGTCGTCGGGCTCCAGGGTTCTGGTAAGACGACCACGGTTGCGAAGTTGGCCAAGCGGTTTGCTGGTGAGGGGAGGGCGCCATTGTTGGCGGCCTGCGATTTGTACCGACCGGCGGCTGTGGATCAGTTGGTCACATTGGGTGAGCAAGTCGGCGTGCCGGTTCATCAGGGCCAGTCGGGTGAGGACCCGGTTGCCGTGGCGAACCAAGCCGTGGAGGTGGCGCGGCGTGACGGCAGGACCGTGCTGATTGTGGATACGGCGGGTCGGCTACAGATCGACGAGCCGATGATGGACGAGTTGCGCCGGCTCAAGACGGATTTGGTGCCGCAGGAGATTTTGCTGGTGGCCGACGCAATGACGGGCCAAGAGGCGGTGAACATCGCCGAGGGCTTCGACAATGCGTTGGGCCTGACGGGTGTGATTCTCACCAAGATGGATGGTGATGCCCGGGGCGGAGCGGCGCTTTCGATTCGGGGCGTGGTCGGGAAGCCGATCAAGTTCGTGGGTGTTGGAGAGACGGTAGACGATCTGGAGTTGACCGATCCGGATCGTATGGCCGGGCGCATCCTCAAGATGGGGGATGTGGTCGGTCTGGTAGAACGGGCGGAGCGAGCCTTGGACACTGGAACTCAGGAAGAGCTCCAGAAGCAGATGCTCAAGGGACGCTTTACTTTGGAGGACTTCTTGACCGCGATGCGTCAGGTCCAGAAGATGGGTCCAGTGGAGCAGTTGTTGAAGATGATTCCGGGTGCGGCGCGTGCGATACCCGCCGCTGGAATCGATCCGAAAAGGATGAAGCATGTGGAAGCGATCATCCTTTCGATGACGAAGGTAGAGCGAATCAAGCCGGAGATCCTCAACGGGTCGAGGAGGGCGCGAATCGCCAAAGGAAGTGGGCGGCCGGTGTCGGAAGTGAACCGACTGCTCAAGCAGTTCAAAGAGACGCAGAAGTTCATGAAACAGATGAAGGGCATGGTGCCCGTCTGACCACTTGGGAATTCGCCGGGCTGGCCGGCGACAAAGGAAGAACCGGAAAGCGCATATGTCCGTAAGAATTCGACTTCGCCGCATGGGCCGGAAGAAGCAGGCTCATTATCGCATCGTGGTAGCCGACTCCGCCGCCCCACGGGATGGTCGTTGCGTGGAGACGCTCGGGTACTACAAGCCCCTGACGAGCCCAGCCCGTATTGTTGTGGACCTTGAGAAAGCTGAGGAGTGGATCAGAAAGGGCGCCGAGCAGTCGGACACGATCCGCACGTTGCTGAACAAGGTGCGCAAGGGTGGTGACGCCAAAGTAGCGATCGGCGAGATCGATCCGGAAGAGGCGAAGGCTGCCAAGTCTGCCGCGACCGAGGAGCGCCGAAAGGGCGAAGCGAAGGCCCGTGAGGATGCCGCCGCTGCCGCAGTTGCGCAGGAAGCCGCGAGCGCCGCCGCCGCGAAGGTGGAGGCCGAGGAGGCTGCCGCCGCCGAGGCCGCCGAAGCAGAGGCTGCCGAGGAAGAGCCAGCCGCTGAAGCCGAGGCCGAGCCCGAAGCGGAAGCTGCGGAAGAAGAGCCGGCTGCTGAAGAAGA
>JAPYQK010000093.1 GCA_029941275.1 Longimicrobiales bacterium | reverse complement strand
CTCACAGAGCAAGAGGCTACTGAGATCCTTGCGGAGATGCTCGAGCTGAGCGACGGAGAAGCCACGCTCTTTCGGGAGGAACAGGAGGCGTTTCTCCAGATCCTCAGTCCCCTACAAGTTGTGCGGTTCATCGTGATGCGCCAGTCGCTCGGAGATCGCATTCTGGGCTTGCGTGGCGGTGCTGGGCGGGGTGGGGCCGGGCGAGGCCGCGGCCCCCAAGGGCCACAGGGCGGAGGCCGCCCCGGGCGGCTCCGGCCCTGACGAGAGAGCCGGACCGTTGACGGGAACAGCGGGCTTCCTCTAATCTGCCTGCATACTCCGCCTAACTTCCCCCGTCTCTTGGATGTAGGCATCTTGGAAATTCGCACACTTTTCTTCGCTTCTTATAAAGAGCTTCTCGGCACAGGGGAGCTCTGTGTCCATCTTCCCGATGGAGCGACCGTGTCGGATCTCGTCTCGGCTTTGCGCTCGCGAGGAGGCGCCTTCACGGTTCTTCCTACAGCGCCCGCCGTGGCAGTCAACAGGACCTACACGCACCCGAGTTCGTTGCTGAACGACGGAGACGAGGTGGCGTTGATTCCGCCAGTGGCGGGGGGATGAAATGAGTTCCTCCGCCATCGTTAAGGAGCCCATCGATCCGGCTTATGTCTTGGCCCAGATCGGATCAGACCAGGATGGTGCGAGCATCCTCTTTGTGGGTGTGGTCCGTGACCACAACGATGGCCGTTCGGTGGGTGGCGTACGATACGATACGTACGAAGAGATGGCCGCCCAGGTGCTTGCGGAGATCGTGGACGAAGCCGGGCGATCTGCGAATACCGCTCGTGTGGCCGCCGTCCATCGCGTGGGCGAGTTGAAGGTGGGTGAGGTCAGCGTTGCGATCGCGGTGTCCAGTCCTCATCGGGCCGAGGCGTACCACGCGTCGCGGTATATCATAGAAGAAATCAAGAAGCGCCTTCCGGTCTGGAAGAAGGAGCGCTACAGCGACGGTGCCGAGGGGTGGGTCGAAGGCCAAACGCCCGATCCGGCGCCGGCCCCCCACGTGGACGGCTCATGATCGATCAATTCGGCCGGCGGGTCGAGTACGTGCGGGTTTCGGTGACGGACAAGTGCAACTTGCGGTGCGTTTATTGTATGCCGCTCGAGGGGCTGGAATGGCTCAAGCGCGAAAGTCTCCTCAGTTACGAGGAAATCGCGTCCGTCCTCCGCACCATGGCTGGAATGGGCCTCAAGAAAGTTCGCATAAGCGGGGGTGAGCCCCTGATTCGAAAAAACCTATCGGATCTGGTGCGCATGGTGACGGATATCCCCGGCATCGAGGATATCTCGCTCTCCACCAACGCGGTGCTTTTAGCCGACCAGGCGCAGGACCTCCGCGACGCGGGGATCAGCCGGGTCAACGTTTCGCTCGACTCCCTGCAGAAGGAGCGGGTCGAGGCGATCGCCCGACGACCGGGTTCCTTCGAAGGTATCATGACGGGATTGGATGCTGCGGAGGCCGTGGGGTTCGACCCGATCAAGATCAACGTGGTCCTCATCGGTGGCCAGAACGATGATGAAATCGAGGACTTTGCGCGCATCACGCGGGATCGGCCTTGGCACGTTCGTTTCATAGAGCTCATGCCGACGGGAGCCAACTTGGCGTTGAGTGCGGACAACTACGTGTCCTGCCAGGAGGCGCTTAAGAGAATCCGACGCATGGGGGACATCGAACCTGTGGAGGGTCCGGCCGGAAACGGTCCCGCGACCTACTTCCGCTTCCCCGGTGCGGCGGGCACGGTGGGCGTGATCACTCCGATGAGCCACAACTATTGCGACCGCTGTAACCGCATGCGCCTCACGGCGGACGGGCAACTTCGTCCGTGCCTTTTCGGATCGCTCCAGACCAACCTTCGTGACCCCCTGCGGGCGGGTGCCGACCTCGTTCCGCTTATCGAAGAGACTCTTCAGATCAAGCCCGAGAGGCACTACCTGATCCAAGGAAGTGACGAGGGCTCTGGGGGCTTGGTGGCTCTCTCCCAGACGGGTGGATGATCGGGGTCCTCTTCGGTACCTTTTGCGGGTAAAGCTGGCCCTAGTGTAGTACCCCGGAAGCTCGGCCGACTGGTCGAGAAGCCCCGGGCCACCACACGAGGCTCCGCCCACGATCAGGACGGTCCGGTACCCTCCATGCCGGAGCGATGGAGAGGGTCGGAGAGTCCAGAAATCCCAGGAACTACAGGAGTCCAAGAACTCCGGTAACTCCGAATTTCAAGCACACTTTCGAGAAGGGTCCCATGAGCACGAACAAAATTGCGGTGGTCGGTGCGGGCCACGTGGGCGCGACCTGCGCGCAGCGTCTGGCTGAAAAGGAATTGGCACGTGAAGTCGTGCTGATCGATATCGTCGAGGGCATCCCTGAAGGGAAGGGGCTCGATCAGTGGGAGAGCGCCCCAGTCGAGGGCTTCGACACTCTCGTGATCGGGTCGAACGACTACGAGCAGGCGGCGGGAGCGGACATCTTCATCGTCACCGCTGGGATCGCCCGGAAGCCGGGCATGAGCAGGGACGACCTGCTCAAGACGAACGCCGGTATCGTGGAGTCCGTCTCGAAGGATATCGCGCGAGTGGCGCCCGACTCCATCATCATCATGGTGTCGAATCCCTTGGACGTCATGGCGTATGTAGCGATGCAGACGACGGGCTTCCCTCGGGAGAGAGTGATCGGCATGGCGGGTGTGCTCGATACGGCCCGGTATCGGTCGTTCATTGCGCTGGAGATTGGCGTCAGTGTGGAGGACATCCAGGCTCTGGTTCTCGGGGGGCACGGGGACACCATGGTTCCCCTCGTGTCCTACACGAGCGTATCCGGCATCCCGCTCACCCAGTTCCTCGGCCCCGATCGCATCGAAGCACTGGTCGAGCGCACGCGGAAGGGGGGCGCGGAGATCGTCGGCCACCTCAAGACGGGCAGCGCCTACTACGCGCCTTCAGCGGCGGCGGTCCAGATGGCCGAGGCCATCGTGAAGGACAAGCGCCGCATTCTTCCGTGCGCCGCCTATCTGGAAGGTGAGTACGGGCACGAGGGCATTTTCTTGGGCGTGCCCTGTCAGCTTGGCGAAGGTGGGCTCCAGAGAATCATCGAGGTTGAGCTCACGGACAGTGAGGCGGAGGCGTTGGCCAACAGCGCGGCAGGTGTAAAAGAAACGATCGGGGCGCTCTGACGGTCTTCCGAGAGTTCCCTCGCGGAACCGAGGACGGGGCGGTGCGTGTAGGGAAGAGGGAACGACGTGAAGAAGAGGGTAACAACCGAGACGACTAGAAGGGAGTTCATATGAGCAAGAGAAGTTTGAGAGGAACGTTTGGACTGACGGCAATGGTGGCACTGACGCTGACGATGGCGGCCTGCGGCGACGACGTATTTGGGCCAAACCCCCAAGACGTGGAGTTCGCGGCCTCGTTAGGGATCGATCTCGTCAACATGACCGAGTCGTCGACTGGCCTGTTTTATCTAGACGACGTAGTGGGGACGGGGGATGCTGCGGAGAGCGGAGACCAGGTTACGCTGAACTACACGGGTTCGCTGGCCAACGGTGAACAGTTCGATGCAGGGAATGACTTCGTCATCACGCTCGGGCTGTCGAATTTGATTGCCGGCTTCACCGAGGGCGTTACGGGCATGAAGGTCGGAGGAACCAGAACGATCGTCATCCCGAGCAATCTTGGGTATGGGTCCACGGCGTCGAGCCGTATCCCGGGTAACTCGGTGCTGGTGTTCGAGCTAGTGGTCACGGCGATCGTCAGGCCCTAAGAAGCTCTCATGATCGGGAGAAGTTCAAGCACCACGTTTCCGGTGGTTGTGGCTTTGACCCTGGCGATAGTGGCTTGTACCGACAGCTGACGCCTTCCTGGAGGCACGTTTCTTGAACGCTGGACGATGGACCGCTTACGGAGCTGCGATCGGTGGGGGGCTCTTTTTCGCGTTGAGCATGTACCGGTCCATAGCGAGTGGCGGACCCTCGATGAGCCATCTCAATCCCATCGCGGTGATGACGGTGATCGGCGGGACGGTTGGGGCCTTGGTGGGTCCTCTCATCGGCGCGGTCATTGATCGGAGGAAGGCGCTTCGAGACGACGGGAGGCACGGACCCACCTGACCGTGCGACCATCTGATCGTGCCACCGCATGACCGAGTTGTTGGATAGGCGTACCATCGGATAGGTGCACCGTTGAGGAAATCCCCGTCGGAAAATAGAACTCACTTGCTCGCGTTGAACGAACGTGTGGTGACATGCGCCAAGTGCCCGCGCTTGGTGGAGTGGTGCGCTGAGGTGGCCCGGGAAAAGAGAGCTAGGTACGCCAACGATCACTACTGGGGGCGGCCGGTGCCCTCTTTCGGAGACCCCGACGCTGAACTCCTCATCGTGGGTCTGGCGCCGGGCGCTCACGGAGCGAATCGCACGGGGCGGATGTTCACCGGCGATCGTTCCGGGGACTGGTTGTATCGGGCTCTGCACCGGGCTGGATTCGCCAGTCAGCCTGACGGACACGCGGCCGACGACGGGTTACGTCTTTCGCGAGCTTACATCACGGCCACGGTCCGGTGCGCCCCGCCGGAGAACCGACCGACGCCAGCCGAGCGGGACCAATGCCGGGCGTATCTCGAGGAGGAGATTCAAGTCTTTCGTTCGGCCCCCGTGATCGTCGCACTGGGCGGATTCGCTTTCGGTCAAGTGCTTCGGATCCTCAAAGCCCGGGGTGAAGGTGTTCCCAAGCCCCGTCCCAAGTTCTCACACGGTGTGGAGGTGGATCTCGAAAGCAGAACGGTGCTCGGCTGTTACCATCCGAGCCAGCAAAATACGTTCACGGGCCGGCTCACCGAGGAGATGTTCGATGCGGTATGGAGCAGGGTCAAGAGCCTTATCCTGGAAGCACGGGCCCTGGGGCGTGGGGAAGCACTGTAATCGGAAGCCGCCGAAGATGCTTCTCGCGAACGTCTTTGGGAGTCAGTTGCTCGTCGATGATGCAAGCCAACTCCTCCTCGCGTTTCCACATGAACTCGATGGTCTGAAGCTCCGACTCCATCGTGCGGCGTTCGACACTGTCATTGAGCGCGATTTCAAGGGCAATGGAGTGCGTTTTTCCCATTCCCCACAGTGACCTGCATTCCTGAGTGATCTGGGCCTCGAACGCCTCGGCTTCCAGCCTTCCGACCACGTACTGCTGCTGTTCGGTACAGTCCTCTCGATGGTGGCGATGATCGCCTACGGGATGCAGGCGGTCTCCAGGGTCTTGGAAAAACAGAGCCGGTGGGGCGGGCTGGTTTTCTTGGGAAGTTTTGTCCCTCTTGCTTTCGGCTGGTACGTGATCGTGACCCGAGGATTATTTCTGGTGCGTGGGGGTGCCACGGGAGGCCTTGGACCGGCCCTCGGAAGTGTTGCTTTCATGGTGCTCGCAGCCATTTGGTTGAGGGCCCAGTGGAGGCTGATCGAGGTCCATCTGCTTGCGAGGGAGATGGCAGGGGTGGGCAGAATCAGCCTGGATCGAAGCATACCTTGACCGCAGAGTAGTCCGGAAAGCGCTGCTTTCTCAGCCGGGCGTCGGTTGCTACTATGACGACTTGGTGTGGCCCCGTTTTCAGGGTCCACCACACCGCGACCCGCCCGATGTGACCCGGTTCACCGTGGAGTATTTCGTATGCGTTTGACTTCCGTCGAATTCGTTGGTGTCCTTCTACTTCTGTTCGGAACGCTCCCGGTGGGTCCTGGTGGTGCCGTGTCTGGTCAGCAGCGGGTCACCGTGGATGAATACGAACCGCGTACCACGCTGGTCGTTCCGGGAAATCCAGTGACCAGCGCCCGCTTTCCGTTCGCGGATATCCATGGCCACCAGAGCGGCGCCCGAATGTCGCCAGGAGACGTCGATCGCTTGGTCGGGGAGATGGACGAACTCAACATGGCGGTCATGGTGAACCTCTCCGGAGGAAGCGGGGCGAGCCTGGTCACCGGACTCGAGAACATGACGCGCGACAATCCGGGGCGCTTCGTTTTCTTTGCCAACGTGGATTTCAGGGGTGTGGGCGAGCCCGGGTGGGGTGAACGCGCTGCGGCCCAACTCGAGGCGGATGTCGCCGCCGGGGCAGCGGGGCTGAAAATTTTCAAAGGCCTAGGGCTGAGCAATCGAGACACGGACGGAAACCGGATTCCGGTGGACGATCCTCGTATCGACCCCGTTTGGGCGAAAGCAGGTGAACTGGGGATCCCGGTGCTTATCCACTCCGCGGATCCCGCTGAGTTCTGGCAGCCCTACGATCGCTTCAACGAGCGCTGGCTCGAGTTGACGCTACGCCCGCGGCGGATTCAGCCACCGGGCCGGAGCGCGCCCTTCGAGCAGATCATTGGTGAGCAGCACAACCTCTTTCGCAGGCATCGCAACACCAATTTCATCTCTGCCCATCTCGGATGGCTCGGACACGACTTGGAGCGACTCGGGGGTCTGCTCGACGAGATACCCAACATGTATGTGGGTCTTGGGGCGGTTGTCTATGAACTAGGTAGGCAACCGCGGTTCGCTAGGCGGTGGCTCACCGAATACCAGGACCGCGTTCTGATGGGCAAGGATTCGTACAACCAGGAGGAGTTCCACACGTACTTCCGGGTGTTCGAGACGGACGACGACTACTTCGACTACTACCGGAAGTACCACGCGTTTTGGCAGATGTACGGGCTGGACCTCCCGGACGAAGTGCTCCGGAAGATCTACTACGAGAACGCGCTCGATCTGGTGCCGAAGATCGATCGTTCCTTGTTCCCGGCATGAGAATCGTGGCCGGAGATCGAGTTGGGAAGGCCGGCGTGGTGGGAGATTCAGCGTGAGTCGGGATCGAATCCCGACGACGGTGGTGGCCCGTTTTCACTACCGCCACGAGGCGGAATTGGCTCACGGTTACCTTGAGAGCGCGGGCGTGGATGCGGCGCTTCTCATCGACGACGCCGGAGGGATGGACGTGGGACTGGCGTTCGTTAATCCAGCTCGGGTCGTGGTGCGTGCCGAGGACGAGGCGCGAGCGCGAGGCGTGCTGGTGGATGTGGGAATGCTGGAGGAGGGGTAGGATCCGGTCCGATCCCTTGGGCCCCGAGCGGCGGAGCCATTCGAGGAGGTCTTCATGCGTAGAGTGATGAACGTCGGTCTGATCGCCATCTGCACGGTCGGGTTCGCCTGGTCGTCAGCGGTTTCGATCCCGGAACCTCTATCGGCCGATACCGTGCGGGAACAGGTACCGAAGAAGCTTCTCTTTTTGACCCACGCCGGACTCTACAAACACACCAGCCTCGGTCCTGCCGAGGAGGCGGTCAGCTCTTGGGGACCCGAAGCGGGTTTCGAAGTCACACGCTCACGAGGCTATCTGCAGGAAGCCGACGAACTGGACTTGTCCCAAATCACCGCCGAATACTTGGCCCAGTTCGACGGTGTGATGATGATGACCAACGGTAATCTGCCGCTCGACGACACCCAGAAGCGCGCGCTCCTGGACTTCGTGCGACGAGGTGGCGCCTTCATCGGCGTCCACTGTGCGGCGCTGACCTTCTACAACTATCCCGAATATGGTGAGATGCTCGGTGCCTATTTCAGGCGTGCCATACAGCAGAACCACGTTTTCGTGCTGAACGTCGAGGACCAGGCGCATCCTGCCACCCGGATGTTGGGTGGCAGCTGGACCGTGGTGGACGAAATGTATGAATTCGGGACTGCGGCCTGGAGCGCCGACAGGCCTGAGGAGAACGTCGATGTATTGTTCGGCAACCGGATTCCCGTCGGCTTCTCACGAGATCGCGTACGGGTTCTGCTGAGCGTGGATACCCGCGCGACCGACATCAGCGGACTCGAAGGAATCGAGGAGGGTGGGGACTATCCACAGTCCTGGGTTCGCGAATTCGGTGAGGGCCGCTCGTTCTACACGTCGCTTGGCCACCGCGACGATATCTGGAGTGCCGACCCGACGTTCAAGGCCCACGTGGTGGGCGGGATCCGCTGGGCGCTGGGCCTGGAGGATGGAGACGCGACGCCCCGCTACTAAAGCCGGTCGTTACCGCACGGCCCGTTCGTACGCATCCAGCCCACCCACAACCGGCAGCTCCAGTGAAGTCCCGGCCAGTTCGACCGTGAGTTCCGTACCGGGCTCGGGCCATACGGTGAACTCCCGATCACTCGAAAAAATCATGAGCCCGATCCTTTGTCCGGCCGGGATCACCTGATCGTCGGGCTGGAGGTCGAAAGCCAAGTCGACGAATTCGCCTGGAACCAGTGGCGCACTCTCACGTAGCGAGTTTCGATTCTGAGGATCGGCCCATCCGCGGGTGATGATGTTGCTGTTGAGGGTTCCTCCTGCCGTGATGGGCAAGGAGACGAGCCATACGGAGAGGTTGGCGGCCTCGCGGTCGGCGGCTACCCGGATCTCGACTGAAGCCAATCCAGAAATATGGAGGGCCTCGCTCAGCGTGGGCGTCGCATAAAGCAGTCGGTTGCTGGACCTCGCCTGGGAGGCGAGGGTCATACCGTCGATTGATACATCGTCCACAAGGCGCTCGCGACTCGTGGCGCCCGTCGCGCTCCTCTCACTTGCGGTTAATCCACTGACGTCGTTGCCACCAGCGTCCAGATACAACCTCACGCCCGTCGCCTCGGGGTTGGGATAGTCGGGGTAGGGGGTCGGGTTCGCGGGACTGTCGCCCTCCCGGACGATCCACGCCTTTGGATCCTGCTCGACGCCATTGTCCACGTCGAACAGGTAACGTGTGAACCAACGGTTCATGAGCGCGAGGGGCGGTGGTCCGCCGTGCTCCTCTTGGTGGTAGTAACTCTGCACGGGTACACCGCGTTCTTTGAGCGCCTGCGAGATGCGAAAGCTGTGCTCGGGCATCACGTTCCAGTCGTTGAAACCATGCGCCATGAGCGTCGCTGCGGTGATCCCGTCGATTTGGTTCAGATAATCGCGGCCTTCCCAGAAATCGTTGTAGTCGCCGGTCTTCCGATTCTGTCCCGCGTTCAACGTTTCTTCACGAATGAAACGATTGCACCACTCCCGCCGTTCTGAGTTTCCGCTGTTGATGTAGTCGTATAACACGTCGACATCCTCGCCCAGGTAACCACCGGGAGAGCGCACCAGGCCGTTGGACCGGTAGTAGTGGTAGTAGGACGTATTCGGCGCGATCGGGATGATGGCCTCGAGCCCGTCGACGCCTGTGGTGGCTGCGGCGATGGGCAGTGTGCCGTTGTAGGACGTGCCGGTCATTCCCACCTTCCCGGTCGACCAAGGTGCCGATACCGGCTCGTTCCCGTCGACCGACGTGAATCCCCGCGCACGACCGTTCAGCCAGTCGATCACCGCCTTTGGCGCGAGTGACTCGTTGACCCCTCCCACCGTGGGGCAGCCCTGGGACTGACCGGTCCCGGGTGATTGCGAGTGCACGACGGCGAACCCCCGCGGCACCCACGTGGCCACTTGCGAGTTCGAGATGATAGGCTGTTCAGCTTGGTAGACGATGTCGGGCATCGGAGTGCGGGTCGGCGGGTCGGCGCCGACCTCCTGCCGAACGTTCCAGAAATACGCGGCACTCAAGGCTCCCGTACCCGAGTAGTACGGGCTGCTTTCATAGATCACGGGCACCTGGAGCCCCTCCGAATCCGTTTGAAGCGGGCGGGTCACGTCGACGTGTACGCGGTCCAACGCTCCATCCCCATCCGAGTCGAATTCGGTCTCGACCCACAGGTCATGACGGACCCATTGGGTGGGGTCGGCGAAGCCAGGAACCACTTGGGCCTGGCCGTTCTCTATCACTGGCCGAGTCTGGGCGAATATTTCAGGCGCAACGATCAAGAGGATCAGCGCGCTGAGTGGGATCGGGGGCGGGAGACGTCGCAATAAAATCATCCAAGGGTCCGTTTCGAGTGCCAGTTGGAGTTGACCGCAAGCTCACGCGGCACACTCCGGTACGCAAGCAACGGATGCACGCGCGGCCGACGCACGAAGCAGAGGAAACCGAACTCCCCCTCCAGGGCTTCCCGATGGTGCGCCTCTCTTGGCAATCAAGCCGTGCCGATGCATCGTCATCGCTCCTGCCGTACCGAGAGTGGCTGTCGAAGACGTACTGGGTGGGGCTCAAACAGCCTTTCGCCATATCGAAGGAAAGGAAGCAGCCTATGACTGCAGCCGAGCTTTTCGTCCGTTGCCTCGAACACGAGGGTGTGGACTACATCTTCGGCATCCCGGGCGAAGAGAACGTCGAGGTGATGGATGTTCTCCTCGACAGCAAGATCCGTTTTATCACCACGCGACACGAGCAGGGTGCGGCGTTCATGGCCGACGTGTACGGACGGCTGACGGGCCGAGCCGGGGTGTGTCTCTCGACACTCGGGCCGGGGGCCACGAATCTGGTGACGGGAGTAGCGGATGCGAACATGGACCGCGCGCCAGTCGTGGCAATCGCCGGCCAGGCCGCCACGACTCGGATGCACAAGGAAAGCCATCAGCATCTGGATCTGGTCAGCCTCTTCGCCCCCATCACCAAGTAC
>JAPYQK010000092.1:6618-10707 GCA_029941275.1 Longimicrobiales bacterium | reverse complement strand
TCGTCACGGTGCTGGCTCTCGCGGCTGCCGCCATCCTACTAGGGGCGTGGGAGCTGGATGCTAAAGCCGAGGCGGGGGAATAGATGTGAATACGAGGGTGTCGTTGTGAACGACCGTCTCACGGAGTTGTTGGTGGCCACGGGATTCGTGGGGGAGGAAACTGTTTCAGGCATAGCTCGTACCCTTGACAAGGTTGACCGTGGGGAGCTTATCGCAGCCCTTGCCGGCGACCAGCCAGCGGGCGGGAGGCTCCGAGGCGGTCCACGAAGGCTCCTCTCCTCGGGTGTCACGCCGCCTTGACCATCTCAGAAGGGATTTGATCCGCCCGGGCCTCTTGTGGAATTCGTCTGTGACCAAAAGCGGATGGATGAATGATCTTCATCAGGCCCTGACGACCCATTCCCTTGCCGATCTCCTGGACTTTGTAAGAGTGGATCTCAAGGAAGTGGACGAGGGCTTGGTTCGGGTCACGGTTCACATGGCCCCGGACGACTAACCCTCAGCCACAAGAATGATCTCCAAGTACAAAATCAGGGGGTTCAAGGAGAACACCATGGAGACCGCGGATCGGATATGGTCTCGGGTGGAACTCAATGTTCGACGTGTCCGGGAGACGACGGAGAGATGTTGATTTCATCGAGTCACTAGGCCCTTCCCTTGCTCGCCATCTACGGTGACGTCACTTTAGCGCGCCACTTGGGTCCAAGAGGAGCGCTGCATGGTTCAAAATTCGTCAAACCGCCCGATCCTGGAAAAGGTCGCCGGTGAGTAAGGCCGATGCGCGATCCACGATCACGGCGGTTCTGAAGCAGATCGATCTCCAGGTCCGTTTCAATCAGACGATCCAACACCTATCCGTGGCACTGTGTAGCGTGCTCGGTGTTTTGCTTCTGATCGAAGCGGCTCCTCTGTTGGTTTCGGTTCCTGTTCCGCCGAGCGCATTGATCGTCGCGGCTGGCTCGGCCGCCTTTCTAGCTTTCGTGCTGTGGTCCCAGCTTGGGGGTCGGCAACTCGAGCGGGCGGCAGGCGTTGTGGATGTACGCGCTGAGTTGAATGACGAAATCAAGAGCGCCTACTGGTTCATGAGGCAGGACGACGCCTCGCCTTGGACCGATCTTCTTGTTGGGCGGGCAGCTCTGACGGCTCGCCGTTTGGATCCGCGGCGCCTCGTGCCTATTGCGATCCCGAGGCGTTTCGGAGTCGCGTTTGCCCTCTTCGTCGGGCTGCAACTGCTGGCTCTGGTCCCTTCGGGAGGGCCGCTTCTCAGCTTCGCGGCGGCCTCGGACTCGGTCCGATTCGAGCAGATGCAGGATGCGTATGCCGAAGAGCTGCGTGACCTGATCGATGGCCAGGGCGACGAACTCCTGGACGAGGACGCCCGGGCGTTGCTAGAAGCAGCGCTCGAGGAACTTCAGGCCGATGACACCTCCCTCGACGACCTTCTCCGAGACTTACGCGAGGCTCAGGACGCTCTCGATGAGGGCAATCTCGAGATGACCGCCACCAGCGAGGCGCTCGAAGAATTGATGGAGGAGTTTGCTGGATTGAACGAATTGTCCGAATTCGTCGACGCCCTGGGAAACCAGGAACTTGGTGAGGCGGCCGATCTGCTACGGGAACTCGCGATGCAACTGGGCGATCTCCCCACCGCTGATCTGGCTAATCTAGGAAGTCAGCTACAGGATGCCGCTGGGGTGGACGAGCCGGTCATCGAGGAATTGCTCGAGGCGCTCCAGGAGGCCGCCGACGCCATCGCTGAGAACCGCTTCGAGGACGCCCAGGAGGCGCTGGAGAGGGTGGCCGCCGCCCTCGAAGAGATAGCTGCACAGCGGGCCCAGCAGGAAGCGAACAACGACGCCTCCGATGCAGCGGAGACCATGCAGGAGGAACTGGCTCAACAGGCTGGGAGCTCCCCAGGGCAAGCTCAGGGACAGATGGCCCGAAGCCAGTCTCTGACGGGGCAGTCGACCGAAGCGGCGGCGTCCTCTGCGTCTTCGGAGATCACTCGCTCCGAAGGGGGGTCACCGGGACAGCAGACCGGGCCCTCCGGCAACGCGACGGGGGATCCGTCAGGCGGTGAACTCGAACTGGGTGCGAGCACCACGCTGGAGTCACAGCTCGCTCTCGAGGTGATCGATGGAAACACCCCGGATTCACCGGAAGAAGAGTTGGACCCGGAGGACCTCTTTCAGGAGGCGAGCCGGCAGCAGAGCGCCATCGTACAGTACCGTGACGTCCGTGCGCCTTCGGAGTATTCCCAGGGTTCAGCTTTGAACGCAGAGCGGATTCCGTGGCAGTACCGCGCGCTCGTGAAGAAGTATTTCCTGGCCATTCGGCCTCCCCCGCATCGTGCTCCGCAGTACGACTACCTTCAGGACCTTTTTGACGAGAGAAGATGACCACATCGCAGTTGGATAGTCTCGATAGCGAGGTCAGTGAATTCACTGAGCACTTCCAGAGCGTCAAGGAAGAAATTTCCAGAGTCATCGTCGGTAACGAAGAGATCATCGACGGGACTCTGATCAGCTTGCTTTCCAAGGGACACGTGTTGCTCGAAGGAATTCCGGGCATCGGGAAAACAAAAATCGTCGCGACGGTAGCAGACGTCCTTCATTTGGCGTTCTCACGCATTCAGTTCACGCCGGATCTCATGCCGGGCGATATCGTGGGAAGTGACGTGGTGCACGAGAGCGATACTGGCGAAAAGCATCTCGCTTTCCAGAAGGGGCCGATTTTTACGAACATCCTTCTGGCGGACGAAATCAATCGTGCCACGCCCAAGACGCAGTCCGCATTGCTGGAGGCGATGCAGGAGCGGAGCGTCACGGTCGGAACGACGACACATAAGCTGTCACCACCGTTCTTCGTCCTCGCTACTCAGAACCCTCTCGAAATGGAGGGGACCTACCCGCTGCCCGAGGCACAACTCGATCGGTTCTTCTACAAGCTGAAAATCACGTATCCGGAACCGCACCACATGCACGAAATCATGGATCGGACTACCCGCCGTGAAGAGCCCGAGGCAAGCATGGTACTCGATCGTGATCAGATTCTCGTGATGCGCGACACGGCTCGGTCCGTCCCGATCGCCCGATCCGTGCAGGACTACGCGATCCGACTGACCCTCGCGACTCATCCCGATACGCCACACGCCCACCCGATGGCGCAACGTTATGCGCGTTTCGGAGCCAGTCCTCGTGGAACTCAGACCCTCGTGATCGGGGGCAAAGTGAACGCCTTGCTGAACGGTCGTGTCCACGTGTCCTGTGAAGACATTCGTGCTTTCATGCTCCCCGCGCTACGCCACCGCGTGCTGCTCAACTTCGAGGGCGAGGCCGAGCGGGTCGACACCGACACGATTCTCGAGGCGATCATGAAGGATACGCCTGAGCCCTCGGAGTAAGTCGGCGAGCCCGGCGTTCAGCGGATGAGTGAAAAGGGCACGCTCTTCGACGACGAGTTTCTAAAAAAACTCGAATACTTGAACCTCGTCTCGAATCATATGATTCCCGGGCACATGCACGGGGAGCATCGTGCGAAGAAGAAGACGGATTCGGGGATCGAATTCGCCGACTACCGCCAGTACGTTTCGGGTGAAGACACCAGGAACGTCGATTGGCGTACGTATTTGCGCCTCGACAAGCTCATTCTGAGACTCTTCGAGGAAGAGGCCGACCTACCGATCTACATCTTCTTCGACGCGAGTGGGTCGATGAACTACGGGGCACCACCGAAGTTCGATTACGCCCGAAAAATTGCGGCCGCTCTGTGCTATGTCGGACTTCTGAACCAAGACCGTGTCAATTTGGTCGGCTTCGCGGACGGCATAGCTCATGAGCTTTCTGCCCGTCGCGGGAAGCACCAGGTGTGGCATGCGTTTCGTTTCCTGGAGGCGGCCGAGCCTGGAGGATCGACCTCGATGGAGAGGGCGTTCAAAGCGTTCTTTACGTCGCGCCGGCGCCGCGGGTTGGTCGTGGTGGTTTCGGATTTTCTGGATGAGGAGGGATTCTCGCGGGCGTTCGATATGCTTCGCTTCTTCAAGCAGGACCTTTTTGCGGTGCACGTTTATACGCCTGAGGAAGCCAAGCC
>JAPYQK010000092.1:0-6608 GCA_029941275.1 Longimicrobiales bacterium | reverse complement strand
CCGGACGAGGTGCTCCTCGAAGATGCAGAGCTCGGCACCTCCCAGCGCGTCAGAGTTACGCCGGCTCTTCTCGAGGCTTATGCGGAGCAGTTCGAGGAGCATTGTGAAGAGGTGGGTGGCTACTGTCGGAAGAACGGTTGGGGATACCTCCGTACCACGACCGACGTCCCGTTCGAGGACCTCATTCTCCAGGTCTTCCGGCAAGGCCGCTTCCTTCGATGATTTTTCTCGGGATGAGTGCGGGTTTCGCGGCGGCCCTGCTGGGTACGACGATGGCGGTGGTCCTGTACCTCTACTGGCTGAAGCCGCCACCTCAACGAGTAGTCGTTCCGTCGACCTTGCTCTGGGACCGCCTGCTCAAAGAAAAGAAACGGAACACGTTCTTCGACCGCTTGAGGTGGTGGATTTCTCTGATGCTAGCGCTGGCGATCGGCCTTTCGATCGCCTCAGGCATAGGGCGTCCCGAGCTTTCCTCACCGGGTAGCGATCTCCGCAACATCACGGTCGTGATCGACAATTCTGCCACGATGGGCACCCGCACGGCGGACGGGTTCACGCGTTGGGATCACGCCGTGGAGCACGCCGACCGTTTCCTGAGGCAGGGGAGTGCCGGCGGAAGATTCCTCCTTCTCGATACGTCCGGTCAGGCCCCACCCGGTGATCCGGGCGACCGCCGGGAAGCCCTGGAGGTGCTCGCTGGGCTCACCGTGTCGCTCGGTGGTGACCCAGAGTTTCCCGACCTTACCGAGGCCGAATCCGAGGTCTTTTTCGTTTCGGACGGTGTCATGGTCACGGACGTGCCGCCGGAAGCAACGGTGGTTTCGGTTTTCGAGCCCGCACACAACGTGGGCATCACGGCATTCGACGTCGACGCTGTGCCCTCCGAACCGTCGCGCTACTACGCATTCGTCCAGATGACGAATGCGTCTCCGGTTGCCAAGCAGATCGCATTGCGGCTCAGTGGAACCCTGGAGGGGGGCATTCGGGACACACTGACCCTACAGGCGGGCGAAACACGAGCGCGGTCGCTCGATTTGAGCAGCTTCGGGCGAGGCACCGTACGAGCGGTGGTCACGTCGGACTCTGACGCATTTGCGGCCGATGACTATGCCTATGGCTTTTTGCCGACGCGACGGATGAGGCGGGTGTTGTTGGTCACGTCGGGCAGCACCTACCTCGAAAACGTTTTGGCGGATGAGCCGCGATTGTCGCTCACGGTGATCGAACCCTCCGAGTACAACGATCAGATCTCGGCTGATGTCTACATTTTCGATCGCTTCGCGCCTCCGGTTGCACCTCGAGGCCCGGCGATGCTTTTCCTGCCGTCTAACGTAGATTGGCTGACCCCGACGCTCGATATCCTGGAATCTCCGGAGGTGCCGGGCTGGAATCGTGCCCATCCAGTGCTTAGGTTCGTGGCCCTGGAGGATCTTCGAGTCGATCGAGCGGCCCGGATCGCTCTGCCCACAAATGACGGGGCCGGGGGGCCGTCGCCCGGACCGGTGTCGGTAGCCGGAGAAGTTATTGTCGGGAACGGATCGTTGCCGTTGGTTCTGCTCAGTGAGGTACCTGAGCGAATCGTGCGGGTGTCGTTCGCGCTCGAGGACTCGAATTTCCCGCTGCACCCGAGTTTTCCCATCTTCCTGCAGAACGCTCTGGGCTGGTTGATGGATGAGAAAGCAGCTCTGGTTCGAGCGCCGGGCCGGATCGAGGTACCCATCGCTGGGGCCTCCGTCACCGACCTCGAGGGCACCGGCGTTGCCGCATGGCCCTTGTCGAATCGCACGGTCTTCATGGCGGACCAACCCGGTCTCTATGCATTGGCGGGCCAGGGCGGTAGCCGACAGCGGGTGGCGGTCAATTTGACCAGTGCCGAGCGCTCTCTCGTCAATGATTCCCGCCTTGCCTCGGCGGAGATCACGGCTGCCGCGTCCACAGTTGTGGAAGCTGCGGAGCCGGGACCGAACGACGAGTTGTGGATCTTCCTGCTTCTTCTGGCGTTCCTTTTGGTTGTGGCGGAGTGGTTCACGTACCACAAGCGGGTGACCGTATGAGCATCGAGTTCGCGCGCTGGTGGCCGTTGCTGGGGCTGGTGACGATCCCCTTTATTTGGCGGCTGTCTCAGCACTCTACGATGGGTTCTTCGCCCCGGCATCGTTCGGTGGCGGCGGGCCTTCGTATTGGGGTGCTGGTCCTCCTGGTGGCGGCCCTCCTCGAGCCCGTTTGGCAGCGCTCAGGCAAGTGGATGTCGGTGGTATTCGCTTTGGACGTTTCGAGCAGTATCGATCCCGCGTTCGTCGGCACGGCCATCGATTGGATGGCCTCGGCCAACGCCCAAGGTGATCCAGCACATTCGGCGTTTCTCGTTTTTGGGGGCTCCGCTCGCACCGTGACGTCCGCAGAGGGGATTCGCTCGGTGGAGGTGTCACCCGATGGAGCCAACCGCTCGATCAACCAGAGCGTCACGAACCTAGAATCGGCCATGACACGGGCTTTTCGCAGCTTCGATTCCCGCTACCTGAAGCGCCTTGTCTTGATCACGGACGGCAACGAAACCGCTGGCAACGTGTCGCGGCTGTTGGGCGAGGCGCAGGAGAACGGCGTGCGCGTGTTCACGCTCCCGGCCACCGTTCGAGGCGAGGGCGACAGCTGGATCGAAGCGATCGATTTACCCGAGGAGGTTCGTGGAGAGGAGCCGGTAACAGCGACCGTACGTGTGTTCAGTCGGGTCGCGACAACCGCCACGGTGGCACTCGTCAGCGACGACCAGACGCTCGAGACGCGCCAGGTGAATCTTGAGCCCGGCTACAACGAAGTCGACTTCGACGTGCGACTTCCGGCTGATGGCACCGGCACGATTTCGGGCCAACTTCAGAGTGAAGGTGACCCGCTGGGTCAAAACGACCTTCACACGCAGTCGATCACGGTCGGCACCCGCCCGCGCGTTCTGTATGTCGAGGGCCGATTGGCCAGCGCTCGGTACTTGCGGGATGCGCTGGTGGCGGAGGGAATGGACGTGACCGTCGTGGGTCCTGAAGCCCTCCCCGGAACGGTCACCCCACTCGAGGACTTCGATCTCGTGCTGCTGAGTGACGTGCCTATGGACGCGCTTGATGATGGCAACGTGCAAGCCATCCTGGAGTACGTCAGGGACTACGGGGGCGGATTCATCTTCGCGGCCGGAGAATCGAGCTACGGAGAGGAGGGGTATGCCGGCTCGGAAATCGAAGAGGTGCTTCCGATCTGGTTCGAGATCAACGAGAGGCGCAAAGACCTGGCTCTCATCATCGTGTTGGACAAGTCCTACAGCATGGTTGGCCCGAAACTCGAGTTGTCCAAAGAGGCCGCGAAAGCAGCGCTGGATCTTCTCGAGCCGACGCACAGCTTCGGATTGATCACTTTCGACGACACTCCCTACGTGACGGTGCCTCTGCAGCTCGCGGTCGACAAGCCCGGAATGAACGACTTCATCAGTCGTATCATTGCGGGGTCTCAAACGAACATCTATCCGGCGTTGGAGACGGCGTTCGACGCTCTTGCGGAGTCCGAGGCGGAGGTTCGGCACGTCATTCTCTTGTCCGACGGAAAGACTTACGCGGACGACTACGAAGAACTCGTTTCCTTGATGTCCGATTCGGAGATTACGGTGTCGTCGGTGGCCGTTGGACAGGAAGCAGATCGGGAGTTGTTGGCGAACATCGCGAACTGGGGTAGGGGGCGTAGCTACTTCATCGAAGACGCGGAGCGCGTTCCCCGAATTTTTATTCAAGAAACTCAAATCGCCTCGCAGTCCACGCTCGTGGAGGAGCCCGTGGAGACCACGGTGACGACCTCGATCGAGGCGTTCACCGACATTGATCTGGATGCGGCCCCCGCACTTCGCGGCTACGTGAGGACTATGGCCAAAGAGACCGCCGAAGTGCTTATGCAGTCCGACACGGAAAACCCACTCCTGGCGCGGTGGCGCTATGGGCTGGGCCGGACCGCTGCCTTCACGTCGGACGTCAAGAACCGCTGGGCGGCAGACTGGCTGACGTGGGACGGATACGGGAAATTCTGGTCGCAGTTGGTGCGGGAGACGATGATGCGGGACGGCGGCGACGAACTGGACTTTCGGGTCGAGCGCGTCGGCGACGAGGCTCTCATAACCGTAAGTGCGCTCACCGCAGAGGGTGCCTACCGGACCGACCTTGATCCTCGCTTGCGGGTGATCGGTGCGGAAGGGGAGGAAATACCCCTATCCTTTCAGCAGATCGGGCCCGCGACGTTTCAGGCCCGCTACGCACTTGGAGCGCCCGGTGAGGAGCCATATCGATTCGAGTTGTCCGGGAACGGCATCGAGGACCGCTCGCAAGCACTCTTCTACAGATATGGAGACGAGTTCCGCCTCTATCCGGCCAACACGGCGTTGTTGAATGAAATCAGTTCCCAAACCGGCGGGGGTTTCTTACCCGATGTCGAAGACATTTTTGACGACTACGGAGAGACCGCCTCGGTACCGACACCGCTTTGGCCCTGGCTCTCAGCGCTGGCTTTGTTCCTCTTCTTCATGGATATCGCGGTGCGCCGCGCGCCTTGGTTTTGGCGACGGTTCGCGGGGGCCCCGCTCGGCTCGGCTTGACCGTCTGGAAATAGCTCTTTATGAAGTTTGTCTATCCGGGCTCAGCGGGGACCACTAAATTGAAGGGTTCTGCAAACCCCCAGCCTTCGCGATAAAACAACTTTCAGACCTATTCCGCCCCAAGAAGCGCGAGCCCGCAGGCCCACCACCCGTAAGTGAGGCGCTGCTGGCTGATTTGGAGGCCCAAGCGGAGAAGGCCGCGCTGGGGTTCAGGTGGGTGCCGCTGAACCGGGCCGGCGATTTATTTGATCGGGCGGGCGATCGAGATCGAGCCCTGACGTACTACGGCCGGGCTGTCGACGTGATGCTCGAGGATGGACAGGCGGAACCGGCCCGTGGGCTTGCAACAAAGATCGTACGCATCCACCCCACCGCGGTCCGCACCCTTTGCACGCTGACGTGGCTAGACCTCGCTTCGCATCATATGGCATCGGTGGCGGCGCACCTGAACGAATACGTACAGAGTGCACGATTTGCGGGACGCCTGGATCTCGCCGGCGAGCAAGTCTATCTCATGGCTCAGGTCGTGGCGGATACTCCGTTTCGGAGGGCCGCAGCGAACGCCCTCAACGCCCTTGAGCGCCCCGATGATGCGGCGGAGGTGAGGAAGTGGGTGGAGCTGGAGCGCGCTCCAAACGATGACGAGTTGCCGGAGGATTGGAGTGAGCGGTGTTTGAGCCATGCCTTGGGTTCGCACGTGAGGATGGCCGACGGAGTGCCCGACCCCCTGAGTCCGCCGGACTCGAACACTCCCGTAACGTCCGAGACGGATTCCGAAGACGGCCGTAAGGGGCAGTCTCGGGTGTAGTCCCTCAACCCGGCGCGCTCACCTGCATCGTGAGCAGCACGTGGTCCGGTTCGCCGTCTCGATTTCTGATGAGAATGCTCAGTTTATTCACAACGCGCGTTTCTCCGGATTTCACGAGTAGGGTACGAACGCCTTCCTCTGCGGTGGAGCCTCCGGCCATGAGTCGTTGAATTTCTTCGCTCGCGCTGGATTGGTCTCCATTCTCGAAGAGTTCCGAATACGACAGGGAAGAAAGGTCCTCAACGCCAGACCCGGCCAGTTCCCGAAACGCAGGATTGCCGTCCTTAATGGTTCCTGAGCGGTCAACAATGAGCAGGCCCACAAACCCGCACTCGTACAATGCGTTGTAGCGCGCGGCTTCCTGGTGGACTTAGGCCGATTGCCAAGAGCGGGAAACGTCCTCGATGATCCCCTCCATGTAACTGACGTTGCCAGCTATATCCCTATGAATCCGGGCGGTATTCCGAATCCGGATCTCAGGTCCATCCTCGGTAAGGAGGCGGGTCTCGAACCCCCGAACGATGCTGAACTCCAACGGTCGACTCTTAAAGGCCTCGGTGTGATCTGCGTGCACGTAGAACGTCGCTGCGTAGTCGTTCTCGAGGCTGACCGGGTCGGGGTAGCCGAGAAGCCTCATAAGCGCCGGATTGGCGTCCAGGAATCCGCCCTCTGGAGTACAACGGTACACACCGAGCGGAAGGTGGTCGAACATCCCTCGATGGCGCTCCTCCTGGCTCGAAGGGCCTGTTGGGCCTCCATGCGATCTAGAGCATACCGAATGGAGCGTTCGAGATCCTCGGGTTCGATTTGGCCTTTGACCAGGTAGTCAGCCGCACCTGCTTGCATCGCTTCGACGTCGACCTCGTGACTGCCGCGGCCCGTCAGCATGATCACTGGTGCCCGAAGCTGTTGAGTCGATGTCTCTCTGAGCAGGTCGAGGCCACTACCATCTTCTAGAAAATAGTCGACCAGATAAACGTCGTACCCACCGTTGAGCATGGCCTCATGCCCCTCTTGGACTGTGGAGACCCAGTCCAACTCGATGGTGGGGTGCGTGACTTGAGCTAAGAGCGCTCTGGTAACGAGATAGTCCCCCCGATCATCATCAATCAGGAGCACACGTATAGTATTCCTCAACAGAACTGCCCCTCAACCTATCGCGGACGAACGGAACCCAGG
>JAPYQK010000091.1 GCA_029941275.1 Longimicrobiales bacterium | reverse complement strand
GTATTGCTGGAACCCCCGACTAGGAGAGTGACCTTCGTGTACGCCCGCAACCAACAAGCTCCAAAGCGCTCCGTCCCCTGGGGTCGCACGGTCTCCCTAGTTGCCAGTCTGGTCGCCGGGCTGGTTGTCCTTTCGGGAGCTTCCGGCGGTCACGACGACATCCACGCTGGGTCCGACCCAGATCTAGCCACCTCCCCCGCCTACGAATGGGTGGAGATCACCTACGGTGACGGGATACGGGTCGAGGTAGCGATCTTCAAGCCGCAGAATTATTCCGACTCTGGGAACCACCCGCTGATCCTCGCCCTCCCATGGGGAGGAGGAACCCCGGCGTTGGCGCTGGGAATGGTCGACGCCTACTGGAATAGGGAGGCCTCCCGACGCGGGTACCTCGTGGTGGCGCCCTCGATTCTTGGCTCGTCACTCGGCAGGGAAGCGGACGAGTTCATTCCGGCGCTCTTTTCCTGGCTCGGCGAGAACGTTTCCTACGACACGGAACGGGTCGTGGTCGCGGGAGCGTCCAACGGAGGGCGAGGCGCGTTTCACGTGTTGGCTTCCGATCCCTCTCGCTTCGCCGCCGTTATCGGAATGCCGGGTACGTACTCCGGCCCGCCGGAAGCACTGGAGCCGTTCGCGGGCAAGCCGGTCTGGCTCATGGTCGGTGAGATGGACCGCGGATGGCACGAGGGCACGGAAGCGACCAGAGTGACGCTGGAGGTGGCTGGGATCTCTCCACGGGTCAACACGATCAGAGGTCAGGGACACGTTCTTAGGATGGATGACCGCATCCTGATGGATTGGCTGGACGAGGTCTTGCCGGGCCTTTGAGTCCTCCGAATCTTAGGCGTAATCCTCCAGGATCAGCCTGGCTCGCTCCTCCTCTGAAACCCGCCGGCGGTACCGTCTGGCCCCGAACCAGAAGACGAGACCCGTGGCGCTGAGGGCACCGAGGATCATCCATTCCAGTGGCCAGACTAGAACGCTGGGACTGGCAGGAATGAGCATCACGGCCAAAATGAACAGAGAACCGCCGGCCGCGATGTAGGCGAGTACGTTGCCACCCGGCATGCGATACGGACGCTCCAGGTCCGGGAATCGCTTGCGCAGCTGAATGAGCGAGAGCGCCACACCGAGGAACGCGAGCGCGATACAGAACGAGCCGACATCGACGAACGCAATGATCGCCCCTCGGCCGAGCCACGCGGAAACGAAAGTCACCAGACCGCTGAAGATGACGGCCCGGGTGGGCGTCCCGTACTGCGGATGCGTCTCGCCGAACGAGGCGTGGATGATGCGTCCCCGTCCCAATGAAAACAGGACGCGGGAGCCAGCCAGGAAAAATCCATTCCAACTCGTGAGGAGCCCGATGAGGCCGGCGACGAGGACGAGCTTCACCAACAGCTGGGATTCGAATGCCGACGAGAACGCTGCAGCCGTCGGAAGGTCTTCACCGACGATGCTGCGCCACGGCGCCGTCATGCCCGCGCCAAGGATGACGGCGATGTAGAAGATGGTGGATCCGATGATCGCGAGAATCACATAAAGCCCGAGCCGATTGAGCGGTGAATTTTCCCGGCGCTCCTCTGCTGCCTGGGGAATTGTGTCGAAGCCGACGTACCAAAACGGCACCGTCACGAATACAGCCAGCGCTCCGGCTAGCCCGCCGGTCCCGAGAGCGCTGTCGCCAAAGTAGGGGGCCAGGTTCGCGATCTCGCCGCTGGCGATGCCCGAGAAGACGAAGAGCCCGGCGCACAGAAGGAAGAGGATCGTCAACACGACCTGGACCCGCGAGGCGATCCCCACGCCGAAGTAGTTGATCGCGGTGATGAAGCCTGTAAAGACGAAGGCCAACAGCAGGTGCGAGGCGTAGACCGTCGAGCCGGCAATCTCGTATAGCGGAAAGACGTCGATCTGTGGGAACAGAAACGAAAGGACCAGCCCGACGGAGATGGCTTCGAAGGCTGACACGGACAAGTATCCGAAGGCTAAGAACCATCCGATGATGAAGGATTTCGAGGTGCCGTAGGCCTTATACGCGTAAGCAACCTCGCCGCCCGTTACCGGAAGCATGGGCGTGACCTCCGCGTAGCAGAGGCCGATCACGAGCATGAGTGTTCCGCCGGCGGCGAACGCGAGGATAGCACCGACGGGGCCCGCCTGCTCGAACCAACCGCCGAGGGCGGTGATCCAGCCCACCCCGATCATCGAACCAAACGCGAGCGCAAAAAAACCGAACCCGCCGATCTCGCGTTTCAGCCTAGGGCGGTGGGTAGAGACTCGTTGTGAATCGGTCGGCATTTCAATCCTGGTTATGCTCGTGCGAACGCCCCTATCGCTCGAACACCACTCTCCCACCCACGATGGTCGTCTCGACCACCACATCCAGGATACGTTCCGGATCGATGGTCAGGAGATCGTCGGACAGCACGATCATGTCGGCCAGCATACCCGGCTCGAGGGTCCCCTTGATGTTTTCCTCGAACGTGATGTAAGCGCCGTTGCGGGTGTAGCCCACAATCGCCTCTTCCATCGTGAGTCGCTCTTCAGGTGCGAATACCGCACCGGATACACCCTTGCGAGTGACGGCTGCGTAGATGCCCACCATCGGCCCGATCGGAAGAATGTCGCTGCTGAGTGCGACGAAGACGCCGTGATCCATCGGGCTGCGGAGCGGATTGTTGTGAGCGGCGTGTTCCTCCTGGAGATTCTCGACGTAGCGCGACTCTAACGTGTACGTGAAGTTCGGCTGCTGCGTGATGAGGATGTTGTGCTTGGCCATCAGGTCCATCACTTCGGGCGGCGGGCGGACCGTGAAGTGGTTGAGATAGTGACGGTGGTTCTCGCGCGGATCGGCATCGAGGACCTCGGCGAAGTCATTCACGATGAGCTGGATCGCCGCGTCGCCGATGGCGTGGAAGCCCATCTGCCACCCCATCTCGTGGGCGTCATGGACGATGGTGCGCAGCTCTTCGGGATCGATGTCTAGCGACCCGTAGAAGCCCGGCTCACTCTTGTACTCATCGATCGTGTAGGCGCTGGGCCCCGTGAATCCACCGTCGACGAACACCTTGATGGCCCCGATGCGCAGACGTTCGTCCCCGTCACCGGTTTTTCTGCCGAATGCGGCCATTTGCTCACGGCCGCCCCAGCGGATTTGTACGTTGGCGCGTGGCAGTTCTTCACCATGCTCCCCGTAGACCGTCTCCCACTCCCCGAAGCCGCGCGTTCCGACACCCGCCTGGGCGAAGCTAGTGATGCCGAGCTCGAGCAGGTCCCGAAGGTGCTGGATGAAGCTCGGCCGGGTCTCCTCGCGTGTCGCGCGCGGGACGAGCCTTCCCACGAGTTCCTGGCGTTCCCGAATGATTCCGTTCATTTCGCCTCGTTCGTTCTTTTCGAAGATCCCGCGGTCCGGGTTGGGGCTGTCGTCGGTGATGCCCGCAAGAGAGAAGGCGAGGCTGTTGACCACGGCGCTGTGCCCGCCTGCTCGCGTCAGCGTGACCGGACTGCGCGGAGCGGCTTCGTCCAGGTCGGCTCGGGTCGGCACGCGTTGCTCGGAGAACACATCCTCGGCCCAGCCATAACCCGTGACCCACTCACCTTCGCCGAGCTGCTCGACTTTGGCGCGCACCTGTTCCTGTAACTGCGCGATTGAAAAGGTCTCGGTCAAGTCGATCTCGCGGATCGGATCTCCGCTCATGTGGAGATGTGTATCGTTGAATCCCGGCATGAGCATCTTGCCTTCGAGATCGATCGTCTCTGCGGCAACATATCGGTCGACCAGGTCGTTTCCACCGACTTCGACGATGATTCCGTCACGCACGGCAACGGCTTGCTGAATGGAGAACGCGTCATCGACGGTGACGACCTTGCCGGTGTGCAGCAGCAGGTCCACCGCTTCCGGCTCCGGGCTCGTGCAGGCGCTGAGTACCACGAGCGCCAATCCGAGAATCAACCCGTTCGATATCCTACGCATTTTGATGCCCCTTCTTCAGTCTTGTTACTGGATTCGTGTCATCACGGATTAGTATTTGTCGCGGATTGGTGGTCGTCGTGATGCTGTCGAGCATGAGCAACGAGGCACAATGTCTCCCGAAAGCTCGACTCACAAGGCCATTGCCGAGCCCTCTTTTAAGCCACGGCTTTTTCAAGCCCTCGCCGCAGTCAACTCGACGGTCAGTTTCTCTAAACCACTCGAAAACATCTCGACGATTGAGTCTACATTGTCGGTCGTGAGGATCAGGGGTGGCGAGAACCCGACGGACTCGAACATCGGCCTACAGATCAGGCCTTCCTCCATGAGGAGCTCGTGAAGCCGACGAGCGACGGCAACGGAGGCATCGAACGGCGTCTTGGTTTCCTTGTCCTTGACCAACTCGATCGCGGCGATGAGGCCGAGGCCGCGCACCTCTCCCACGAGCGGATGATCGGCGAACGCTTCACGGAGATTTTGTTGAAGGTAGGCGCCCACCCGGGCCGCGTTTTCGACCAGCCCATCCCCTTCGATGACGTCGAGATTGGCATGCGCTGCCGCCGCGGCCACAGGATGACCTGAGTAGGTGTACCCGTGCGCGAAAGGTCCGTACTGTGCAGACCCCTCTCGCAAGACCTCCCACACCCGCTCGGAGATCAGACAAGCCGACATAGGTACGTACCCACTGGTCAGGCCTTTGGCCGTACTCATGAGATCCGGTTTGAGCCCAAAAACATCCGAGCCCCACCACTGTCCCAGTCGACCGAATCCGCAGATCACTTCGTCGGCAATGAACAGGATGTCGTGCTTCCGTAGGATAGGAACGATGGCCTCGAAGTAACCCTCCGGGGGCGGGATCACTCCCGCGGCTCCTTGGACCGGTTCGGCAATGAACGCGGCGATGGTTTCGGGCCCATTGCGCACGATACAATCCTCGAGTTCACTCGCGAGTTCGGCGGAATATTCGAGTTCGGTCTGCCCGGCTGATGCGTGCCGCCAGTAGTGGGGTTGGTCCACGTGGATGAAACGATCAAGTGGTAGATCGAACGCCCCGTGCATATGCGGCATCCCGCTCATGCTGGCTCCGGCCAACGTCGAGCCGTGGTAGGCGCGTTGGCGTGCGATGATTTTCTTCTTCTCGGGCTTCCCCAAGACATTGTGATAATACCAGACGATCTTGACCTGCGTATCGTTCGTGTCCGAGCCCGAACTACCGAAGAAAACCTTGCTCATCGAGCCAGGCGCCAACGAAATGAGCCGGTCCGCCAGACGGGCTGCGGGTTCGTTGGTCATCGAGAGGAAGGTGTGGTAGTAGGGCAAACGGCGAGACTGGCTGGAAATCGCGTCCGCAATTTCTTGTCTCCCGTACCCCGCGTTTACACACCAGAGGCCGGCCATCGCATCCAGGTATTGTTTGCCCGTGTCGTCCCGAACGTGTACACCCTGGCCCTCTACCATGATCTGCGGCGTCGCTTCCGCATGGGCGGCGGCCGAAGTAAAGGGATGCAGATGGGTCTTTCGATCCACTTGTTGAACGGCGGCATTGTGGTCTTGGTTCTCGGCCATCTCGATCGGTCCTCTCAACAGGGTCGCGTTTTGGTCGGTCTTCTATACTGATCGTTCTTCTATGAGCGGCCGGTTTTCTACCGTGATCGGTCTTCTATGGGTCAAGGCGTTGAGCCCGCAACTATAGGGCGGGGTGCGCGGATAGGAAAACCAGACGGCTTTTCAGCCCGATAAATTGGACATAAGATGCGTTGAAGCCGACCCAAGGGGGCGGTGGCTCGAATGAATGGAAATGGAATAGGAGCAAAAATGACCATGCGTATGACGCTCGTGACGACGATAACGTTGGGGGTGGCATTCCCGCTGTCTGCACAGGCCCCCGACGATCCCTTCCCGTCACCGATCCCTGCGAGAGAGGGTGTGATCCGAGTCGACTTCGTCGAGTTCGCCACGATCCCTGACGTCGACGGATCACCTGCCCGCATGATGCGATTGGTCGACGAGCCCGGCACGGGCCGGGTATTCGTCAGCGATATGCGCGGGCCGCTGTATACGGTCAGCTATGACGGCCGAACGGTGAGCGAATACGTCGACATCAATGCTCCCAATTGGGAATTTCCCGTGCAAGCGAGAAGTCGGGAAACGGGGTTCCAGAGCTTCGCCTTCCATCCTCAGTTCGGCCAGTCCGGCACCCTGGGATACGGCAAGTTCTACACGTGGACGGACAGCCGAAATACCGACCCGGCTCCCGACTTTACGCCCTCCGGTGGAGGGGATACACACGACACGGTTCTTCTCGAGTGGACGGCCCGTACTCCCGGCGGCGCGAGGTATGACGGCGGACAGCCACGAGAACTGCTACGAATCCAGCAGCCTTTCGGCAATCACAACGGCGGTCAGATAGCTTTCAACTCGACCGCCGCGCTGGGGGACGCCGACTTTGGGAATCTCTACGTCTCGATTGCGGATGGAGGCAGCGGTGGTGACCCACTGAACCACGGGCAGAATCTTGCTTCGGCTTTCGGGAAGATTTTTCGCATCGATCCGCTCGGCACCAACAGTGCCAATGGCGAGTACGGGATTCCTGCCGACAACCCGTTCGTGGGAGACCGCGGCACGTTGGGCGAAATTTACGCGTACGGCGTGCGTAACGCGCAGCGCCTGGCTTGGGATCCGGCGAACGGCACCATGTATCTTGCGGACATCGGCCAGAACATCGTGGAGGAAATCAGCCCTGTGCCGGCCGGGGGCAACCTGGGGTGGAACGACTGGGAGGGAAGCTTCCGCTTCATCAGTCGTTCAGCCGTGGACCTCGACAATCCGCGCAGTGATCCGTCCGTCACGTATCCGGTGGCGGAGTGGGGACAGGTGGACCCTCTGCTCCAGTCCCAGTCGGCCGCAGCCGGTCTCCAGGTGTACCGGGGCGACGAGATCCCTCAGTTGGCGGATCTCATTCTTTTTGCGGATCAACCAAGCGGAGAACTCTTCTACATTCAGGCCGATGACCCCCCGAGTGGGGGTCAGGATCCGATCCGCCGGATCCTGTTCAACGACGGAGGCCAGGCGAAGACGCTACTTCAGCTCATCCAGGAAAAGAACGCGGAGCAGGGCAGGTCGCCCGCCTCCCGCGCCGACCTGCGTTTCGGACCGGGCCCCGGCGACCAGGTGTTCCTGCTCAACAAATACGATGGGATTGTCCGTCTACTCGTTCCTTAGAGGTCCAAAGACTCGGACGGGAGATCTAAAGATTCGGACGGGATGTCACCTCGTAGCGGTATGCGGTAGCCTGCCCCGCGAAGGAGACCTCGAACGTCGCACGACGCCCAGTCGGTGGGGCTGACAGGGTTAGGGTTTGTGTCCCCACGGCTCCATTCGCCCCATAGAAAATGAATCGCAGGCGCACAGAAGTCCCTGGTTCCGCTGTGTTTCCTACCACGCGCCCTCCAATGGTGGTCGCACCTTCCGAAGGCCGTAGCTGGAGGCCTTCGAGGTGGATGGGGGCGGATTCGGTTCGGTTCAATCCGGCGGCGGCAGACTCTTCGTCTCCGAGTTCGAGGTGCGCCCTGGCTGCGATGAGGCCAGAGTTCTCCCCCAGCGGGTCCACCTCGGCCAGCCGGTCACCCGCTACGGCCAACGGCTTCCATGACTCAGCGGCGAAAAGTGAGTTCGCGTAGTTGAACCACGCGTCCCTCGAATCGGGTTGGAGTCGAGTCAGCCTTTCGAACGCATCCGCCGCCGCCAAGTAGTCATTTGCTCGATAGAGAGCGATTCCCACGTTGAAGAGATCTCTGGCCTGCAGACCCGTCTCAGAGAGAAGGCCGGTATAGATCGCGGAGGCTTCAGCGTCCTGTCCCAGTCCATGAAGGGTGGCGGCGAGGTCGCCACGGACCCGAATGCTCGCGGGGTCGGCCTCGAGGTGGCGTCGAAGCAGCGGCTCCGCCTCTGTAAAACGTTCTCGGAAAAGCAAGAGCTGAGTGAGCCTGTCTTCGCTATTCCTCCGGAGGTCAGTGCGGGTTTGAACCTCCTCTGGGGAGAGGATTCTCGTGACGGGGTCTTGCTCTAGGCCCACGACGACCCTTTGGTAGGCAGCGATAGCGTCATCCCATCGCTCCTCGCCGTTGAACAACGTGGCGAGATTCAGGGAGGCATCGGGCCGCAAGCCCCACATCATCCCAGCCTGTTCCCAAGCTTCGATCGTGCGCTCTATGTCCTCCTGGGCGTAGGCCGCGATACCCGCGTTGAACAACTCGATCCACGCGGATTCGCGTTCAGGCTCGATGGCGAGTTCATACGCAGGATATATCCGCTGCGCCTCAACGAACATTTCGTTCGCCTCGCCATATTGCTCGAGCCGTGTATACGCGAGACCGGCCAGGAGGTAGTGGATCGGATTGGTGGAGTCTTCTTCGATCCCCAGAAACGCGAGTTCAAGCGCCCGGTTGATGAGCCCTTGAGTGAGATAGAGTGCGCCGGTTTGTGAGAATCTGGTAGAGGTCGGTGGTGTCCCCAGCTCGTAGACGATTCCCGTAGGCGAGACCACCGGGCCTGCGGGCCCACCTGCTGAGGCGCATCCCCCGAGAACCAGAACGGCGGCACCAACGAGCGTTCGTCTAACGCACAGACCCGCTACCAAGGGAATGGAACGGAGAAGATCGCCGACATCGAAACGCGCACACCTCGATCGCGAGCGGGCCGGAAGGTGGCCACCTCGTTGAACAGAGCGAGGGCGATCTCATCCATCTCCTCGAGTCCGCTGGATCTACTGATTTCGGCCCATTCGACGGAGCCCCATGCGTCGATCCAAACAGCGACGTCGACCAGTCCCTCCGCCTCGGAGCTGAAAACTCCGTTCATGAAGCGATTTACTTCAGCCGGGTTCCGAATCAGAATCCATGCTGAAGTCCCCGGAAGCACGATTTCCGGGCGAACACCGGCGAGCCGCGAAAGATCTAGCGGGCTCGTCTCAAGAAGGATCTGCTCATCGACAACCGCAGGATTCTCGATGACCGTTACCGTGACTTCTTCCTCTTCTTGTTCCGCGCTCGCGCCGGTCAAATCGTCACCAATACTCGGCGGCGCGGAGGCGGGCTCACGCTCGACGATGCTAGGGAACGGTCCGCCCCTTCCCGCCAAGCGCTCGCGAAGTCCCTCCCTGCCTCCGGCAAGAGCCACTAGAGCCAATTCGGACTCGACAACACCCAGTTCGATAGCCGTCTCCGGGAGCGAGTCCGGCTCTGCGATCAAGGCGATCGGAGGTGTTCCAGCGCCACTACCGCCTGCGGGGGCAGTAGTGGGAGGCGCGAACAGGGAAATCCAAGTGGTTCCGAAGAGATCTTCCTCGGGATCGGCCCATCCCTCACCTTCCCAGGCGGGCCAGAACACGATGACAGCGGCGTGGACGACGACGGCGACCGTCGTCGACCAAGCGAGATGGTCCCCCCATTTCGCTTTCCACGCCTCATTGGCGTTTCCGCGCTGCGGATCCTGCGGAAGTCGCCCCTCCCGTGCGCTCACCGGGCCACCCCTTTTCGTTGGGTTCCCACCGACTCGTACGTGAGATTACAGAGCCGCACCGCCCCCCACAAGGGTCTGGACGCACCAGATCGGCACCTACTGCAGCGGGAATTCGAGGGCGGATGCTGGACCAGCGACCTGACTTGGGCCCTCGACCATACTAGGCACCGCCTCGGGCCAGGGATTGGGCAGAGTTGGCATCAAGCTCGGCGTCCCGAAGCGTCCCGTCTTGTGAAGAGGTGGACTGATCGCATAAACTCGGCGCTCGGGGGCATGCAGCTTCTGATTGTGTAGGGCGGGGGATCTGAGCATGAAAATTCGTTTCGCGCCTTTGGCGGCGGGCCTTTCAGTTTTCGCATTCCTTGGCGGAATCGCGTTTTTTGGGCCGGGCGAATTGGAAATTGAATCGCTCCCGCCGGACGATGCTCAATCGCAGGTTTCGGAACCCGAACCCTTCGGTGAGGCTGCCGCGTTGAGGGATCGGCCTGCCGGTTCGTTGGTCCCTTGTGACGTCCCCCTCACATGGCGTGTCGCGAGAGTCGACGAACCATTCGACCTCCGTCGCGCCGATGCGAGGATCGCGTTCGAACGAGCGGCCAGAGTTTGGGAAGACGCCGTGGGTTCCGGCCTTTTCACGAACGATCCTGACGGAACCCTTCCGGTTCGGTTCATCTACGATGACCGACAACGCCACGACGAAGAGAGGCTGGGCCTCGAGGCACAAGAGGATTCGTTGGACGAGAGGCGCCAGCAGTACAATGGGATTCAGGCCCAGATTCAGGATTCCCTGATGGACCTTCAGCGGCGGGTCGCCAGCCTCAATGACAGCATCCGCTACTGGAACGGCCGGGCGGATGCCCCTGAGGCAGTGCTCTCGGAACTCGGTGCAACCGGTAGGGTGCTCGATGTCGAGCGCGCGCGACTGACGACTCGTATGAGCGAAATCGAAGATGTCGGCACGCGCCTAGTGAGTGATGCCGAGCAGCTCCGTCAGGCAATGGAAACGAGCGGAAGAGACGCCGAGGCCCTGGAGGAAACGTTTCCAGGAACGCGACTCCAATCGGGCACCTACGGGGAGGCGGTGCATACACAGAACGGACGGGTCGCTTCGGTTACTCGAGAAATACGTATTTATCGGTTCGACGGTCTTGATGAGCTCGTACACGTGGCTGCCCACGAGTTGGGCCATGCACTGGGGCTCGGTCACAACACCGTCCCGGGCGGGCTGATGCGAGAGGAGTTCGCTCGCGGCGCCCTGTCCGAG
>JAPYQK010000090.1:8576-10809 GCA_029941275.1 Longimicrobiales bacterium | reverse complement strand
GTGTCCTGCCCCGTCGAACGCCAAGCGGAGGCCCAAGGCGGCGATTCGCCGGAGGGCCGGGGTACCCTCGAGGCCGGGGTAGCCCGCGTCCCGGACGCGATTCTGGTGGACCGAGTCGGTGTGTTGGCCGACCTCTACGGTCTGGCCACAGTCGCTTACGTGGGCGGAGGGTTTCACGATGCTGGCCTTCACTCCGTGCTCGAACCCGCGGCCTTCGGTGTGCCGATGCTCGTCGGGCCGAAGGGCCGCGATTCGATTCACATAGCCCGGCTTCTAGTGGGCGGGGCAGCTCGTGTCGTCACGGATGTTGAAGTTCTGGCCCGGGTCGTAGTGGAGTGGCTCGACGCCCCGGAGAAAAAGGAGGCACACGGCCGGTGTGCCATGGACTATATTGAAAATCATCGTGGGTCGGCCGAGCGTACGGCCAATCTGATCACCCGGATCGTTCTCCAAGAGACGACAAGGGGAACCCTCTCCGAAAGGGAGACGTGATTTTCCGATTGCAGCTTGCCCGATGCTCGCCGGCTCCAGCGGCGACTGTTCTCGTCTTCCTGGCGGCGTGTAGCTTCGAGCCCGTACCGGCGAGACCGTCGTCGGAGAATGAAGGGGCTCTGGCCTCGGCGGCGGCTACGCCGGAGCTAGGGGCGAATTCGGACCGAGTCACGGCGAATCCGGGTGTGAGCGCGCCGGTCCTCCAGCGGCGGGCAGATTCCTACGAGGACGCCCCGAGAAACTCGGGTGATCGGCCGAGTACGAACGATGACGGTGACACGGGTGCCCACAACGCCGGTGATCTGGATGCTCATGACGAGGACGGTGGCTCCGACCACGACGATGATCTCGCTCGGGACCATGGCAACGACGGGGACGGATCGGGGAGTCGGGATGACGACGTTGGCCATCAGGAGAACCCCGACGACGGCGAGGACCGTGCGGACGAGGACCACACAGAGAACGTAGACGCCACCTCGGGGAATACCGATCACAACGACGCGGGCGACGTGGCTGCCGCCGAGGAAGACGAACTTCCCCAGTTGAGTCCACGGGAAACGATGCTGGCTTGGCTCGCAGAAGACTCGGTCGTCGCAAGTTTCCCCGCCCCGACGGCACGCACAGGGGCGGGTGGCTCGGTAGCCCGGATCGTCTTGCCGGAGGAGCCTCTCGAGTTCGTCAGACCTGAGGCAGTGAAGGGCATTTACGTGAACGCATGGGCCGCCGGATCCAGCGTTCGGTCTCAGGGACTCATCGATCTAGCTTCGCGAACCGAAGTCAACACCCTCGTCATCGACCTCAAGGACGCCTCCGGCTACGTGAGTTATCCGACCGAGGTGATGACGGCACGGGAGGCGGGCGCGGATCAGGAGATCCGCATTCGGGACTTGGTGGGGCTGCTGGAGCGGGTCCAAGAAGCGGGCCTTTATCCGATCGCCCGCATCGTGATCGTAAAGGATCCGCTCTTGATTCGCGCGCGCCCGGATTGGGCGGTGCAGGATACGGCGGGTGGCGTCTGGGTGGACAGCAAGGGTCTGATTTGGGCCAATCTTCACGACCAGCGGGTGTGGGACTACCACATCGGGCTGGCTAAGGAGGCCGCAGCGGCCGGTTTCCCGGAGATCCAGTGGGACTACGTGCGTTTTGCCGACGCCCCGCGAGAGGATCTCGATCGCGCGTCCTACCCGGGGGCGGAAGATCGACTTCGCGTCGACGCGGTGGGAGCTTTCTTGGAGTATGCACAAGCGGAACTCGAACCGTTTGACGTAGAGATGACGATTGATGTGTTCGGGGCGACCACCACCGCTTCCAGTGACATCGGGATCGGCCAACTCTGGGAGCGTTTCATCGGTTCCGTCGACGTTGCGCTCCCCATGGTTTATCCGTCTCACTATTGGCCCGGAAGCTTCGGCATCCAGGACCCGAATGGGCACCCGTATGAAATCGTACGGGCGGCGCTCCGGGCGGGCTTGGCGCGTTCCGAGAAGGTGGAAGGGGCTGGACTGACTCGGCCGTGGCTCCAGGACTTCTCCCTGGGCGAGCCTTTGTACGAAGCAGCGGAGGTTCGGGCACAGATTCAGGCGACGTATGACGCCGGCGTCGCCGAGTGGGTGTTATGGAATCCGGGGAGCCGTTATACGGAGAGTGCGCTGGAGCCCGTGGACGGTTTCTCAGTAGACCCGTTGATGCGGGTCGGCGGGAGGATCGTGCCTGTTACGGAACGGCACGTGGCGCTGCGGGA
>JAPYQK010000090.1:0-8476 GCA_029941275.1 Longimicrobiales bacterium | reverse complement strand
TGGCGGATAGCGTCGCGGCGGACGGCATCGCTCAGGATGTGGATGCCGACGGCCGGCCGATCGAAGATGATGGATCGGAAGCTCAGCCCGACAGTCCCGTGGGGGCTGGGGGCATTCGGCCCTAGCCCGTTCCCCTGACGGACGGTGTTTCCTGCGAGGGCTGCGGGCCCTGACCTGCATGATCCCCGGTCGTGGCTGTGAGAGGCCTCCAGCCCCCTACGCCGCAGGCGTCCTAGCGAACTGAAGCTCGTGCAGCCGTGCATAGAGACCACCGTGCTCCAGAAGCTCCGCGTGCGTCCCTTGTTGACACAGCTCCCCGTGGTGCAGAACGACGATGTGGTCGGCCCCCAGAACGGTCGACAGCCGATGGGCGATCACCATGGAGGTCCGGCCGGCCATGAGTTCATTGGTGGCCTCTTCGATCTTCCCTTCGAGTTCCGAATCCACGGAACTCGTGGCTTCGTCGAGCACCAGAACTTGAGGATCGAAGACGAGCGCCCGTGCGAAGGACACGAGCTGGCGCTCTCCGACCGACAAGATGGCCCCGCGTTCGCCTAGCTCCTGGTCGTAGCCCTTCTCCAGGCGTTCGATGAAAGGCGCCGCGCCGATCCTTTCCGCCGCATCGCGCACGCGATCCTCCCCGATATCCTGCGACCCGAGCCGGATGTTGTGGGCGATGTCCTGACTGAAGAGGAAGACGTCTTGGAGCACCAGACCGATGTGCCCCCGAAGTTCGTCCAGCCGTAGCCGATCGATGGGCTGGCCGTCCAGCAGGATCTGGCCTCGCTGCGGCTGATAGAACCGCATGAGCAGGTGGATGATCGTCGTTTTCCCGGCTCCGGTGTGTCCCACGATAGCCAGTCGTTCGCCGGGTGCGGCTCGGAAACTGACATCCTTCAAGATCCAATCCCAATCGGCACCCTCCTCGGCGCCTTTCCCGTACGCGAACCACACACCCCGGAACTCGATCTCACCGCGTACAGGCCGATCGAGAGACACCGGCTCGGGTTCGTCTACGATTTCGATCTCGCGGTCAATCAGCTTGAGGACTCGCTCGGACGACGCCATGGCCGACTGAGGCAGGTTGTACTTCTCCGAGAGATCCTGGATGGGCCGGAAAAAGCGACGCGCGTACTGGATGAACGCGGCCAAGACGCCCACGGTGACGGCGCCCTCCAACAGCGTGGCGCCCCCCCTCCAGATGATGAGCGCTAGTGCAATGGCGGTGAAGAGTTCGATGACGGGGAAAAAGAGCGCGTAGTAGGTGATCGACCGCAGATGGGCTTCCAGATAGTCCTGGTTGATCTCAGCATGACGTCGGGCGTCGTGTTCCTCTCGACTGAAGAGCTTGATCACCACGATGCCGGTGATGCGTTCGTGCAGGTAGGCGTTGATGCGCGCTAGCTGGACGCGGATGTCCCGGTAGGTGGTGCGGAGCCTCGCCCGAAAGAGGAATGCAGTGAGCACTACGAACGGCAGGACACTGAACGTGATCAGCGCGAGACGCCAGTCCATGTAGAGCATGGCGCTCAGAATGAAGCCCAGCGTAAAAAGGTCCCCAAACGCCGCGACGACCCCCGAACTGAAGAGCTCGTTCAACGTCTCCACGTCGCTGGTGATTCGCGTCATGAGGCGACCCACCGGATTCTGGTCGTAAAAACGCAAGTCGAGCCGCTGGAGCTTGGCGAAGATATGTGTTCTCAAGTCTTACATGACCCGCTGACCCAACCAAGTCGTGAGCACGGTCTGAGCGTAAAGCAGAAGAAAACCGGCGACCACCGATGCGAGGTATGCTCCCGCGAGGGTCGCCAGAAGCGGCGCGTCACCGTTTGGGATCGCATCGTCGATCGCGATCTGGGTCAGCCAGGGCCCCACGATCTGGAGAAGTGACGCGGCCAGAAGGACGACCAACGCCACAGAGACCTGCCATTTGTAGGGGGCCAGGTACTCAAGAAGCCGCCGCATCAAGCGTGCGTCGTACCCCTTCCCTAGGGCCTCTTCCTCCTGGAGATTGTCCTGCGGGGCAGGCACCGAGCATGCTCCTCGCGTAAGTGGATGACGGGTGGGGTCCCACCAAGATGCCCACAGACCCAGGGTGCGGGAATGGGGGCGTCGATGCAGCGTTGCGCCGTTCCTCGATTGCTGTGCTATTCCGTGCATGGACGATTGGATCCGCATTCGCGGTGCGCGTCAGCACAACCTCAAGAACCTGGACATCGACCTGCCCAGGCGATCCCTCACGGTGATCACGGGGCCGTCCGGCTCCGGTAAGTCTTCCTTGGCCCTAGACACACTTTTCGCCGAAGGGCAGCGCCGCTACGTTGAGTCACTCTCCACCTACGCCAAGCAGTTCCTCGAGCGCATGGAGAAGCCCGACGTGGACTCTGTCGAGGGGATCTCTCCGGCCGTGGCCATCGAGCAGAAGAATCCCACCAAGTCGAGTCGCTCGACGGTGGGGACGGCCACCGAGGTCTACGACTATCTCAGACTTCTTTGGTCGAGGGTCGGCCGCACCTACTGTCCGGAGTGCGGCGACGAAGTGCGCCCCGACTCGGTGACTGGTGCGGCCAGCCGCGTGCTCACGTTGCCCGAGGGCACACGAATCCAAGTGACCTTCCCCTTGAAGCTTTCGGGCAGGGTGAAGCACTCGCTCGTCGTGGAAAACCTTCGGGCGATGGGATTTGTCAGGGTGCTCGCGGACGGCGTCTTGGTGGACCTGGGAGAGGCCGGGGCCGAGACCGTCGAGCACGTCGGCTTCGACCTCACCGAGGTGGTGGATGCGCTCGTTGTGGTGGATCGCCTCACGGTGTCTTCCGAGGACCGAGACCGTCTGGCCGACTCGCTCAGCACGTGCTTCGTGGAGGGAGAGGGCGAGGCCGTCGTGCTGGTTCATGAAGTGTCGGATAAGTCCGATGGTCGGAAAGTCACCGAGCGTTTGGTGTTCACCGAGCACTTTCGTTGCGCGAAACACCCGGAGATCGAGTTCTTCGAGCCGACGCCCCTGCTCTTCTCCTTCAACAACCCGTACGGCTCGTGCCCTCTGTGTACCGGTTTCGGGGCTACGCTCGACTATGATGTCGACCTCATCGTGCCGAATCCCAATCGCTCCATCGACGATGGCGCCGTCGATCCTTGGTCCAAGCCTCGTTATCGCCGTGAGCGGGACCGGTTGCGTGCGTTTACGCTCGACCAAGGCGTGTCGATGTACAGTCCCTGGGCTGAACTCCCGGAGGACTTCCGAGAAGCCGTTCTCTTCGGTGTGCAGGGCGCCAAAGGGACGATGGGCTTCAAGGGGGTAATCCCCTTTCTGGTGTCCCGCGAACGGAAACGCTACAAGCAGTACATCCGCGTATTTCTCCGTCAGTATCAGAGTCCCCAGCTGTGCCGTGACTGCGGCGGTGCCCGGATTCGGCCGGGGGCTCTCAACATCAAGATCGGCCATCGTTCGATCTCTGAGGTGAGCGGGCTTCCGATCGAGGATGTGCAGGGATGGGTGGCCGGCGTCGAGTTGAGTGAGATGGAGGCTCAGATCGCGGAGACGATCCTCCGGGAGCTACGCGCTCGGCTGGCCTTTCTCGTGGACGTCGGCCTCGGGTACGTCTCCCTGGACCGCCAAATGCGGACGCTCTCGGGGGGTGAGGCTCAACGCATCAACTTGGCCAACTCGCTCGGATCTCGCTTGGTAGACACCCTTTACGTTCTCGATGAGCCGACGGTGGGGCTGCACCCCAAGGACACGACTGCGCTCCTGACGCTGCTCGGACAGCTGCGCGACGCGGGGAATTCCGTTGTGGTCGTCGAGCATGATCCGCTCGCCATCCGGGAGGCCGACCACGTACTCGAGTTGGGCCCAGCCTCGGGTGAGCAGGGTGGGAGTGTGGTATTTCAGGGTACTCCGGACGAACTGGCTCGCGCGGACAGTACGACTGGACGGTACATTTCGGGGCGTTCCGAAATACCCGTTCCCACGGAGCGGAGACGCGTCGACGGATACAAGCTGAGCCTCATCGGCGGACGCCTACACAACCTCGAGGGTGTCGATGTCGAGATCCCCCTCCAAGCGCTGACGGTCGTGACCGGAGTTTCCGGATCCGGTAAGTCGACGCTCGTGCACGACATCCTGTACCGCGCTTTGGAGCGGGAATTAAAGAGTGGTGAGACGAGCGCCAAGGAGCACTTGGGAGAAGTGGTCGGTGGCGTCGCCTCGCTCGATGGGGTTTCCATGCTCGATGATGTGGTCTTGGTGGACCAGTCGCCGATCGGTCGTACGCCCCGATCCAACCCGGTGACCTACATCAAGGCATGGGATCACATCCGAAAATTGTTTGCGGCCCTCCCGCTTTCCCGGGAGCGTGGGTACAGTGCTGGCGCGTTCTCGTTCAACGTCCAAGGAGGCCGGTGCGAAGCGTGTAAGGGGGCAGGGTACGTCGAGATCGAGATGATTTTCATGGCCGACGTCTACGTCCAGTGCGACACCTGTCGAGGCACACGCTACCGCTCGGACCTTCTGGACGTGCGCTTCAAGGGACGGAACGTGGCGGAAGTGCTCGATATCTCGGTCGACGAGGCGATCCGCTTCTTCATCCACCAGGACCGCCTGGGGCGGGTGCTTTGGCAGCTCCAGCAGGTCGGCCTCGGCTACCTCGAGCTTGGCCAGCCAGCCCCGACCCTGTCCGGCGGGGAGGCCCAGCGTCTCAAGATCGCGAGGGAATTGGCCAGCGTTTCTGGAAAAAAAGGGCGTAAGCTCTACATCCTGGACGAGCCCACGACCGGACTTTCGGGAGATGACGTGAGGAATCTCCTTCAGGTGTTGAACCGCTTGGTGGACGCAGGGAACTCTGTGTTGGTGATCGAGCACAACCTTGAAGTGGTCAAGGCCGCCGACTGGGTCATCGACCTGGGGCCGGGGGCGGGCGCCCAAGGAGGTCGGGTGGTGGCGATGGGGCGTCCGGAGGAGGTGGCCTCCGTGCCCGAAAGCGAAACGGGGCGTTACCTCGCCGAAGTCCTGGTCGCGGACTGAGTGTCGCCGACCGTCTCCGTTCTTCTACCCGTGCGTGACGCGGCGCCGTATCTGCCGGAGTGTATCGCGTCGCTTCGAGCGCAGACCTTTGAGGACTTCGAGGTTCTTGCCGTTGACGATGGTTCGACGGATGGGAGCCCAGGGCTACTACAGGCGTGGGCCCAGGAGGACGCCCGGGTCCAATTGGTCCGTCAGGAGCCTCGGGGTATCGTACCGGCTCTCGAGGCGTGTCGGGCTCTTGCGCGAGGCCGGTACTTGGCGCGTATGGACGCAGACGACGTCGCCGAATCCACTCGATTCGCCGAGCAACTCGACTTCCTCTATACGCGGCCTGAGTTGTCCGGATGCGGCGCCGGCGTCCGCTACTTTCCAAGAGCGGAGGTGCGGGACGGCGGGCGACGCTACGAAGACTGGATCAATACCATCCGCAGCCCGGAGGACGTTGAACGGAACCTGTTCATCGAATGCCCCCTGGCGCACCCGACGTTCTTCCTCAGGACGGATGCCGTAGAGAATGTGGGTGGATACGTCGACCGGGGGTGGCCCGAGGATTACGATCTCCTGTTCCGGTTGTGGCGGACCGGCGCCAAGCTTGGGGCGGTCGACCGGGTGCTCCTTCAGTGGCGGATTTGGGCCGACCGGACGTCGATTCAGCACGAGGCGTACACTCCTGACGCCTTTCGGCGCTGCAAGATCCACTATTTGCTCGACACGTTGGCCCGGGATCGCGACGGACTGGTGGTCTGGGGGGCCGGGCCGATCGGAAAGGCTTTTGCCCGAGAGGTGCACGAGCAAGGCGGATCTGTGCGGGCTTTCGTCGATTTGAATCCGCGGAAGATCGGTCAGAACATCCACGGCGCTCCCGTCATACCCCCCTCCGGCCTGGTCGCATACCCGGACTGTTTTTCGGTAGCGGCCGTCGGCCAGGAGGGTGCCCGCGAGGAGATCCGGGCCGCACTCGAGGCGGCCGGACGGAAGGAGGTCGCTGACTTCATTGCGGTGGCTTAGAAGGCGGCAGACTGGCGGCGCTGGAGACACAATGCCTTAACGAATGGATCTAAAGCCTCGTCTTCCTAGTTAGGTGGGTGCCCGGCGTTCGAAGGGCGCGAATCGGATAGTCTCGAAAGGAGGGTGAGGGCAGAGCCATGTTGAGAGTGGGTGGGGCGTCCTCTAGACATTGGATCGATCAGCTGAAGACCATGCGTGAGCAGCCTTCCAAGATGGCAAGCTTCGTGGCGGAGCTAAGGCGTCGCCACGTGTTCCGGGTAGCCGTCGGCTACGCGGCGGTCGCCTTCGTCGTGTTGCAGTTGGGAGAGATCGTCCTTCCGGCTTTCTCAGCCGAGGGGGCCCTTCAGTTGGTTGTGGTCTTCGCGGTTCTGGGTTTTCCCGTCGTCATGGTCCTCGCGTGGGTTTTCGATGTTACCTCCGAGGGTGTCCAAGTGACGGCTGCCCCCGATGCTGACAGCCTCGGCGAGGCGATCGCAACCAGTGTTCTTCCTCGGCTGGCGCTGTTAACCGTGACGTTGCTCACCGTGGGAGGCGTGGGATCGTGGTGGATCCTGAGCAGCGTGCAGAATGCTGGCACTTCGGCTGGCGCTTCAACCACTGCTTCGGGGTTGTCGATCCTTCCCGTGGAGTACAATCCGGACGAGCCGATTCGTTCGCTCGCGGTTCTGCCGCTACAGAATTTTTCGCAAGCGGCCGAACAGGACTACTTCGCGGCGGGCATGCACGAGGCTTTGCTCACGACTCTGAGCCAGCTTCCGGAAGTTCGGGTCGTGTCCCGGACGTCCGTGGCGCAGTACGCAAGGACCGACAAGACCGTCCCTGAGATCGCACAGGAGCTGGGCGTTGAGGGAATTGTAGAGGGCTCGGTGCTCCGTGCGGGCGACGAGGTCCGTATCACGGTGCAGTTGATCCACGGGGCGAGCGACACCCACATCTGGGCGGAGAGCTACGATCGGCCCTTCTCGGATGTGCTCGCCCTCCAAAGTGAAGTGGCCAGCGCCATCGCCGAGGAGATCCGGGGTGAGCTGTCTACGGATCCCACTACGTCCATGCTCTCCTACATCCCGGTGAGTGACGTACCCGGAGCCAACGATGCGTTCATGAGGGCCCGTTTCGAACAGTTCCGGGAGAACCCGACGCCTGAGACACTTCTGGCCGCAATCGAGCATTACAGCCAAGCGCTGGATGCAGATCCGGAGTTCGCGGGTGCGTATGCGGGCCTGGCGGGTGCCGAACTGATGCTCGGTATGTCGGAGGGGTCGGACCTGACCGAATCCCTGGGGCGGGCCCGGGTGATCGCGATGAAGGGGTTCGAGATCGATCCCGAACTGGCCGAGGTCCACGATGTCTTGGCGCTCATCGACGAACACGTCGAGGAGGCAATGATCGGTCCCTCCTTCGGAGCCGATCTGCCGGAGCCCGTGAGCGAGGTTGAGATCTTCCGCAAGTCGGCCCCCGGGAATGGCGCAGTGGGGGCTGCCACGGAGGACTCCCTGACGGTCATCTCCGTCGATCCGAGCCTTCTGGCGAGCCCCGGCGAATTCAGGCGGGACTCCGCAGCGATCTTCGAGAGCCTCACGCCGGTTGGCCGCAGACTCCTGGCTGCGTCGGCCGGTTGGGCGATCCGGAACGAGCGGATGGCCTCGATGGATCCGGTTCGCCTGGTTCAGGCGGCCCAGCGCCTCAAAGCGGACGGACGGACGGACCAGGCCGCCGAAATCCTCACCCGTGTCTGCGAGATTACGCCTGAGCACGAGGAGGCCTGGGAGGCTCTGGAGGTTCTTTATGCGTCCACAGGCGAATACGCGCAGATACTCGACATGAGAAGGATGTGGGTGGAGCACGCTGGGGGCGACGTCGAATCGGTCGACCAGTTCGACGAACGGCTGCAGAGTGATGGAGCCGAGGGTTATTGGGAGTGGCGATTCGATGTCCTGCAGGACCGCAAGGCCGAGGGTCGGATCGTCTCTCCTGTGTACATGGCGGCCGCACAGGCGGCCCTAGGAGATACGGAAGATGCGCTGGCCTCATTGAGGGAGGCTGCTCGCACCCGCGACCACCGATTGACCTCTCTGAGAACGGACCCCGTTTGGGACGTCATGCGGTCCGATCCGCGCTTCTCCAACCTGTTGAGAAGCCTCACCAACGGGCCCCAGCGTGGGCGAGGTCGTCCCCGAAACTAACGGTCCCCTCTGCGATTGTTCGAGGGCCCCTTTTTCGTTAAGTTTCAATGACTTAGCACGGTTTGTACCCCCCTTCGCGGAGCCGCATTGAGGCGCATCCTCGAAGTCAGAAACTTCGATCCATTTTATTCCGGTTCAGAACGACCCACCGGCCCCTTCCGTGTCTCCGCCACCCGTCCGATCGATGGTTTCTTCGAGTCGGGCATAGGCGGCGTACACGGTCGCAAATACCGCAGTAGATGCCGCGGTTTTACCGCGGGGCTTA
>JAPYQK010000089.1 GCA_029941275.1 Longimicrobiales bacterium | reverse complement strand
GGGGTGGTCTGCCATCGGGCAGTGGACGGGCGTACCTCTCCTGGAGGTGCTGCAGGCCGCCGGGGGTGTCACCGACGAGGCACGCTACGTCGTGGTGGACACATACGACAGCTGGTACGAGGCGTACGACATGTTCGATGTCGTCCATCCCCAAACCATCCTTGCGTACCGGCTGAACGGGAACGATCTGCCGTTGGGTAATGGTGCCCCGGTGCGGCTTCGCGTGGAGCGGTACTGTGGCTACAAGAACCTCAAGTTTCTCAAGTCGATCAATGTGGTATCGTCCGTATCAGACATTCGTGGGGGCACCGGTGGGATCAATTCGGACAACGATTGGCACTGGTATGCCGGTGCGTGACAAGGGCACAGGCCGGCGAGGTGTCCATGTGGCTCTGAGCTTGCGCCTGCCTCCCGGCGACCAACAGATTCGGCTGATCCCCCTCAGTCCCCCCACCGTGCCGTCGCCGGCGATGTGAGCGCACTCGGACTTCTACAAGCCGACAGATGCTGCTCTCACGGGGACTCGTGATCTACTCGCTCGTGCCAGTTGTCGGGAAGATGCCCGGTTCTGATCCCATCGACCGGAGCTATCAGACCGTGATGTACTGGGGAGGCTTGAGGGGCGGCATCGCCCTCGCGATCGCACTCTCGCTTCCGGACACGCTCGCGGTGAAGGGAGATTTCATCACGATCGCTACCGGTGCCGTGCTTTTCACGCTGCTAGTGCAAGGGCTGACGATCGAGCGCCTGGTCAAACACTTCGGGCTGCACGTCCCGACTTGGGCGGGCGGATCCGGCAGTGATTCGCCAAACGCTGACGCGGGTGGCCCGTGCTCCGGTGTTCGGGTTAAGATTAGATGGCACCGCGAAGTGCCTGACCACGAAACAGAACCCCTATGACGCGTCCCGAGGGCGAAATGGGTGACTGGCATGGCGATCAATAAAACAGCACGGAGCTTCAAAACAGCACGGAGCTTCGGATGCCTGGCGGTGATAGTCCTTGCCGCCCAGGCCCAGCCCCTCGTGGCCCAAGCTCAGGACGATGCTCTAAGGGGTCCGCTTGCACCACATCCTGCCGCCGACGAGGCGATTGCCCGCCTCAAGTCGCCGTATTGCCCCGGTCTCATGCTCGAAGTATGCACGTCGTACACGGGCGCGCTGCTGCGGGACAGTATCCAGACGATGGCCCGAGAGGGCTGGACCACCGACGAGCTCGTCGACTGGGTGCTCGATCGTCACGGCGAGGAGTACCTGGCCTATCCGCGTGCCTCCGGAACCGGACTTCTGGCCTGGGTGGTTCCACCCACCGTCATCCTCCTGGGGATCCTGGCCGTGGTGTTTGCGCTGCGGTATATGCGTCGGGGCGCGCCGGCCGAAGCCCCGGCGCCGACGGACCTGTCGTCGGACGATGAGGAGCGACTGCGAGAGGCGTTGAAGGACATGGATGCGGCGGAGGAGCCCGTCTTCTAGCCACATGTCCACCGATACCCATGGTGGCGCCCCAGCCGACACGAAAATTCCTTCCATGCTCGACCTGGTGCACCTGAGCCGCCGACCGATGTTCCCGCCCGGCGGCGTCGATCTATGCCGCCAAATCGCATTGCTCACCGGCATGAAGGAGGGCGGCGAGGTGTTGGTGGTTCCGTCGGGACTGGCGGTCACGCTTGAGCATTTCGTGCAGGAGTACGGGGTCAACGGGTCGGGAGTCGAGGACGATCCGGTCATGCTGGACCGGGCTGAAAACCGGCTGCGGACGATCGGGTTACTCGAGCGCGCGCATGTCCAGCCGGGAGAAATGGACGGCCTACCTTTCCAGGATGGAATCTTCGACGTTGTGATCGCCGAACTCGGGTTCACCGCGAAGGTCTCGCCAGAAGCGGCGGTCGCCGAACTCGTGCGGGTCGCGAAGCCCGGCGCCGCCGTGGTGCTTATTCAGCCGGTTTGGAAGGCTCCCGTAGATCCAGCTCGACGTCGGATACTTTCCGAGCATCTGGGCTGTGCGCCACTCATGGTGGTCGAGTGGAAGCGATTCCTCTTGGAGGCTGGTATCGAGGGCTTGCACACTGAGAACTGGTCCGACGAGGAGACCGCTTTTCGGCCCCAGATCACGAAGCCGTTTCCCGACTTCGTGGAGCTGTTCACGTTTGGCGAAAAGTTGGGCATCCTCGGCCGCGCGAGACGCCGTTGGGGTTGGGCTGGTGTGTGGACGGCGTTGGCACGGCAGCGGGAGGTACACAAGCTTCTTACGCACGAGCGGATTCTTGGCCTCGATTTCGTGATGGGAATGAAGCGCCGCGCCGCTAAAATAGATCCGGAGGGGGTGAGCATAGGGGCTGCGGGCGGAGTCGACGTGGCCTCGGACGGTACCGGTACTATAGAGAAGGAACAGGTGAGCGGCTTACCGCTGTTCCAAGAGGAAGGGAAGGAGCCATCGTGACAGCCATCACCATGAGTGATTCCGAACGAGTCGCCCGCGTGCAGTCCGCATTACGTGAGGCTGGGATCGAGGGTTGGCTGTTCTTTCACTTCCGCGGGCAGAATCCGATTGCGAAGTCGATGCTCGGGTTAGGCTGGACGTCCCGACGCTCCTTCACGCTCATCCCTGCCGAAGGCGATCCTGTCACGCTGATCCACGCCATCGAACACTCGTCTTGGCGTCACTGGCCTTGGGAAATCATCGACTACGCGGGATGGCGCGAGATGGAGAGTCGGCTCGCGGAGGTGATCGGGGGGCGAAAGCGTCTCGCCATGGAGGTGTCGCCTCGTTCGAGCGTGCCGACGCTGGACCATGTGCCGTCGGGTATCCTAGAGTTGCTCGAGGGCGCCGGAGTCGAACCGGTGAGTTCCGGAGACTTGGTCTCGGTGTTTCACTCGGTGTGGTCCGAGGAGCAGCTGGAGGCGCATCGGGCTTCAGCCGAGACCATCCGGGCCGTGGCCATGGACGCGTTCGCTCGCGCCGCTGAACATGCCAGGCTCTCCGACCCCCTGCTCGAGGGACAGCTCGGTGGGTGGATCCGCGACGAACTCAAGGCCCGAGGGATGCCGATCGACGCGGACGCTCATGTGGCCATCGGACGCAACGCGGCGGACCCCCACTACGATCCCCGCGATGCTGGGTCCGCCGTGGCTCGAGGGGAGGTCCTGTTGATCGATCTGTGGGCGAGACCCTCCGAAGACGGTGTGTTTGCCGACCAGACCTGGATGGCGATCCTCTCCGACGCGGTCCCGGAACGGCTCCAGACGATTTGGGACACGGTAAAGGGAGCCCGGGAAGCCGGGATCGATTTTCTGCGCTCGTCTCATGAGGGGGGGCGGACAGTGCGCGGATACGAAGTCGACGATGTTTGCCGGGGATTCATCGATGACCGGAGTTTCGGAGAGTTTTTCGTCCATCGGACCGGCCATTCCATGGACATCGAGCTCCACGGTAGCGGGCCCAACTTGGATAACCTCGAGACTCGGGACGACCGCCTGCTGGTTCGTGGTGTGGGGTTCTCCATCGAACCGGGGATTTATGTTCCGGGCGAAGTGGGCGTGCGCAGTGAAATCAACGTTCACTGGGGGGCGGACGGTCCAGAAGTCACCCCGCGGGAGCGTCAGGATGAGATGCTGCTCCTGCTGAATGGCTGACCCTGCTCGATCCAGGGCTGAATCCGCCCGATCCGGGACTGACTCCTCCCGGTGCGAGCCCGTCTGCGCGGGGGTGGCTGCCTTCCGGATTTCATGCGTTGCCTCAGGTGCCACCTGAATGAGTGGTCCACGCTCATACGTACGCGTCGCGCTGCCGCTTCCACTGAATCAGACCTTCACGTACGCCGTCGACGGCACCCCACCCCGCGCCGGAACCCGCGTCCTTGTTCCTTTTCAGCGAGAGGAGCGTATCGGCTTCGTCGTCGGTCACGGGGGTGAGGAGGGGGTCAAGCGTATCAGGTCTGTGCTCACCGTCATGGACACCGAGCCGTCAGTGACCGAATCACAGCTGCGTTTGGCTCGCTGGATGGCCGATTATTACATCACGTCGGTGGGGATCGCCCTCAGGACCATGCTTCCGTCGGTACTCAGTGACACCTCCCGTGACGTGGTCACACTCCTCGATGGACCGAAAGGGAAGCTCTCGCTCAGGGAGTCGCGGCTGGTCGAGGCGCTCGCATCCGGAACCGGCCAGTCGGTGAGGGCGCTCAATCGCGGGCTACGGATGGGGTCCATATGGCCGGAGATTAGGACCCTGACCGCTGCCGGAGTCGTGAGTGTCGAGACACTTCCACCCCGTCCGGCACCCGTGAAGACGGAGCGGGTTGTGAACGTCGCTCGTTGGATCGAAGACATCGAAGAGTTGAACCAACTTGTGGGACGCGCGCGACGGCAAGCAGAAGCGTACCAGGCTCTCGCCGGGTCTGGAGGGACGGTAGAGTTGGCCCACCTGACGGGCCAAGCCGGCTTCAGTCGTAGCGTGATCAAGGGACTCGAAGAGAAAGGTCTAGCCGTCATTGAGGATCGGGAGGTGGAGCGCGATCCGTTCGCTGACATTGCCACGGGCGAAGACCCGAGCCACACGCCGACCGATCGGCAACAAGAAGTGATCCGTGCGCTCATCTCCGAGTACGACGTCGGCCCGACCAAACCCTTTCTCCTCCACGGCGTGACGGGGTCGGGCAAGACCCTTGTCTACATGGAGGTTCTCGAGCACGTGCTGGCGCGGGGCGGAGGGGCCATCGTGCTGGTACCCGAAATTTCGTTGACGCCCCAGACTGTGGCCCGTTTCCGAGCTCGCTTCGGTGATCAGGTAGCGGTTCTCCACTCCGCGTTGTCGGACGGGGAACGCTTCGACGCTTGGAGGCAGCTCCGCTCGGGGCGCCGCCGCATCGCGGTGGGGGCTCGCTCGGCGCTCTTCGCTCCGGTCGCGGATCTGGGTGTGATCGTCGTGGACGAGGAACACGATGGGAGCTACAAGCAGAGTGAGGCCCCCCGCTACCAGGCGCGCGACATGGCTGTGCTTCGCGGCGCCCAGGAAGGGGCGCTGTGTGTTCTCGGGAGCGCCACGCCGGCCTTGGAAAGTTGGCACAATGTAGAGCGTGGAAAGTTCCGCCTGGTGTCCCTTCCCGACCGGGTCGGCGGAGGGTCGCTGCCGCCCGTTCGTGTGATCGACCTTCGAGAGGAGCGTAAGAAAAGCAAAGAAGCGAGTAGTGGAGGGAAGGGCGCGGCCAGGAGCGAGGCGGGTTTGGTGCTCACTACTCCCCTCGTCGAGGCGGTGCGTGACCGTCTTCGTCGCGGTGAGCAGACGATCCTTCTCCTGAACCGAAGGGGTTACTCCTCCTTTGTGCAATGTCGCGAATGTGGTGACGTCGAGATCTGCCCGGCCTGCTCCATTTCGTTGACGTACCACCGCGGTACGAACCGCCTGGTGTGCCACCACTGTCGTCACGAGCAACCGGCACCGAAGCGTTGTCCGCGATGTGGGTCTACGGATCTATCGTTCCGGGGGCTCGGAACTGAGCAGGTCGAACGGGTCGTGGCCGAGCACTTCCCCGAGGCTCGTTTGGCGCGCATGGACGTCGACACCACTTCGGGAAAGTGGTCGCATCACGAGATTCTGGGCCGAGTCGAGCGTCGTGAAGTTGACATCCTTCTCGGCACCCAGATGATCGCGAAAGGCCTGGATTTTCCGGGCGTGACGTTGGTGGGTGTGGTGAACGCGGATGTGGGTATGCACCTACCCGATTTTCGAGCCACCGAGCGTACGTTTCAACTCCTGAGCCAAGTGGCCGGTCGGGCGGGAAGGGGAAAGCTCGGAGGCGAGGTCCTCATCCAAACGGCGCTGCCCCAGCACTACGCGATCCAGGCCGCAACAGAGCATGATTATGTGACGTTCGCCGCCCGTGAACTGAAGGAGCGCCAACACCCCGCGTATCCACCCCTGGTTCGGTTGGTGAACGTGGTGGTGAGCAGTCCTGTGCCCGAGGACGCTGCGGCCAACGCGGAGGCCGCGGGGCGGTGGCTACGCACACGTGGGACGCCCGGACTTCCGGTTGAGGTAATCGGACCTGCCCCCTCCCCGATTGAGCGACTCCACAAGCGTTGGCGTTGGCACCTTCTCCTGCGGAGCGTGTCGGTCAAGGACATCGGGGCGGTTGCGAGGCGACTTCAGTCGGATTTTCGGCCACGCGGCCCCGACGTCCGTATCGTGATCGACCGGGATCCGAGCGCCCTCCTGTAGCCAAGGCCCCGGCACCGTCGGTAGCTTCCGGGACCGCGGTTGCAGAAGGTCTCTCGATTCTCTTTAAGGAGGGGGTTCGAGTTATGGGCTGCTTGGCCCTGAACGCGTCGTTCGAGCCGTTGACTATGATTCCGGCTCGTCGTGCCATTCGTCTGGTTCTCGACCAGAAGGCCGAGATCCTCGAAGTCGACAAGACGCGTGCGTTCCGCTCTCCACGGACTGAACTTCCTTTCCCGACGGTGATTCGGCTCGTGCGGTTTGTTCATGTGCCCCGGCGATTCCGTCGCCAAGTCACCAACACGTTTCTGTTCGCCCGAGACGAGTACACGTGCCAATACTGTGGCCGGCATCGCGAGCAACTCCGGGGCCGGCAGTTCCTGACGCGAGACCACATCCTCCCGCTGTCCCGGGGTGGGGACAATTCGTGGCAGAACCTTGTTGCGTCGTGTTCTCCCTGTAACAATCGGAAGGGAGATCGGTCGCCGACGGAGGCTGGCATGAGGTTGCTGAGCGAGCCGCGTGAGCCCAACTACGTCCGGTTGGTGTGGACCGTGCGTCGGGTGACGGACACGCAAGCGAAGTACATCAAGATGTTCTACGGAGAGGAAGCGTTGTCGACGTTACGGGCGGGGCGTTATTCGTCGATCCAGGCGTAGGGGCGCTCGTAGAACCGTCCGGAGCCTCGAACGGATCCCAAATGTGTGTACTCCCTCCATAGGATTACACAGCCGCGGTTTTCGTCGTGGCTCACCTCGTAGGTGAAGCCGGGCATATCGGTATGCTCAGCGAGGAAGCGGGAAAGGGTCGCGGGCAGATTGCTGATACCGTCCACCACGGTGTGCGAGAACTCCTCCAAGACATCTTCCCGCAGTTTCCCCTCACTCAGTTTCAACGCACGAATGGCCTATTCGACCGCCGTAGTGACATCCGAAAGCGATCCGTCGGGGTCTGATCCGGTGCGGCGTCGTATGGCGGTGAGGATCTCGACCGTACCGGGCGCGATCAAGTGGTCACGGATTTCACGCAGCTGAGTCAGTACACGTGAGTGTATATGAAGCAACTGGCTGTACTCGCGTTTAGCTCCACTCGATCTTAGCGTGCCCTCGGTCGTGCCCGTATCGTATCTCTGGTGTTGCCGGGTGAGTTTCCGTCCATGTTCCTATCAAACCTAAGCCCCGCCCGGTGGCCGTCCAACAAAGAAATTCTGGGTTGATTGAACGCCAAGTGGGCTGACTGCCATAGCGGGGCGGAAGGAGTCGCCCCATTTTCCTGGTTCCGACCCGGGCGAGCACTCGTGCTCCGGGACGACCATGGGCCAGGCCGGGACGGATGACGCAAGACCAGAGGCGGGTCAGAGGACGACCCGGGAGCCCAGGACGAACAAATGAACCAGAACGACCAGAAGCGGGACAATCCAGATGAGGGCGGAGCTGCCAAGGCCAAGCCGACCCCGATTCGGGAGGCCGTGGGGGATCCCGGAACCCGCCCTGCCAGGGGGGGCAATGTGCGGGGCAACGCACCCGCATCACAGGCCCCGGGGCTCCGCGGCCAGCGTGAGCGCCCACGGGGCCCGCGCGCGCAGGGCGCATCACGCAAGAGCGAGCGGGGTCCGAATCGCCGCTCCGATCGCAGGGGCCTGGACGCGGACCGTGAGAAGCCTCAGAGGACGCCGCTGGAGGCCACCGCCATTGAGGAACTCCCGACCCGGAGCTTCGAACACGAGGGCCTCGGGTGGTTCGCGCGTCTCTGTGGTGAGACTGTTTCCGGCTCGGTCGGGGATCTTGGGGCGCCGCTCATGCACGTGGGATTTTATGCTGAGACCGACCCGCTTGTATCCTGCGGTGAGATTCTTGTCCCAGGAAAATCTTTAGAGAGCCTACCCGAGCTGCGATTGGCCGAACTCCTGACCGAGGTGAGAACGGCTCCTCCACTTAATGAATCGAAGAGATGAAGCGTCTTAGGGGTAACTCGTTGGTCCAAGGCGGAATGCACACCAGACCGTGCGTTCGCCCTCAACGTAACAAGTGGTCACGCTCAACACAGCGGGCGGTAGGGGTGTCTGATGGATGAAACCGAGATCGAATCGGACGAGTCCCTGGTCCGGAAAGCACAGGCCGGAGACAGCCAAGCCTTCGGGGTCCTCGTCGGCAGGTACATGAGGGCGGCCTACGCCGTCAGTCTTTCTGTTACCGGTCACCACGAGAATGCCGAAGACGCTGCTCAGGAGGCGTTCGTGGTCGCCCTCGAGAGACTCGAGGACTGCAGGACTCCCGACCGATTCGCTGGTTGGTTGATGACGATCGTACGTAATCGCGCCCGTAACTTGGTGCGACGCGAGGTCCTGCGGGATACGGATCTCGTACCTGAGACGACGGCTGCGCGAGGACGCACGCCCGAAGAGGCCGCGCTGCACACGGAGCTTCTGGAACGGCTGGAGACTGCGTTGCGGCGGCTTCCTGAAGTGCAAAGAGAGGTCGTTCTGCTTCATGATCTGGAAGGTTGGAGACATCGCGAAATCGCGGAACGTCTTGGGATCCCGTCAGGGACTGTGCGATCACATCTGCACTTCGCACGAAAGTTCTTACGGGGAGACTCGGATCTAGCGCAGATCGCGGCCCGGGAAGGGCCAGCAGGACCCGCGCTTGTAGTTGATAATACTGAGACCGGTAAGATCAAAGAGACCACACAGTTAGGGAGAACCGCATGACCAGCGACGCGCGGCATGGGCGCTTCGGTCCCCAAGGGGGCGAGGGCCCCTCGGGGCAGACACACGACCTGGCCATCCTGGACCCGGGGCACGACGATCCCGGATATTGGTCCCGCTTCCGGAGTCGGGTGATGGAGCGGGCGGCCGACGAATTACTCAGGCGCCGAGTCGCTGCCGAACTCGGGGTTGGGGACTTCCTCCAGTCGTGGGCCCGACCTGTGATTCGTGCGGCGGCGATCGCGGCTGCGATCGCAGGGGTGCTTCTCATGCGGGACCGCCCGGCCATCGTATGGGGAGTCGAAGAAGCACTGACGACCGAACTCGAAGATCGGACCCTGCCCGATCTCATGGAAGGACCCGAGGGCGATGATCCCTTCCTGCTGGTGGAGGCGACGTTCTGATGACTAATGACATGATTCCTGCGGGACCCTTAACGTCGCCGAGCGCCTTGAAGGCGAAGCTGGTGGCGGGAACGGCGTTGGTGCTTCTGTTCGGGAGCGGTGTTGTCGTCGGACTCGCCTGGGATCAAACGGCGAGCGCGAGCACCCCCGAAGCCGTCAGCTCCGATCGACGTTCCGGGAGGGACGCAGACGGTCGCCGCCTGATCGTGGAGGACGTCGGTCTCAGTGCTGTTCAAAAGAGCGCGGTCGACTCACTCGTAGTGTTCCATAGGCACAGGATGTCTGACCTGGACCAGGAGTTTAGACCGCGGTATGACACTGTAATTGCGGATCTGGTTGAGGAGATCAAAGAGGTGCTCACCAATGGTCAGCGGCTTCAGTATGATGTGTTGCTCGCTGAGCACGACGCCGCGCGTGCTGCCCGGCATAGAAGCAGGTCGCAAAAATAGGCAGCAGCAGCCAATACGTTACTAGCTAACCCGAGCTACAAGCTCGGTTACTGCCCGAGTTGAACTCGAGGCAATTCTTGGGAGGGATGTGTGAGTGAATTGATCATCCGGACGCAGGGTCTCCGAAAGGACTACATACTCGGCGCTGAGACGGTACGGGCGCTGCGGGGCGTGGACTTGGAGATTCGCCCCGGCGAGTTCGTGTCCATCATGGGGCCGTCCGGCAGTGGGAAATCCACGTTCATGAACTTGATCGGGTGTCTGGATACGCCGTCGGAAGGGGAGTACTGGCTGAACGGTGTTGCGGTCAGTGAATTGAGTGAGGACGAACTCGCTCGAATTCGAAATCGCGAAATCGGCTTCGTCTTTCAAACCTTCAATCTTCTTCCTCGGGCCACCGCACTTCACAACGTCGAGCTCCCGCTCATCTACGCCGGGGTCAGTGCGAAGGAGCGGAAACAAAGAGCTCGAGATAAGTTGGAGTTGGTCGGCCTTGCGGACCGGATGGACCACCGTCCACCCGAGCTGTCCGGAGGGCAGAGACAACGCGTGGCGGTCGCCAGGGCCCTGGTCAATGATCCGGCACTTCTGCTTGCTGACGAGCCGACAGGGAACCTCGACTCGGTAACCGGCCAGGAGATCATGAGCATTTTCGTCGAGTTGAACGGCAAAGGCCAAACCATCGTTCTGGTGACGCACGAGCACGACATTGCCAAGTACTCTCGGCGCCAGGTCCACCTTTACGATGGTGTGATTGCTAAGGACTTTCAAAATGAGCACATGGAGGCATCGGTATGATCCGGATGAGATCTCGGGGAGCCGCACTGTTGCTCCCTTTCGTCATGGCTTGCGGAACCAGTGAGGCGGAGGAAGCGCCCACGCTCCAGACCGCCTCGGTCGTACGGGGCGATTTGATGATCACGGCCGAGGCCACCGGTAGTGTGGAGCCGATCCGCACAGTGGAGGTCACGTCCAAGGCGTCAGGGGAGATCCTCAGGCTGTATGTCGACGTCGGTGACGTCGTGGAGCCGGGCGCCCTCCTAGCCGAGGTCGATCCGCGGGACGTGCAGAATGATTTCAACCAGACGGAGGCGGATC
>JAPYQK010000088.1 GCA_029941275.1 Longimicrobiales bacterium | reverse complement strand
CTTCTCATGACTGTCCACAAACGTAGCCACCTCGCGCAACTGGAGTCCGAGGCGATCTTCATTGTGCGTGAGGTCGCGGCACAGTTCGAGCGCCCAGCTCTCCTGTTCTCAGGGGGCAAGGATTCTATCCTGATGGTGCACTTGGCCGTCAAGGCGTTTTTCCCCGGCAAATTCCCTTTTCCGCTCCTCCACATCGACACGGGCCACAACTTCGACGAGACCATCGAGTTTCGCGATCAGCTCGTGGGACGGCTCGGCTGCGATTTGATCGTCCGGAGTGTACAGGACTCCATCGATTCCGGGCGCGCCAAAGAGGAGGACGGTCCGAATCCGAGCCGTAACTTCCTTCAAATTGTCACGCTCCTAGACGGGATCAAAGCGTTGAAGATCGACGCGGCGCTCGGCGGAGGCCGTCGTGATGAGGAGAAGGCAAGAGCCAAGGAACGATTCTTCAGCCACCGCGATGAATTCGGACAGTGGGATCCGAAGAACCAGCGACCGGAGCTCTGGAATATCTTCAACGGCCGCAAGAACGGGGGCGAGAACTTCAGGGTATTTCCGCTCTCCAATTGGACGGAGATGGACGTTTGGCAGTACATCGAACAAGAGGATATCGCGATTCCTCCCCTGTACTTTTCCCACCAACGCGAAGTCGTGAACCGGAACGGCACGTTACTCGCCAACACAGAATTCAACACACTTCTTCCGGGTGAGGCTTACGAGGCTCGGCAAGTGCGGTTCCGCACGATTGGCGACACCACGTGCACCGGCGCAACGATTTCGGACGCCTCTACCATCGAGGACATCATCTTGGAGGTCGCGGCGGCTCGGACTACCGAACGGGGTGGGCGGCACGACGACAAGCGCTCCGCAGCCGCCATGGAAGACCGTAAGAAGCAGGGGTACTTCTGATGTCGGATGATTCCACCCCCACATCCCATGCGTACAACATGGACCTGCTGCGGCTCACGACCGCGGGCAGCGTGGATGACGGCAAGAGCACCCTGATCGGGCGGCTTCTCTACGATACGAAGTCGATTTTCGAAGATCAGATGGAGGCCATCGAAGAGGCGAGCCGGCGGCGCGGTGACAGCACCGTCGACCTGGCGCTGCTCACCGACGGGCTTCGTGCAGAGCGTGAGCAGAGTATCACCATCGACGTGGCCTACCGGTACTTCGCCACGCCCCGGCGCAAGTTCATCATCGGAGACACACCGGGACACATTCAGTACACCCGCAACATGGTCACCGGCGCCTCCACGGCTGAGTTGGCGATCGTTTTGATCGACGCCCGCAACGGTGTGCTCACCCAGTCGAAGAGGCACGGCTTCATCGCCTCATTGCTGGACATTCCGCACATCCTAGTCGCCGTCAACAAGATGGATCTCGTGGATTGGTCCGAGGCCGTCTTCGACGACATCGCCGGGGAGTACACCGAGTTTTCCCAGAAGCTCGGCGTCGACGATCTCACGTTCATTCCCATCTCCGCGCTCAAAGGGGACAACGTCGTTGAGCCGAGCGAGAACATGGGCTGGTACGACGGCAGTACCCTGCTGCATCACCTCGAGCACGTGATTATCGGCGCCTCGAGGAATCTCGTCGACTTTCGGTTCCCGGTTCAGTACGTGATTCGACCCGACCAGGACTTTCGCGGTTTCGCGGGGCGTGTGGCGTCCGGCTCCATTGAGCGGGGCGAGGAAATCGTGGTGCTTCCGTCGGGAACGAGCACACGGGTGGAGTCGATCGACGTCTATGGGGGGACCGTGGAGAGGGCGTCCGCACCAGACTCGATCGTGATCACCACGGAGGACGAGGTCGACATCAGCCGCGGCGACATGATCGTACGGCGAATGAACCTGCCGACGGTCGGCAAGGAGCTCGACGCGATCATCTGCTGGCTCAGCGAGGAGCCGATGAGGGCTGACACGCAATATTGGCTGAGGCACACTACCCGCTCGGTGCAGGCGTCCATATCACAGCTGGTCTACCGAATCGACGTCGACACGTTACACCGCGAAGAGTGTGAGGGCTTCGAGCTAAACGACATCGGGCGGGTGCAGATTACGACGGCCCATCCCATCTTCTTCGACCGTTACGAACGGAATCATGAGACCGGCTCGTTCGTTCTGATCGATCCGTTCTCCAATGCGACGGTGGCGGCGGGTATGATCCGTGGACCTGTGCGCCGGGTCGAGGATCTGGAACGTCCGGTGATGGAGGCGGAGGAAGGGCGTTCCGTCTCGCCAAATGTGGTCTGGGAGTCATGGAACGTCCCTCTCGAGGAACGTGAGGTGCGTAACGGGCACAAGGCAGCGGTTCTATGGTTCACCGGGCTTCCTGGGGCAGGGAAGACCACGATCGCGCGGGCTCTAGAACGGCGTTTGTTCGACGCTGGCTGCCAGACGATGCTGCTCGACGGGGATCAGGTGCGCCACGGGCTCAATGGAGACCTGGGATTCGAGCCCCAGGATCGCGAGGAAAATATCCGGAGGGTGGGCGAGGCGGCGAATCTGTTTTTCCGTCAAGGCGCGATCGTGCTGTGCACTTTCGTGTCACCCTACCAGCAGGACCGCGACAAAGCCCGGGCGTTGGTTCCCGATGGGCGATTCTTCGAGGTGTTCGTCGACGCGCCGCTCAATGTGGTCGAGGAGCGCGACCCCAAGGGATTGTACGCAAGGGCGCGTAAGGGTGAGATCAGCCAGATGACGGGAATTTCTTCACCTTATGAGGCGCCGGTCGAAGCCGAGGTGCATCTCCATAGCGATACGGATTCGGTTGAGCGGGCTGTGGAGCAGTTGATGGGGGTGTTGGGTGGGGCGGGGGTGGTGAGCAACACCGCCTAGGTGCTCAGGACTCCCCCCGAGGAAATTCGACCGTGAGCCCAAGGCGCATGAGGAATGTGAAGCGTCCCTCGCTTGAGCCATCCACGTGGCCTGCATTCGAGACGAAGCTTCGGCCCAGGTCCCACTCTACGAAGGCCTCGCTCCGGGGCTGATATCGCCCCTGAAGCGCCACACGCTTGGTGGTCTCCAAGACTCCGTGGAAGATTCCGGGGAGCCCCAGTGGTCCGCCCTCTGGGAATGGAATGCGGTAGTCACCCTCACCCTTGCGCTGGAACTGAAGCACGGGTGAAACGCGTAGGCCCGCGACGGAGGGATAGAAATCGGTTCGTAAGGTCAGGCGGTCGAAGTCGGACCAGGGGTCCCCGAGACCACGATCGAGGTGCGTCCAGATCTCGGTGAGCACGCCAGATCGGTACGACCACGCCGAGACTCTGCGGTAGTCGAAGCCTAGTTCGAGACGATCGGCAACACCCTGGTAACGTCCGCCTAGGCTCAGCTGGTAGGAGGTGGCCTCGATAGCACGGTCTTCAGTACCCGTGCGTGGGTTGAGGTCGAAGTCGTCGAGGGCGAACTCGCCGTACAGAGTACTCTGGCCCACCCGTGCCCAGAACATCCCGTTGAACATCATGTTGCCGGAGATCGCACCTCGGTCATATGTCGCGCTGTGGTCAACAAAAATAAATTCCAACGGGTTGAACAGGCGAAGCACCGCCGCTTCTCCTGAATAAAGAGCCGACTCCCCGATGGACACCCAGAAGTCGCCGGTACGGTAGTCGAGCCGGTTGCTCACGATGTAGCGCTGGCGCCCGCCCACCGACTCCAATTCTCCCGCTGAGAAGCGAAACGACAGGCTCCCCCGGCCCAGGTCGAGGCCGAGCTGGGGATACGGGGTCGCGTTGTCCCCGATCATCAGTCCCGTCTGGCCGACCGGCCCCCAATTCCGTTTGAATCGGCCGAGCCAGATGTTGCCCCACGGAAAAGCGAGCGTCAGGTAGGCGTTATCTGATCGCCCGAGGAACTTGAATCCGCCCGGGTTCCGTCCATCCGGATCACCATGTGCCTCCCTGAACCAGCCGTCTTTGAAGAGCCTCGTCTCGGCAGCGACATTATGGGTCTCCAGCCAGAGCCCACCCGCCCAGGACCACCAAGCGCGATCCTTCAGCCCCTCGTTTGCGACGGTGCGGTACGTCATGAGAGGATTGCGGCGGCGGCTGTCCGCTGCGGTAGCCCCAAGGAGGAACTGCAACCCCACGCGCTGCTCCTCCGACTCATCCCCCGAGAGGCGCCGGAATTCGGGGGCCAGTTCGCGCATGAGCATGCGGACCCAATCGGCCACAGGCTCTTGGAGCGTGTCCGCGTCGACGCCCATCAACTCGGCGGCCACATCGATCCTGCGGTATGGCTGAGCCAAGGGATTCAGGTCCTCCAGGTACCCTCTGCTCCGAAGGTGCTCGATCGCCTCGTACGTCCACGAGTCCAACGAGAGGATGCGCGATCCCATACGGCTGGCGTCTTGGGCCGACGCATGGGGTGCTGCCCAAAGTGCGTGCCCCAGCAGAACGACGCCAAGAAGCATTGGGCGTGTTGTGAGCGGTATCCTGCGGGATGGCATCATTCTGAACTCCGATTGGGACATATGCTCCCTTTCTCCATCAAGCGTCGCGTACTTTAGCGGACGGGGGTGGCTCTCTCAAGCCGATCCGGCCTCATCCTTCCTCCGGAACCTGCCGTGTCGCTTGCTGGTAACGAGGATAGGGTTCCCTGGACAATGAGACGGATTCACTGGAGGATCGAATGACCATACGCACTCCCCCCCCGCCAGGGAGTGGTACGACTCCCGCTTCTGGGCGTACTCCTCGTTGCGGCTTGCAGTGACCCGATACTACCGGAAGAGACCGTCGCGACGATCGAAATCACGACCGAGTTCCCCTCTTATCTCGCACCTAGGGCGACTCTTCAGCTTCAGGCGGTCGCCAGGGATGTGGCCGGCTTGGCCGTGGAGGGTCTCACCGTCTTCTGGGCCCTTGAAAAAAAAGGTGTACATTGGTGTCGTGGAAAAACATGTAAATAGCGCCTCCTCGGGCCGGCACTTCATTGTGTGGCCTCCAGAGAGCCGTATGTTTGGCGCAGGGTGGAGGACGAATGCCGCTCGACGGAGCACAGGTATGATACGGTTCCATGGCGCTCTTGGGTTCACACGCCAGGACTGGCAGGAAAGCCCCCTGTGACGAGGTCTTCGGCGCAGGATTCCGCTCGGCAGGCTTCGCCCTCCGTCGATCAAGCAACTGATGTCTGGGCCGATGCTCCCCACGGCCTTCGACGGGCAGTACAGGATGAGGCCCCGGAGCGACTCAGCCGGCACGGTGCACGCGATGCGCTCCGCTTCGCTGTCTTGATCGCTCTTGATAGCCTGGCCTTTCTTATCGCCCGCGCAGCTCTTCACTTTCTCCGTACTCAGGGTCCCATGACCGGAGTGATGGACATCTTTCCGGCAGGATACCTTGGCGGGCCCCAGTTTGCCGTAGCCTTCTTCGTGTCTTTGATCATAGTTGGAGCCTACCGACGTAGTGGTGGGTGGCGGTCGCCCTGGCGCTGGCTCACGGCGGTGACACTCGCAACCTCTCTGGCTCTTTGGGAGCCGTTCTGGACCCGAGATGTCGGAGCGGTAGCCGTTCAGTTCGGCGCCACAATCGTGTCGGTCAGCCTCGCGCTCGCCCTCCTACGGGGGACGTCAGCCCTCGTCATCGGGCTCGCCCGGAAGCGGTTCGGGGTTGAGCCTTTGGCTGTGCTGGTGGGTGATCACGCTTCGATCGTGCAGGCAACCGGGAGTCCGATGTTCTCTCAGTCCTCGGGCTATCGGCTTGTGCACAAGCTTTCGATCGATGGTCCAAGGGTAAACGGAGATGCGATCGGGGCCGAGCTGGCCCGGGTCATTCTGGCAACACGGGCCGATGCGGTGTGCGTTGCCGGGTCGGTGACGGACGAACTGTTCAAACAGGTCATTGAGGTGGCACACAAGGCCGGCTGTGAGTTGCTCTCCCTGTCGAGGGCCTGGCATGTGGCGGGCGTCGTACCGTTGCCTCGGACGTGCTGTGGGGTGCATCTGACGTCGCTCACCCAACCGGGTCTCCAGGCGCACCAACTCGCCTTCAAGCGAGTGACGGACGTCGTGTGCTCCGGCCTCGGACTGATCGTTATTTTTCCGCTGTTGGCGCTGTTGGCGATTGCAGTCAAGACCACCTCGAAAGGTCCTGTCTTCTTCCGGCAGGAGCGAGTTGGTCGCGGAGGGAAGCGGTTCATGATCTTGAAGTTCCGTACCATGAGGCTTGGCGCCGATGGTGAGAAGGCGGGCCTGGCGCACCTGAACCACACGGGTGATTCACGCTTGTTCAAGATTCCCAATGACCCGCGAGTTACCCGCGTTGGGGCATTTCTGCGCCGTTGGAGCCTCGACGAGCTCCCTCAGGTCGTCAACGTGTTCCGAGGAGAAATGTCCCTTGTCGGTCCGCGCCCGTTCTTTCCCCAGGACCTGGACAAGTACCAGGAGCATCACTTCCTTCGCTTGGCCGCTCGCCCTGGAATCACCGGACTCTGGCAGGTCCGCGGCCGCAGCAATATCAGCGACTTCGAAGAGGTCGTGGCCCTCGACCGCGAGTACATCGATGCATGGAGTTCCTGGCTGGATCTCAAGATCCTCGCGCTGACGCTCCCCGCGGTCTTCCGTCGGCGTGGGGCGTATTAGGTTCTCGGCATCGAGATCCGGGATGGCCAGTGAAGCGCCGTAGGCTGTTTATTACCGGGGCGTCCGGCTTCATCGGCACAAATTTCCTCTCGTCGATCGATGCGGCTGAGTGGGAGGTCATGAACTTCGATCCGGAGCCCCCGCTCGATGCGGCGCAGCAGGGCGCCTGGCGTCAAGGTGACATCATGGATCGCGATGGTCTGCGTGATGCCTTCAGGAGCTTCGAGCCCCATGCGGTTATCCACATGGCCGCACGCACGGATTGTGACGAGCAGACCGTGGTGGAGCCAGACTACCGCCTGAACTCGACCGGGACCCTCAACGTTGTCGATGCTATCCGCCAGTCCGGGGGTGTCGAGCGTTTCGTCATGATCTCGACCCAGTTCGTGATCGGGCCGGACATTCCCGTCACCGACCCTTATGAATATGCTCCACACACAGTGTACGGCATGAGCAAGGTCGTAGGTGAGCTTATAGTGCGAGCCTCCCGACCGGCCCCTGTATGGTGCTTGGCGCGACCGGTCAACATCTGGGGCCCCTGGCACCTCCGATACGAGCGGGAGTTCTGGGCTGTGGCACGCAGTGGCCGGTACCTGCATCCTGGCGGCACCGATCCGATACGGACCTACGGCTACGTGGGAAACGTTTGCTGGCAACTCCAACAGTTGCTCACGCTCCCTGCGGAGGTCGTTCATGAGGGTGTGTTCTACGTCGGTGATCCTCCGATACCCCTAGGGATGTGGTCCGATGGATTCAACCGGGCACTGAGGGGCCGCCGATCCCGACGGATCCCGCGCTGGGCCCTTGCCTCACTTGCTGGGGTCCTGGACGTGTTTGGGCGTGTGGGTGTGCCGGTACCGCTGACCTGGCAGCGCTTCAAGAGCATGACGACGGACTACGTGACACCCACGGAGGACACGATCCGGCGCCTCGGGGCGCCTCCGTTCTCTCTCGAGGAAGGGATCCGGCAGACCGTCGAGTGGCTGGATGGGCGTCTCGCCGACGACGGTTGAGTGTAGCAAACCGAGGCCGAGTCTTCAGCCGGTCACGGGCTATGACAGCTTGCTTGGGGCGGCCGAATCATCAGACCTCTGATTCTCCCGAGACATCGAGCATCACCTTTAGGACTTTTCCCCTCTCATGAGTTGTCCAGGCCTCCTCGTAGGCCTCTAGAGGGAAGGTCGACTTCAGGAACTCGTCGAGCGATAGGCTCGGCAGGATCTCCAGGGCGGCTTGAAAGTCCGCCGGGCCGCTCCCTACCGAGCCGAGCAGGGAAAGGTCCTGGGCGACCAGCCGCTCCGGATTCAAGTCCAGCTTGCCGTACGGAAATCCCAGAAGTAGCACGGTCCGTCCCACACCCACGCCGCCGAGGAGGGCCTCCAATACCCCTGAGTGTCCCGTGACCTCTGCGATGGCATCGCACTTCCACAGAGAAGCGAGATCCGTCGACACCTCGCTCTCCGGAAGCGCGCGCGTCGCAGCCTCGAGCCGACTCTTCCGCTGATCGACGAGGGAGACCCGATGGCCCTCTCTTGCAAGCACCAGCGCCAGGAGTTGACCCAATGACCCCGCGCCGAGCACCCCGATGTGGTGCCGGCCGGGTCCCAGCGCAGATATGAGGCGTCTGCGCCCCTTCACTGCGACAGCCAGGGGCTCGCATAGGGCCGCCCGCTGCAGATCCAGGCCGTCTGGAATCCGATGCACATGGGCGCCCGCCACCACGATGTGCTTCGCATATCCCCCGTTCAGCCCCATCACGCCAAGTTCCTTACGGTCACCACAGCGGATGGGCTCACCCGAATCGCACATTTCGCAGGCGCCGCACCCTTGGATACACTCGATGACGATACGGTCCCCTATCTGCACCGTTGTACGGGCATTAGGCCCGGTCCGGACCACGGTGCCCGAAACCTCGTGACCGGGCGTGATAGGGTATGTAGAGTCACCCGTCTCGAAGTAGCCGAGGGTTCCCCGGAATAGCTCAAGGTCGGTTCCGCAGACGCCCACGTACTCCACGCGTACGACGACGTCGCCCGGCTTCATCTCGGGAAGTGTTACCATCTTGTGGGACGCGTGCCCAGGGCCGGTCACGACCACCGCGGTGACGTCGTCCTTGAAGAAGAATCCTTGGTGGTCCGCAACGATTTGGGCTTCCGAGTGATCGAGAAGCCCCCTCGCGGCCCCCCGCCCTTTCGCCCACCGGAACCTTGCGATTTCCAGAAGCAGCCTCGGGTCGCGTTCCTTAAAGAGCGCGAGCCCCACGTCTGTGACGAAGCGCCAGGTCTCGCGGGCGATCTCGCCTGAGACGTGGCTGGGGCCACGAACCCCAATGGCGTGGGCGGCGATCGCCTCGCGAAAATAGCGGTGTTCAACCTGTGGCCACGTCTCGGTGTGGGTATGATGAATCCCCGCCCGAGGTTCGTAGACCACTTGATAACCCCGGTCCATCCAGTACTTCGCCCAGGCCGCATCCTCCAGCCCGGGGAGTCCCTCGTCGAACGGCTGCTTCTCCCAGAGATCTCTGCGCACCGCGGAGTTCGCGTTGTTGGCGAAGAAGTTAGGGGGTTGAATGACCTGCCGCTCTGCGCCGAACGTTCGGCGCAAGTCCTGGCGCTCCGAGAACTTGGAGCGGGCCTCGCCCATCTGGCGTCCATAGGTCATCGCGACTTCCGGGTCGCGTAGAGGCTCCACGAGTGTCCCGAGCCACTCCCGATCGACCGGTGTCGTGTGCGCGGAAACGAGAACCAGGAAGCGCCCTTCGGATGCAACGATGCCTCGGTTGAGCGAGAATCCGAAGGTGAAGTCCCGACCGGCGATCTCCACCAACTCTACGCCGAAGCGACCCGCGATTTCTACGGTGCCGTCAAATGAACCCGAATCGACGACGATGATCTCGTAGTCCTGATACGTCTGACTTCGAATTCCCTCGAGGAGATCGGCCAGGAACAGGACTTCGTTGAAGGTGCGGATGACGATCGAGGTTTCAGGCATCTCGTCGCCGGGGCTCCGTGAGGCCTGCGTAAAGGTTCTTCAGCGTATTCTCGTGTACCCTCTCCCACGCCGTGGGACTGCTGTTCGCACTATGTGCGGAGAGTAGGACGTTCTCCATCCTGCAGAGTGGACTCTCAGGGCTCAGCGGCTCATCCTCGAATACGTCCAACCCTGCGCCTCCGATCTCGCCCGACTCCAAGGCGTCTATGAGCGCGTCTTCCTCGACGAGTGGTCCGCGAGCCGTGTTGATAACTACCGCAGTTGGCTTCATCGAGGCGAACTGCTCTTTGCCCATCAGGTGATACGAGGTTGGGTTCAGGTCGCAGTTGAGTGAGACAAAGTCGGCGCGCCCGAGAAGCTCATTCAGCGTTACCTCTTCGACGCCGACCCGGGCAGACCAGGCAGTGTCCAGCGCCTTGATGTCGGCGCCGAGTACCGTCATGCCGAAGGCCCTGGCGCGCTCCGACACGGCGGTCCCGATGTCACCGACACCCACTACGCCGAGGACACATTCATTGAGCGCTCGGCCCGGACGCTTGAACCACCTGCCGTCTCGAAGGTCCTGCGTCGACCAGGGAATGCACCGCGCGAACGACAGCAGGTAGCCTAGCACCGAGTCGGCTACGGGCTCGGTAAAGGCCCCCGGTGTTCGGCTGACGATGATGGCGAGACGCTCGGCGGCTTCGGAGTCGATGGAATCGATTCCGGTTCCCCATTTCGAGATCACTTTGAGGTTGGGTGCCCGATCGAGTACGGTTGCGGTGTAGCGATCGTCGCCGCAGACCGCTCCGTCGATGTCCCCGACCAGTCCGAAGAGATCCGCCTCTTCGAGCCGCTCTTCAACCGATGGGATCACCGGCTCGATGTCGTGATCGGCGAACCACGGCAGAAAGCGGTCGATGCACGTGAGCATGTAGGGAGCCGAGACGAGCACTTTCCATTGCTTGGGCAACGGTTTACTCCATCAGTTGTCGTAACGCGAAACAAGTGGGTCGGATTTGAGAGCTGATTCCACCGGAGCGATGTCTTCCTGAACGTCCACGGCCAATGAGTCCTCTTGGCACTCGACGAGGTGGACGGGCGTGCCGTGTTCGAGGAAGCGCAACATATCCACTGACTCGGCGATCTCACCATGGGTCGGCTCCAGAGACGCGAAGCGGAGGACGGACTCTCGGCGGAACGGAATGATGCAGACCTGTTTCCAGGCTCTGACGCCAGGTGCGACGAGGGCTCCCGTCGGGATCGGTTTCCTGGAGAAGAAGAGCGCCTTCCCCTCTGCATCTCGGACGATCTTGATCACGTTGGGGTTGAGCAACTCCTCTTGGGTGGTGATCTCGCGCGTCAGA
>JAPYQK010000087.1 GCA_029941275.1 Longimicrobiales bacterium | reverse complement strand
TGGCGGCCACCCCCTCTTGCAGCCCGGGGCCGTCGGAGGTGCCGGAGGTGTCAGGCGATTCATCGGTGCCGGCCTGGGAATCACTCTCGTTCCCCGGGGCCGGTGTGACGGCCGCACTGGGGTCGGTATCGACATACGCGACAACCGTACCGACCTCGACAGTCTCTCCCTCCTGGATTCGGACCTCCACCAGAGTGCCCGATTCGGGTGAGGGAATCTCGGCGTCCACCTTGTCAGTCGAGATTTCCAGGATCGGTTCGTCTCTCTCGACGGCGTCGCCGACCTGTTTTAGCCACTTCGACACGGTGCCCTCGGCGATCGACTCACCCATCTGGGGCATGGGAACTTCGATACGGGCCACGTCAGCTCTCCATCGTGAAATCGAGCCGACCCGAGCACGTTATGGACAACGTGCCGAGTCGCGTTGCGCCGGAAACGGCCTGGTCAGTCCAGCCCGTCGCCGTCTGCGGGGGGCTCGGCCGGCTCCGCAGCTCCATCACCCGCAGCTCCTGACTGGTCGAGCGTGGGCAGAATCGGCTGGGCGGCCGGTGCGGTGGGCACCAGATCCTGACGCAGAATCGACTGAGGCAGTTCGGCACGTGACGACATGATCGAGAGGACCAGCGCTAGCACCATGAAGACAGATCCGGTGGTCCAGGTTGCCCTCGTGAGCATGGTCGTTGCTTGGCGTCCGCCCAGAATTCCGTCCGTGGCGGCGGCGCCACCGCCCATCGCAGCCAGCCCCCCGCCTTTCCCCGATTGCAGAAGGACCGAGACACCTAGAAAAATGCCGTCGAGAATCAGGACTGCCAACAAGAAACCGTACATGTTTTGCCCATCGCTCAGGGTTCAAAATGGTCGCTAAACGTCGCCCTGTGCCCTTGGGGTGTCAACCAACAAACCCTTGCAATCACGCGGCTTCCGCGATTCTCGCGAAACTCTCAGGATCGAGGCTGGCCCCACCCACAAGGACTCCGTCCACGTCGGTTACCTTCAGAAGCTCCGCTGCGTTCTCGGGTTTTACGCTTCCCCCGTATAGGATAGCCACCTCACTCGCGAATCCCTCACCGCGGACCCCCGCCAAGCGGCGGCGTAAAATGCCATGAGCGCCTTCAACATCCTGCACCGTGGCGGTCTCTCCGGTCCCGATCGCCCAGACGGGTTCGTACGCCACAAGAATCGACTTGACCGCATCTTCGGGAACACCGAGCAGAGCCGCATCCAGTTGGCGCACGATGATTTCTTCGACCCGCCCGGCTCGACGCTCGTCCAGGGTTTCGCCGACGCACACAACGGGGGACAGACCTTCGACCACGGCGGCCCCCACTTTACGGCCGACCTCTTCGTCGGTCTCGCCGAACACGTGCCGACGCTCCGAGTGTCCGACCAGGGCGAAGCAGGCTCCGGCCGAAAGGGCCATCCCGGCCGAGTGTTCTCCGGTAAACGCTCCACCCGTCTCCCAGTGGATGTTCTGTATTCCCAGGCTGATCTCTGGACGGCCTCCCCTCGATTCTGCGGCGGCGAGGAGCGAGATCGTGGGAGGAAAAATCAGGATCGTCGGCTCGACACCGGGAAAGCGAGGAGCAAACTCGTTGAAGAACTTGCGAGTAGCAGCCGGACCGTGATGCATCTTCCAGTTACCGGCGATCACTTTGGATCTCACGTCATGCCCTCCTGACGTACACGGTCGATGACGTGCACGCACATTTTGCGCGCCGGATAGGACTCGACACTAAGTGCAACTCAACGAATCGAAACTAGCTGCCTACGAACCGAAACTAGCGGTCTGACAGGGCCTCGACCCCAGGCAACTTCTTGCCAGAGAGGAGTTCCAGCGAGGCGCTGCCTCCAGTCGAAATGTGAGTGATATGTTCGACCACTCCGGCGGCCGCCACTGCAGCGACCGAATCCCCCCCGCCCACGATGACCGTGGCACCCGCATCTGCGGCGGCGGCGGCCGCGCGCGCAACCCCATACGTGCCAGACTGGAACGGTGCCAGTTCAAAAACGCCCATGGGTCCGCTCCATATCACGGTTCGCGCCGTACCCAAAACTTCGGCGAACGACTTCACCGTTCGCGGCCCGATATCCGCGATCTGTTCGCCCTCCTCTACTTGGTCGCTGGCAAATACACGGGTCTCGGCATCCGGCGTGATACTCGGCGTGGTGACTACGTCCACCGGCAGTAGGAGCTTTTCGCCGGCCCATTCCATCACGGAGAGTGCCGTGTCGGCACAGTCCTCCTCCACGAGTGAGTCGCCGAACGCCCAACCCAAAGCTCTAAAAAAGGTGTTGGCCATAGCCCCTCCGATCAGCAGTCCGTCCACGGCGGGCAGCAACGCCTCGATCACGTCGATCTTGCTCGAAATCTTGGCCCCGCCGATGACCGCGACGAAGGGACGTTCTGGGTCGACCATCGCATCGCAGAGGAATCGGAGCTCCTTCTCCAAAAGGAAACCGGCCACGGCCTCTCCCCCACCCCGCCGTACGGCATCCGCGATCCCCTGGGTGGAAGCATGGGCGCGGTGTGCGGCTCCAAAAGCGTCGTTGACGAAGAGCTGCGTCCCGTACGCGATCTCCTCCGCCCATCCCGGGTCATTTTGGGCGTCCTTGGGACAGAAGCGGGTGTTTTCCAGGAGGAGGACCTCTCCGCCCTTCATCGCTTGGACCGCTTCCCTGGCCACAGGGCCCGTCGTCTCGGGGCAAAACCCGACCGGAGATCCGAGAATCTTCTCGAGCCTTCCGGCGACGGGACGGAGCGAGAGCGCGGGATCCGGTCGACCCCCGGGTCGACCCAAATGAGACAGCAGAACCGCTTTGGCTCCCGCATCCACCAGATACCGGATCGTAGGTAGCGTCCGCACGAGACGCGTATGGTCAACGACTTCGCCATCCGCGTCGAGGGGCAAGTTGTAATCCACCCGAACGACTACGATTTCGTTGGAGAGCGTCTCAGGCGGACAGTCTTCGAGGGTCTTCTTGGCCATCCGGAAGGTGTGGGGGCCTGGAGAGGGTCAGGTGGACGTTTTCTTGCTTCTGCCGACGGTCGGCGGCCCGGAAACTATAAAAGGTCTCTGCCCGCCACAATCGAAAAAAGAGCCCTCGATTCGATTACTATAGCCGCTCCCCGATATAACCCGCCAAGTCCACCACCCGCTGTGAGTAGCCCCACTCGTTGTCATACCACGAAATGACCTTCACCAGCCCTCCGGCGATGATCTTTGTGCTCAGACCATCCACGATCGAACTGTGCGGATTCCCGGTAAAGTCGATCGACACGAGGGGTTCGTCGCAGAGGTCGAGGATGCCACTCAACGACCCCGACGCGGCCTGGCGGAACGCTTCGTTCACCGCTTCCTCGGTCGTCTCGGTCTCGAGTTCCGCAACGAGATCCACCACCGAAACGTCCGGCGTTGGGACACGTAAGGCCATCCCGTCCAGTTTGCCCTCTACCTCGGGGATCACCAGGGCGGTGGCTTTCGCGGCGCCCGTGGTCGTCGGAATCATCGACAGAGCCGCTGCACGGGCACGCCGCTTGTCCGAATGAGGCACATCCAAAAGCGCCTGGTCGTTCGTGTAGGCGTGGACCGTATTCATCAATCCCCGACGAAAACCGAACTCGTCCATCAGGACTTTCACGACCGGGGCGAGGCAGTTGGTCGTGCAGCTCGCGTTGGAAATGACGTGATGTTCGGCGGGATCGTACTTGGTGTGGTTGACGCCCAGGACGATCGTGATGTCTTCGTTCTTCCCAGGGGCACTGATGATGACCTTCTTTGCTCCCGCCTGGAGGTGCTTGGCCGCCTGGTCTCTATCCCTGAAGAAGCCCGTCGATTCCACGACGATATCGACGCCCAGATCGGCCCAGGGCAGATTGGCGGGATCTCTCTCAGAGAAAACTTGGACAGAACGGCCGTCCACATCCAAGCCGCCGTCGCTTACCGTCACCTCGCCCGCAAACGCCCCGTGCACCGAGTCGTACCTCAGCAAATGGCCGAGCATATCGTTGTCGGTGAGGTCGTTGAGTGCGACGATCTCGATATCTGACTCATCGGCATGTACCGCCCGAAAGACGTTACGGCCGATACGGCCGAATCCGTTGATGGCAACACGGATTGGCATCCACTCGCCTCCTCTATCTCAATTTCGATTGATGGGTTAGAAGGCTATTGAAGAAGTACAGTGGGTCGCATTGGGGATGTCATGGCCCCACATGGTGGTGGGCACATGGCGGTTGTGCGGTTGATCCTACGTCTCTCCTTCTCGCCGTAGCGCTGCTACGCCTCGTCGTCGTTCCTTGTCTGAACGCGCACAAGCACCATGTGCGCGATCCGCTGTACTTCTTCAATAGCCTTCCTGATCCGCATACGGTAGGGCACGGGCAAAAGTACTGAGGAAGACCTGTTTCGCCCCTGCTTGAATAAGTGGTCGAGCCGCCTCCATCGCGGTGGATCCGGTTGTCAGCACATCGTCGACCAGTAGAACTCGGGCACCCGTGAGTTTCGCTCGCGCATCGGCCCGAACCGTAAATGCGTGCTTGACGTTAGCCCTACGCTCTGCCGGGTGCAACCCGACCTGAGTCGACCCCCTTTGGCGCCGTTCCAACGCATCGATCAGGGGCATGTGGACACACCCCGCCACGGCTTCCGCGAGCAGCCGCGCCTGGTTGTATCCGCGGGCCCGGGCCCGCCGGCGCGTCGTCGGCATGGGTACAATTATATAGGCGCCGGACCCCAACTCCCGGGGGATGGCGGACCGGGCCATTCGCTCACCCATGAGACTCGCCAGACCGCTCCATCCGTCGTACTTCAGACCATGCACCAAGGCGGTCGCCGGGGGCCGTAAGACAACTGCGAAACACGCGGCTGAGAGCTCTGGGCTCCATCCTCCGCACTCATAACACGACTGACCCGCGGGAGCGCCTGACCCAAGCGGAAACCCGCAGCGTAAACAGCGCGGCCAAGGAGGGGCGCGAAGCCGTGTTCGACACGGACTGCAGACGAGCTCCCCGGGATACTCCAACGCCATATGATCTCCGCAGCCGAGACAAACGGCTGGAAGAAAGAAGTCCAGGAATTCGGCGGCGAGCGCGCGGCCTCTCACGCCCCGGCGTCGAGCGAGCGAGCGCCTTGTAAGGCAGATTTCATCGCGTGGATCGAGGCCGTCTCACCCCACCAGCGTTCGAACGCCACGGCACCCTGGTGCACCAGCATCTCTCCACCGTCCACAGCTGGAATGCCCAGCCGTCGGGCCGCCGCGACGAACGGTGTGGAGTCGGGACCATAAACCAGGTCCATTACTGCGCCCGCCCGTGACACACGCTCGAGATCGAAAGGGAGCTCGTCTTCCGCAGAGAGGCCGAGTCGGGTCGTGTTCACGACCAGATCGAAGGAGCCGTCGTCCGCATCGAACGGACTCTCGGCCACACGCACCCGATCTCCTCCAATTCGGCGCGCCACCGCCCGCGCCCTTTCCACCGTGCGATTGAGAATCAAGACGTCCGCCGCCTCGCCATCGATCAAGCCCATGAGCGCCGCACGCGCCGCTCCTCCAGCACCGAGCAGGAGAACGCGAAACCCCTCGGGCGGGCCCGCGAGAAAATGCAGCAGAGCCCGCCCGAAGCCTTCGACATCGGTGTTGTCCCCATGGATTTGCCCGTCCTGGCCCCAAAAGGTGTTGCACGCCCCCGTACGGCGGACCGCCTCGGACGGCTTGTCGACGACGGTCGCCGCTTTTTCTTTGTGAGGCAGGGTGACGTTTCCCCCGCCGCCGGCCCTTCCGAGCCCTGACATGAATCCGACCATGCCGGCAGCATCACAGTGGATCGCTACATAGACCCCATCGACCCCAGCCTCCGCGAAAGCGGCGTTCTGAATTACAGGCGAGAGAGAGTGCTCGACCGGGTCCCCCAGAATCGCGAACAGTCTCGTGCCGGCAGTAATCAAGCTCACGTGGCGTTCTCCTCTTTCGAACTGACGGATTCGGCGGACGAACCCGGCGATTCGTCGCCCGGGCCGAGCGATTCGCGCCGGGGTTTTATGAACTCGGCCTCCACCCGAAAAAAAGCGTCCTGCACCAGACCCTCAAGCGCCTCGAAGCACTCACGGTAGATTTGTGGATCCCCACCGAACGGATCTGTTACGCCAGCGCCTTCAGTGGGCCCTCCCATATCCGCGTAGGCGGACAACATCCACACCTTGTCCCTCCCCCCGAGAGCCTCCGCCACCTCAACGTGGTCGGGTCCCATTGTCAGGATGAGGTCGGCCCATGCCACCAACTCGGTGTCCAAGGGCGTGCTTTCGTGCCCATCCAGCGTGAGCCCGCGCCCCTCGGCCGCCAAACGCGCCCCTTCACTCGCACTACCACCCCGGAATGCGGAGACCCCTGCTGATCGAATGTCCACCTTGGCCCATCCTCGCTGTCCAGCCGAACGCGCGGCGATGATTTGGGCCATCGGACTTCGACAGGTGTTACCGGTACAAACGAACAAGAGTTTGAAGTCGGCTCCGTGCATCCCTGATTCTTCCAAGGCCTTAGTCATTTGACACGACCGGCATTCGTGTCGACCCGGCCGCCACTCGTGCGCTGCCTCGCTCTGGCTCCGCGCTGGAGAGCTGGACACCTGGCAGCACACAGCGCACACGCTCCAACGGTATGGTGCCCTGACGCAGCACTACCGGCTCCGCGCCGGAGCAATCGATGATCGTCGAAGGTGAAGATGGCTCCAGACCACCCGCGTCGAGAACCCACAACTCCTCCCCTGCACCCATGGCGACAGCGGCGGCGAGGGCCCCCTGAGCATCCATGGCTGGGGGAGCACCTGTAGGATTCGCGCTGGTGGAAATAATGGGGCCCCCGATGCCGCTGACCAACTTCTGGACTAGTGGGTGTGGACTCACGCGGACGGCCACTGTGCCCTGCGATCCTCTCACGCCCTCGGGATACCTGACCCCCGGGTCGGAAAGCACCAGCGTGACCGAGCCCGGCCAAAACACTTCCGCCAATTCGATCGCTTCGGGCGTCCATGTGAGGTCACACACGGCTTCCATGTCCGGAACGAGGAGCATCAGAGGCTTCTCTCGTTCTCGCTCCTTGAGCGCCCTGAGCTTTTCGATGACGCCTGGAGTGGGCGTCCCACCGAAGCCATACACCGTTTCCGTGGGATATGCCAACAAGCCGCCCAACTTCAGATGATGCAGTACCAGGTCGAAGCTGTCTGGCTCAATCGCCCCCTCACGCACATCAAGAACTCTCGGCGCCGTCATGACGTCGATTTCCTCGTGAGCGGCCGCCGTGGTTTTCTCAACAGCCTTCCTGTCGGGACAGGATCAGACTTCCCATTTCGAGATCCTCGGCCCGGGTAATTTTCAAGTTGTCCATGGAAGACTGCACCATCACTACCCTTCCCCCATCTCGCTCCACGAGAGCGGCGTCATCCGTCGGAAAGAAATCCTCCGCAAGAGCGCGCCGATACGCCTCCACGATCATATCGAGGGGAAAAGCCTGAGGGGTCTGGGCGTGCCACAGACCGTCCCGAGACGGCGTGCCCACCACATTCCCCTCGTCATCGACCTCCTTCATCGTGTCCACTGCGGCGACACCCGCAACCGCCCCGACCCCACCTCGCGCCAACTCGATGCACTGGGATACGACCCCCGGCGAAACGAGCGGGCGTGCCCCGTCGTGCACGACCGCCACCTCAAGCGTGTCCGAAAGTGCCCTGAGCCCCTCCCACACCGAATCCCTCCGGGTCTCGCCCCCTGCCACCACTCGGATCCTCTCGTCGGCCTCGATCAACCATCTCGGAGGGGTCATGGCTTGCGCGCCCGGAAGAGACACGACCACTTCCCGAACACCGGGGTGACCGAGAAACGGACGTAACGCCCGCAACAAAACCGGTTCGCCCGCCAAATCCAGAAACGGCTTAACCATCCCTCCCATGCGCTGCCCGGACCCAGCGGCAGGCACCACTACGCCAACCGTCGGTCCACTCCCCCTCAAATTCGATGGATCGACCGCCTGCCGGCTCACGGCCCGTGTGGCATGCCCGGCCCCGACGCACCATCTCCGGCCGGCTGGCTGGCCACCGAATCGAAGCGCGTGTAGGCCTTGTGGAAATACAGTTCGACCATACCCGTCGGGCCGTTCCTCTGTTTGCTGACGAGCAACTCCGCCTTCCCGTCGATAGAGTTGCCATCTTTGTCGACGGGGCCAAAATAATACTCGGGACGGTACAAAAACATGACTAGATCGGCATCCTGCTCAATGGATCCGCTGTCCCTGAGGTCCGAGAGTTGGGGACGCCGGTCCGTACGCTGCTCGGGCGCCCGGCTGAGCTGGCTGAGCGCAACTACGGGAACTTCCAGCTCCCTTGCGAGCGCCTTGAGGCCCCTGGAGATCTCGCTCACTTCCTGAACACGACTTTCCGTACGAGTACCACCTGACATCAGCTGCATGTAGTCGATGACCAGGAGGCCCAAGTCGGTCTCCGATTTGAGCCGGCGCGCTTTCGCCCTCATCTCGAGCACCGTGCTCCCGGGCGAATCGTCGATCCAAAGAGGAGCCGTGTTCAAATGCCCGGCGGCCGCGGCGAGTCGTTGATACTCCTCCGGACTCATTTTCCCACGGCGGAGCTTCTGCGCGTCGACCCGCCCCTCGGCGCAAAGAAAACGCTGCACCAACTGCTCCTTGGACATCTCCAAAGAAAAGATGGCCACCGTCGTGTTGTGCTCGATGGCGGCGCTCTGAGCCACGTTGAGTACCCACGAGGTCTTCCCCATCGAGGGACGTCCGGCCACGATGATCAAATCGCCCTTTTGTAGGCCGGTCGTCATCGTGTCTAGGTCTTTGAAACCCGTCGGGACTCCGGTGACTCCACCGGCGGATTCCTGAAGGCGCTCAATGTGCTCGAACGTGGGCCAGAGGATCTCCTTGATCCAGACGAAGCCCTGGCGGTCATGGCTCTCGGCAACACGAAAAACGCGCTGCTCTGCATGGTCCATGACCTCTTCGACCGTGCGTTCACCCTGATCGTGTACGTCCCGAATGATGTCGGAGGCTGCGTCGATGAGCCTTCGCAGCAACGCCTTGTCCCGGACGATTCGGGCGTGATACTCGATGTTGGCCGCTGTTGGGACCGCGTCGAGAAGTTCGGCCAGGTAAGACGCACCTCCAGCGGAGTCGAGTTCGGAGGTGACCTTGAGCTCTTCATTGAGCGTGATCACGTCGACCACGTCCCCTCGTTCGAACAGACGCACCATGCCCCGGAAGAGGCGACGGTTGGCCTCCCGATAGAACATGGAATCGTCCACGATCTCGACCGCCTTCGGGACGGCATCGCTGTCGATGAGCATACCGCCGATGACCGAAATCTCGGCCTCCATCGAATACGGCGGCTGACGATCGTAATCGGGCAGTGCAGCGGGGATTGATGCAGTTTCCATCAGCTTCCGTCCATGACCTGTCGAAGGAGTTGGAGATCGTCCCACGTGGAACGCGTCCAACCCGCGTTTCTCAGCAGCGCAGCTGGGTGATACGTGACCACCAACGGCACACCCTCATAGGCGTACACCGAGCCCCGGAGTTTTCCGAGTGGGCGGTTGGCCCCGGTCAGCAACTGCGCAGCGAAGGTACCAACAGCCAAAATAACCTCTGGCGCAACCAGAGCAATCTGTCGTTTCAAAAAGGGTGAACAACGCTCGATTTCGTCCGACATCGGGTCGCGATTTCCCGGCGGCCGGCACTTGAGGACGTTACAGATGTAGACGGAATCCTTCCGCGAGAGGTCCACAGCAGCGAGCAGCAGGTCCAGAAATTTGCCTGCCTGGCCGACGAACGGCACGCCGGTCCGGTCCTCGTTGGCACCCGGCGCTTCACCGACCACCATGAGGCGGGCCTGAGGATTTCCATCAGAGAAAACCACTTGTGTTCTGCCTTGGGCCAGTTGGCATGCTTCACACGACCCCGCCACCGACTCGAGCTCATGGTAATTCAGAACCGTGAGATCCACCTCAGGCGCTGAGATCTCCTCGGTACCCGGCTTATCCTGCCCGGAGGGCGTCGCCTCGTACCCTGGGTTCCTCGACCCAGGTCTCTCGGATTGGGAAAGAACGCGGCTCGACGACTCGGAAGCCGCGGCTGCCACGAAATCAGCGTCCATTTCGCCCGCGGAATCGGAAGCCGTGACCCTCGCCGCTGCAGAAGCCGCGCTGCGCCGGGCCTCAGCTACCACCTTGAGGACCTCATCTCGTGTGAGTCCCTCGAGAAAAATCTCATCGAGGCCTAGATCCGCCCGTTGCCGTAAATAGCGCGCGAAGTCGCTGGTGTCTATAGGATCACTCACCGGATGGATCCACCATTCCGGACACCCGATCGAGGATCACCTCAGCGACTTCATCCTTGGCCAGGAGGGGAAGTTCTTCGGGTATCCCCTCCGCCTTAAGCAGCGTCACCCGGTTCGTGTCCACCTCGAATCCAGCTCCCTCTTCGTTCGCGTCGTTGGCAACGACCAGGTCGAAGCTCTTGGACTCTAGCTTCGCTTGAGCGTTCTCCAACAGGGACGCGGTTTCGAGCGCGAACCCGACAGAGATCGATCCAGCTTTCCGATCGGTACGGGTGGACCGCGCTACGTCAGGATTCTCCGCCAACGTAATCTTCATTTCGGGTCCCACATCCACGCGCTTCAGTTTTTCTTCCGAGGGGTCGGCCGGACGATAGTCGGCAACTGCTGCCGCAAAAATCGAGACGTCCGCCTCCGGTATGTGCTCGGAAACGCACTCGAGCATCTCGGCCGCGGTCTCGACTTCGATCACCTCCACGCCGTACGGTGCTGCGAGAGATACGGGGCCCGCCACAACCTTCACTTTCGCTCCCCGCCGCCAAGCGGCAGAAGCCAAAGCGAACCCCATCCGCCCGGACGACCGATTGCCGATG
>JAPYQK010000086.1 GCA_029941275.1 Longimicrobiales bacterium | reverse complement strand
GAAGCCCAACGGCTGTCCCGCGAGTGGATCGAAGCGCCAGGAACGGGGTCCCAATCCCACGTTTTAGGGCGGTCAGAGATTGGTTCCACTTTGGTTCCGTTTACATCCGGTAACGTTCCGTATGGAACCGAAGTGATCCCCGACAATTCAGGGATGAAGCGACATAGGTAGGGGAGAATCCCTTAGATAGCCGACGTGGAGGCTTTCAACGCCCAGTCCGTCATTCTTCTAGTCCGATATGGAGAGTTCGAGGCGCTTCTGACGGGGGATGCTCCGGTCGATGTCGAAGAGGCCATCCTCGACGATCTTCCGTCCGAGTTGGAAGTCCTCAAGGTCGGCCACCACGGGTCGAACACGTCCACGTCTGCGTTGCTTCTCGCGAGGGCGTCTCCGGAGGTGGCCATAGTCTCGGTCGGCGCGAGGAATCGTTATGGCCATCCCCATGCAGAAGTCATGGGTCGTCTCGACCAATCCGGCGCCCGTGTTCTACGTACAGACCTGAACGGCGATATCGTGATACGCGCCCGGAGTAGCGGACTCTACGAGGTGAGGCCCGAGTGGTGGCCACAGCGTGGCGCCGCGTCTTTGACCTCGGTTTGGCGCTGGCTATGTTCTTGTCGTAGAAGTCACCTCCACCCCCGGGGCCATGTCGAATAGAAGTGTCGTCACACTAGAGAGACATATTGTCGAAGAAGAGCGGAGGTGCCCCGAAGCGACGGGCGCCTTCAGCAATATTTTATACTCGATCACCCTGGCTGCCAAGATTATCTCTCGGGAAGTGAACAAGGCCGGTATCGTGGACATCCTGGGAGGCACGGGTGATACCAACGTCCAGGGCGAACGTGTCCAGAAGCTCGACTTGTATGCTGAGGACGTGATCTTCCGGGCCTTGGATCATACCGGAGCCCTTTGTTGCATGGTCTCCGAGGAATCCGAGGACATTCTGCCGATTCCGAAGGAGTTTCCGAAGGGGAAGTACATCCTGATTTTCGATCCTCTGGACGGCTCCTCGAACATCGACGTGAACGTGTCGATCGGCACGATCTTCTCCATTCAGAAGAAGGTATCGGAAGGAGAGGACGGGACCCTCGAGGACTGCCTTCAGGCGGGGTGCAAGCAGATCGCAGCCGGGTACGTGCTCTATGGATCGTCGACCATGCTCGTCTATACCAGTGGGCAGGGGGTCCACGGATTTACGCTCGACCCCTCCATCGGGGAATTTCTACTGAGCCACCCGAATCTTGTCATGCCGGATCCGCCGAGCCGGACGTATTCGATCAACGAGGCGTACTACCCTCGCTGGTCCCCCGGGCAGCAGAGGCTCATGCAGCGCCTGAAGGGGCTAGACGGAAAAGAGGCCGAGTCGTACAGCTCGCGCTACATCGGTTCCTTGGTCGCGGACTTTCACCGCACCCTCCTCAAGGGGGGGATCTTCATGTATCCGGCGGATTCCAAGAGTCCGAACGGAAAGCTCCGACTCCTTTACGAGGCTGCGCCGATGGCCATGATCAGTGAACAAGCGGGCGGCGGCGCATCGAATGGGCGGACCCGAATCCTGGAACTCGTCCCGGAGGACATCCACCAACGAACCCCCTTGTATATCGGGTCGGCCGGGATTGTCGAGATGGCGGAGGGATTTCTGTCCGAAGACGACTAGCCGAAGACCATAAGCCGCTGACGACTAGCCGAAAAGACGACTAGCCGACGATGCCGCTGCCCCTCAACACTTGATGGGGTGGTTCCCGGGTAGGTAGCCCAGGTCGAGATCGACGAGGGGTGCAGCGTAGTTTCCGGAGAAACATGCGTCACAGAAGGAACCGTTCTCGGAGACGACAGAGAGCATTCCTTCGAGGGACAAGTACCCCAAAGAATCGACGCCGAGCTTCTCCGCGATCTCGTCCGGGGTCAGCCGGGAACCGATGAGTTCTTCTCGGCTCGGCATGTCGATCCCGTAAAAGCAGGGAAAGCGCACTGGGGGGCTGCCGATGCGGAAGTGGACCTCTTTGGCGCCCGCCTGGCGAATGAACTTGACCAGGCTCCGGCTCGTTGTCCCGCGCACGAGTGAGTCATCCACCACGATGACACGCCGTCCCTCCAGGACTTCACGTACGGGATTGTACTTCATGCGAGCGCCGAAGTCTCGATCGACTTGGGAAGGTTTGATGAAGGTGCGCCCAACGTAGTGGTTTCTGAGGAGCCCCAACTCGAACGGTATACCGCTCTGCTCGCTGTAGCCGAGGGCAGCCGAATTGGCGCTGTCCGGCACCGCGACGACGGCATCCGCTTCAACCGGGTGCTCTTGGGCGAGTCGACGGCCGAATCCACGACGAGCGCCATCCACGGAGATCCCCCAGAGATGTGAATCCGGCCGGGCAAAGTAGACCAGTTCGAAGACACACGGAGCGGCGTGTTCGGCCCGCGGGAGTGCGGGAAGGTTTCGTACTGTCTTACCCTCGATCCTGACTACCGCACCTCGTTCGATGTCCCGTACATATGTCGCACCGAGGATATCCAGAGCACACGTCTCGCTCGCGATGACGTGTCCCGCGTCGAGGCTGCCCAATACAAGAGGGCGGTATCCTCTCGGGTCTCGCACCGCGTACATGATCTCGTTCACCATAATGACGAGTGAAAACGCTCCCTCCAACTGACTGAGTGCGTCGCCCACCTGGGCATCGATCGTCGATTCGCGAGATCGTGCGATCAGGTGAACGATCACCTCGGAGTCCGAGGTGGTCTGGAAAATCGCTCCCTCTCCGACGAGCCGCTTCTTGAGATCGTGCGCGTTCGTCAAGTTGCCGTTGTGGGCCACTGCCAAGTCGCCTTCGGCATACCGCACGACGATGGGTTGAGCGTTGAGAGCCTCGCTACCCCCGGCGGTCGAGTATCGCACGTGCCCCACCGCAGTGCGTCCCGGAAGCGCTTTCAAGGCATCGGCGCTGAAAACGTCGGCGACCAGTCCCACGCCCTTTTGAACGCGGGCTTCGCCGCCGGTGAGCGCGCAAATGCCGGCCGACTCCTGGCCCCGATGCTGAAGCGAATACAGGCTAAGGAAGGCGAGCTGGGCAGCCGCGTCGATGCCGCTGAAGCCGACGACGCCACACTCGTCGTGAGGTCGGTCGTCGAGTTGGGACACCTTGATGTCGGTCGGGCCAGAGAGCGTTTGGGGGAGGTGTTTTGGGATCACGAGGGTCCGGCTCCATTCATCAAGTTGGGAATCGCACCGAAGAACCGGTCGGTCAAGACTTTGACATCGACCTCGAGCGTCGTCGCACGTCCATCGATTCTGAAGCCCTCGTCCTCCGGGGCCACCGTTCCTATCGCCCGACCCGGTACGCCGTGGCGTTTGGCCAGAGTCAGCACCTCGTCGACCGATCTTGCGTCGCACGACACCACCACACGCCCCTGGGCTTCACCGAAAAGGAGTGGCAGGGTGGGGAGCGAGTCACGGAGAGTGACCTGGATACCCAGGGGGTGTTCTCCCGACCCGAGAGCGCTTTCGGCAAGGGCACAAGCGAGTCCGCCCTCCGACACGTCATGAGCGGAGTGAAGCAGCCCCTGCTGAGTCATGCCCAACACGGCGTGCTGAAGTCCGCGTTCCCCCAGGAGGTCGACGCTGGGTGGCTCGCCGGCGACCAAGTCCTCCATCACGTAGAGGTACTCCGAAGCACCCAGGTGGTCGGTGTTGTCACCGAGCAGAATGATCGTATCGCCTACGTCCTGGAAAGCGTGGCGTGTGATGTGATCCACGTCCTCCACGACACCCACCATGCCGATGACGGGCGTGGGGTAGATTGCCACGCCTTCGGTCTCGTTGTAGAACGACACGTTTCCGCCGGTCACGGGAGTCTCGAACAGCTTACACGCCTCGGCCATGCCCAAGACCGCCTCGCGGAACTGGTAGTAAATGTGCGGCTTGAGAGGATTCCCGAAGTTCAGGTTGTTCGTCACGGCGGTCGGAAGTGCGCCCACACACACGAGGTTCCTCGCAGCCTCGGCGACGGCGCCGATCGTTCCAACTCGAGGATTCAGGTAGACGTATCGACCGTTACAGTCGGTGGTCGCCGCCACCGCTCGTTGGGTCCCGCGAAGCCGTACGACGCCGGCATCTCCCCCCGGTCGCACAGCCGTACCGGTGCGTACCGTCGTGTCGTATTGGCCGTAGACCCAACTCTTCGAAGCGATGTTCGGCGACGACATCAACTTCAGAAACGCATCGGACTGATCGGAGTCCACCTCGTTGAAGCGCGTGAGATCGGCGCAGCGAAGCTCCCGAATTTCGTCGGACTCGACGCCCTCCCTCTCGTATGTGGGGCAGCCCTCGGTTAGGGGCAGGGAGGGGATCTCCGCGACCACCCGATCCCCCTCACGGACCCGGAATAGACCGTCATCGGTGACGCGCCCAATTTCTTCCGCTTCGAGTTCCCATTTGCCCAGGATCTCACGCACGACGTTCGCACTGCCAGACTTCGCGACGACAAGCATACGTTCCTGCGATTCCGAGAGCAGGATCTCGTAGGGAGTCATGCCCGGTTCCCGAACGGGAACGCGCTCCATGTCGATCTCTACGCCGTTGCCTGATCGGCCCGCCATCTCTGAAGCGCTCGACGTGATGCCGGCCGCTCCCATGTCCTGGATACCCGTGATGTGGCCGCTTTGGATCAACTCCAAGCTGGCCTCCAACAGGAGTTTTTCGGTAAAGGGGTCACCCACCTGAACTTGCGGGCGCTTGGCCAGGGAGTCGTCACTGAGCTCCTCTGAAGCGAACGTCGCTCCGTGGATGCCGTCTCTCCCGGTGCGCGCACCCACTGCCATCAGCGGGTTTCCAACTCCTTCAGCTTCGCCTTTGATGAGGTCCTTGGCCTTCATGAGCCCGAGGCACATCGCGTTCACGATTGGATTACCCTCATACCCGCGATCGAAAAAGGTCTCACCACCGATGTTGGGGATGCCGACGCAATTTCCGTAATCGCCGACCCCCTTTACCACGCCGGAGAAGAGGTATCGAACCCGTCCGCTATCGAGATCGCCGAAACGGAGCGAGTCGAGAATGGCGATGGGCCGGGCACCCATGGTGAACACGTCACGAAGAATACCGCCCACCCCGGTGGCTGCACCCTGGTACGGTTCCACGGCCGACGGATGATTGTGAGATTCGATTTTGAACGCCAAAGCCAGGCCGTCACCGATATCGATCACCCCCGCATTCTCGCCGGGTCCCTGGATCACCCAGGGTGCTTTGGTAGGCAGCAGGCTGAGGAGACGCTTTGAGTTCTTGTAGCCGCAGTGCTCGGACCACATGGCACTGAAAACACCCAGCTCCGTGTAGGTCGGCTCTCTGCCAAGGATATTCAGAACGAGTTCATACTCCGAGGGAGACAGACCATGATCCTCTACCAACTCAGGCGTAATTTTCGGATCGCCCTCTCTCGGTGCCACGCTCGATACAGTCGTGCTTGGGGTATTGTCCGGTCTATCGGTCACGATTTTATGAATCCATTCGTTGGCTGGTGAAGGACACACGGACTCTGGTATAGGTCATGCCGCTCCCAATGGCGAAAAGTGCGACAGGAGTGCCGTAAAGAGGCCGAGCCCATCGACGGATCCGAGGATCGGCTCCACGGCCCGCTCGGGGTGCGGCATCATGCCCATGACGTTCCCCGACTCATTGACGATTCCCGCGATGGATCGGGCCGAGCCGTTCGGATTCGCGCTATCCACGACCTCGCCCTCTGCGTCGGCGTATCGGAACAGCACCTGGCCCTCGCCCTCGAGTCGGTCGAGCGTTTCTCCGTCGGCGTGAAAATTACCTTCGGCGTGCGCGATCGGCATACGGAGGATCTGTCCGACTTGGTACTCCTGCGTGAAGACCGATGACGCGTTCTCGACCCGAAGCCGGACGTCTCGGCTCGAGAAAAGAAGAGACCGATTTCGTAACAGCGCGCCGGGAAGCAACCCGCATTCGCACAGCATCTGAAAACCGTTGCAGATGCCCAGAACCGGTCCACCGGACCGCGCGAATTCCTTCACGGCGTCCATGATCGGGCTCATTGTGGCGATCGCACCGGCCCTGAGATAATCCCCGTAGGAGAATCCGCCCGGGAGCATGACAACATCTACCTCACCCAGCGCGGTCTCCCGGTGCCAGCGGAATTCGGGAGTTCCCCCGACGAGCTGGACACACTTGTAGAGGTCATAGTCGCAGTTGGATCCGGGAAACGTGACGATGGCCACTCTCATGCCGGAACCGTCTCCTCAGTTGCTTCCTGGACTTGGATTTCGAAGTCCTGGGTGACCGGATTCGCCAGCAATCGACGACACATGGCCTCGGCACCTTCACGGGCTTCATCACTGGAGGCGGCGTCTACATCTAGATAGAGAAGTTTACCCACACGGACTTCCTGGACTTGTTCGTAGTCCAAGGAAAGAAGGGCGTGTTGAATGGCCTTGCCCTCGGGGTCCAGAAGACCCGGTCTCGGTATCACTCGAATCTCAAGTCGAAAACGACTCACGTTTCGCTCTCCGCATCGTCAGGGTGAATAGGTGTCATCGGGCGGCGGAACTCTTCGGGGGCCAAGTCCCCATAGTCGACGGGCCGTACTTCCACCGCGCCATCGTCGAGGGTGTCTTCTAATGGGTCGCGATCCGGCAAACGCTCCAGAAGGCCGTGGATCACAGACCCGAACAACCCCCACGCGGTGTAACCCAACAGCATGGGGAAGAAGTAGTACGCCGGGACCATGATGGCGGCGATCAGGTTACCAAACAGCCAAAGCGAAACCAGGACACCCTTGGGCGTCTTGAAGCTCAACTTCGGGACCAACCCATACGGGATGTGACTCAGCATCAAGGCGCCCAGGACGATCAACAGAATGCCCATGATGCGAGGCCAAGGCATGGCCGCGAGGTAAGTCTCGAAGAAGGCCGTCTGGCTGAACGGATAGAACGTCGCCAGGATCATCCCCGGCGTCGGCGAGGGAAGGCCGTGGAAGTTCCGCTTGGCTTCTCCCCCTTGTTCGATGTTGAAACGGGCCAGCCGGAGCACCACGGCCATCACGTAACCCAAAGGGAGTACCCAACTGTAGCCGTCGGAGAAGTACAGCGTATACATGATGAACGCCGGAGCGACCCCGAAGGAGATCGCGTCGACCAGCGAGTCCAGCTCTCCACCGAACGCCGATCCAGTCCGTGTAAAGCGGGCGATACGTCCGTCGAATAGGTCCATCACCCCGGCCCACACGATGAACCACCCGGCCCAGGCGAAGTCCCCCCGGTTGGCGGCCACGATTGCGTAGAACCCGAAGAACAAGTTCGCCATGGTGAATGCCGAGGGCAGGATGATGATGCCCCCCTGAAGTCGCCTGGTGGGTCGCATTCGGTCGATCACGGCTTGTACTCCGGGTCATCGTTCGAGCCGCGAGGTGTGCCCTCGCTCGCTCGCGGGCCGGACTCGGCATGAGCCGCCACCCTGGCCAGCACGGTGGATCCGCCGGCCACCTTGTCACCCACGGCGCAGTCGAGGCTCCAGTCGAGCGGAACGAACAAGTCGACCCGTGAGCCGAACCGGATGAGACCGATTCGGTCCCCCCGCTCGACACGATCGCCTTGTTCCGGGTAAGTGATGATCCGACGGGCGATCAGCCCCGCGATCTGGCGAACGAGCACCCGGTCGCCGTTCGCGATCAGGCCCAAGGAGGACTGTTCGTTCTTTTCGCTGGCTTTAGGGTGCCAGGCCACCGCGTATTCTCCAGGGCGATATTCACGATGCGCCACATGGCCCGATACCGGTGCCCGCTGCACGTGAACGTTGAACACACTGAGAAAGATTGTGATACGCCGGCACATCCCTTGGATGAAGGAAGCCTCTTCTACTTCACAAATGTCTATGATCTTGCCGTCTCCGGGGCAGACGACGAGGCCTTCCGCAGGAGGTATGTCGCGTTCCGGATCCCGAAAGAAGTAGAAAACGAAAATGGCCAGGAGGCTCAGCAGACTCGCGACCCCCATCATCCACTCTCCAGACAGAGGCACCGCGGCCCACCCAAGCGCTGCGAAGAGCCCGGCGCCGGCCATGAATGGATACCCCTCTCGGGCGAAGCGCACGCTCCGTTACTCGAAGTGTGGAGGCTGGAAGTCATCGAGCTCCGTGCCCGTAAGGCGCCTGAAAATCTCCAGGTACCGGTCGGTGGTCTCGCGTATCACCGCCTCGGGCAGGTCCGGAGGCGGCGGCGACTTGTCCCAGTCCTCGAGACCGTCGAGGAAATCCCGAACGGGTTGTTTGTCGAGAGACGGTTGGCCGCGGCCGGATTCGTACAGGTCGGCGGGCCAGAAGCGTGAAGAATCGGGCGTGAGAACCTCATCGATCAAGAGAAGCCGGCCGTCCACGTCGTGCCCGAACTCGAATTTGGTATCGGCCAGGATGATCCCGTGCTGCTCGGCGACCGTCGCGCCGTGTCCGTACACCGTGAAGGAGAGCGAGCGCAGGCGATCTGCTTGCTCTTGGCCCAGATGCTCCACCACACCCGAGAACGGGATGTTCTCGTCATGACCGGTTTGCGCTTTGGTGGACGGTGAGAAAATTGGCGCCGGCAGCTTTTGGCTCTCCACTAAGCCCTCCGGTAGCGGCTCGCCTGCCAATGTCCCGGAGGCACGGTACTCTTTCCACGCCGAACCTGAGACATACCCTCGGACCACACACTCGACCATGACAGGTTCGGTGCGGTGCACGAGCATGCTCCGGCGGGCCCACGCCTGTCTAGAATCTCGCAACGAAGGCACACGCTCGGCGATTTCGTCCGGGTCACAACTGATGAGGTGATGATCGATCACGTCGCCGAGTGAATCCAGCCACCAGGCCGTGATCTGCGTGAGGACCTCACCCTTGAGCGGAACCGGTTGCGTGAGGATCACATCGAACGCGCTCACTCGGTCACTCGCCACCATCAAGAGCCGGTTGTCTCCCGCATCGTAGACGTCGCGCACCTTCCCCTGATGCAGGAGGGGTAGGGGCACCTGTGATGTAATCACCGCCACAGGGTCAGACTCGGACATCGGGTTTTCCAAGACGTTCGTTGGCACCGGCCTCCAGGCGCTCCAGGGCCGGCCGTACCCACTCGGCCAGAAAGCGATCTACTTGCTGTGGTGCGCGTCCGACGAATCGGTCCGCGTCGGAAAGTTCGCGCAGCTGTTCCAGGTCCATGCCGAAGACGTCATCACCTGCGATGCGCTCCAACAGGTCGGCCGGCTCACCCTCGTCTTTCATACGGGCTGCGGCGGCCATCGAATGCCCTCGGATCCGTTCATGCAGTTCCTGGCGGTCTCCTCCGGCGGCGGACGCGTGCATGAGGATCGTTTCGGAAGCCATGAACTGCAGGTGTTCCTCTAGATTCTTCCGGATCACCTGTGGATTCACGACGAGCCCGGAGGAAACGTTCTCCACCAGCACTAAAATACCATCCAACGCAAGGTACGAGTCCGGGATCGACAATCTCCGGTTGGCCGAATCGTCGAGAGTGCGCTCGAGCCATTGGGTGGCCGCCGTGTGGAGCGGGTCCTGAGCCAGAACCATCACGTGTCGTGCTATGGCACAAATACGCTCGGCCCTCATCGGATTTCGTTTGTACGGCATAGCCGAAGAGCCGATCTGCTCGCTTTCGAACGGTTCCTCGACTTCTCTCAAGTGGGCGAGAAGTCGGAGGTCGTTGCCCATCTTGGATGCCGATGCGGCTACGTTCGCGAGCGTAGCGAGAATCTGGGCGTCCACTTTGCGCGTGTAGGTCTGCCCGGTAACGCCATACCCCTCTCTAAATCCCATTCGGTCGGCCACTAACTCGTTCAGAGTATCAACTCTCTGGTGATCTCCTTCGAACAAGTCGAGGAACGAAGCCTGCGTGCCGGTGGTGCCCCGGACGCCCCGGAAACGAATCGTCTTCAGTCGAAACTCCAGCTCTTCGATATCCAGAAGGAGGTCTTGCAGCCAAAGAGTCGCCCGCTTTCCGACAGTGGTAGGCTGCGCAGGTTGGAAGTGGGTGAATCCGAGGGTGGGTAGATCCCGATACGCTGCGGCAAAATGTGCCAGCCGTGCGATACAACGGACGAGCCGATCTCGAATCAGCTCGAGGGCCTCCCGATGGAGGATGAGATCCGTGTTGTCCCCAATGAACGCACTGGTGGCGCCAAGGTGGATGATGCCCTTTGCGGTGGGCGCCACGTCTCCGAAAAGGTGGACGTGCGCCATCACGTCGTGGCGGAAGCGCTTTTCGTATTCGGCCGCCTTTCCGAAGTCGATGTCGTCGAGTCCGCTCCGCATTTCGTCGAGGGCTTCCTGCGGAATCGGAAGACCCAACTCGTGTTGGGACGCCGCGAGAGCCAACCACAAGCGTCTCCACGTTCCGTAGCGGTGCGCCGGCGCGAAGATTGACTGCATCTCTTTGGATGCATAACGCTCCGCGAGTGGATGGCTGTATCGGTCCATGATTGTCTCGGCCGTGGTGGGTTTCTCAGCCACGGGCCCCCCGGACGAGGTGCCTCGTAACGACTTCGCCGTTCCTTTCGATATAGACCGTGAGCCTCCCGGACGTTTGGCGTAGCACCTGGGCGGCCTGTTCCGCCGATTCGATGCGTTGACGGTTGATCTGCAGGATCACGTCTCCCGCCCTGAGGCCAAGTCCCTCCAAGTTGCGCTCGATGTCCACGATGAGCGCGCCCGTCTCATAGCTGAGGCCCCGTTCGGCACGGATACTAGGAGTCACGGTGATCAACTCGATTTTCTCGAGGGCGGTGACCCGGTCCGCCGACACGGAGGGAAGTGGTTCCGATACCAGCGTAACCGTGCCTTGCCGTCCGTCTATTCCAAGCGCGACCGTTTCGCCCTCCACAAGGTCCAGCAACAAGGATTCAAAATCGAGTAACGTCCGCAACGCACGTCCGTTTGCGATGACCACACGGTCGCCCGGCGAAATTCCCGCACGTGCTGCCGGCGAAGACGGGGAAACGCTCGATACGGTCACCCCAACCGTCCTACCCCAAATATCTTCCTGGCTCGCGTCCACATCGAAGCCGAGCCACGCCCGTTGGACCTCTCCAGAGGCGAGAAGGTCGTTGGCCACCCGGAGGGCCCGGTCGATCGGTATCGCGAAGCCGAGCCCCTCGCTCCCCCCGCTGCGGGAGAAGATCGAACTGTTCACGCC
>JAPYQK010000085.1:6451-11363 GCA_029941275.1 Longimicrobiales bacterium | reverse complement strand
CGTTTCTGAAACGCGTGGGTCCAAGGCTTGCCCCGAAGGAAATGGGAGACTTCAGCGTCTCGGGAGCAAAGGCGTATCGCGTGATCGGTGCAGTGCACTCGTCGCTGAGGGTGACCACCCCCGTCGGGTTTACGATTTGATTGGGCCCTGTGCCGATCTGGCCGCAGCCAGTGCACACAACGACCAGGGGTAACACTCGGGAGATCGTCGTTTGAGAGATCATGTGCTTTCTCCACCGGGCATCGTTCACCAGATCTACGGCCACCATCCATCGGGGCGGTCGTAGACCCTACTCGAAGTCGTACACCCTGCTTATAGACGTTGCACACATCGGCCACCCTTCATCAAGCTGAAATTTCCCGCGGGGAGTTGAATGGAACCGGCTCGACCTCCGTCGGGATCGACTCGGGAGATTTTCCTCCTACCTTGCGGTTGTCCGATTTGGTGAGCCTCGTGTGGGGCTCAAGCATCGACATATACGTCCCCGTCTTTGCACCGTAGGCACACAGGACGGCACTCGGAGTCTTTCTTTGAGCACACTCAGGTCTTACAACCCGGCAACCGGTGAACTCGTGGGCGAGGTGCCCGTCACCCACCCCGACGATATCCCCGGCATCGTCGAACGCTCTCGGGCGGCGCAGCCAGCATGGAGGGCACTCGGACACGACGGGCGGGCCCTCCTGTTGATAGAGGCCGCCGAATCCTTCCGTACCCGCTCAGACGAGTTAGGGCGACTCATCACCACGGAGATGGGAAAACCCTTGGCGGAAGCTGTCGCCGAAGCGAAATCGCTCGCATCGGTGCGTCACGAACTCGACGAGATCGGTGAGGCGCTCGCCCCCGAATCCTTCGACGACGGACGCAACCGCTCGACCGTGTACCACGATCCACTCGGCGTGTGCACAGCGATCACGCCCTGGAACTTCCCGATGTCGATGCCGGCCTGGATGGTCCTACCCGCTCTCGCCGCCGGCAATACGGTGATTCTCAAGCCGTCGGAAGAGACGCCCCTTTCCGGACAGGCGTACGCTGACGTTCTCAACGAGAAGCTCCCCTCCGGCGTGCTCATGGTGGTGCAGGGTGCGGACGATCAGGGCAAGCGACTGGTCGAAAGCGACGTCGATCTCATCGCTTTCACGGGCTCACGGGAGACTGGAAAGCACATCCTTCGTGCCGCCAGTGGGGGCCTGAAACGCGTTATCCTCGAGTTAGGTGGCAAGGACCCCATGATTGTCTTGGAGAGCGCCGACCTAAAGAAGGCGGCCAAATTTGCGGCACTCAACAGCTTCCGCAACGCGGGCCAGGTTTGCGTGAGTACGGAAAGAATCTTCGTTCCAGAGGGGATCGCTGATCGTTTCGAGGCGCTCTTGGTGGAAGCCACGGCCTCGATGAACCAAGGAGACGGCCTGGTCGATGGCGTCCGGGTCGGCCCCATGGTGAACGCCCACCAGCGAACTCACGTGCTGGCCCAATTGGAGGCGGCGGTCTCCGAGGGTGCTGAAGTTTTGGCGGGTGGATCCGGACATGTGGGCAACTTCGTCACGCCGACGGTCCTGACGGGCGTCACCGAAGAGATGGCCATCGCGAAGGAGGAGACGTTCGGACCCGTCGCTTGTGTGACCCGGGTGAGGTCTGAAGAAGAGGCCATCGAGAAGGCCAACGCCACCCCCTTCGGACTCGGGGCGGTTGTTTTTGGCGACGATAGCGGGCGGACGGCTGGGGTCGCGCGTCAGTTGACGGCGGGTATGATCGGCATCAACAAGGCGGCGGGCGGAGCAAGAGGCACACCTTGGGTGGGCGCGCGGGAAAGCGGGTTCGGGTTCCACAAGTCGAAGGACGGCCACCGCCAGTTTACCCAGACGCGGGTCGTCACCGAATCTGTAGAGCGGGCCTAGTGTGTTGTTCGCCAGGCCCGACGCCGACTTGGCCCTAGATCCCTAAAGGATGATCGCCAGAGGCACCAGGAACACGTAGCCGACCACCAGCAAGATCGGGGCCCACGTGATGGATCCGATGGAAAGGAGCCAGTAGCCGAGTGTGATGCTCAGGAGCGCTCCGGCGGCGAGCCCCAAATTGATTCTCGAGAACTGGAGGGACACCTTGGCAGTTGCTCCCCCTCCGAATGATTCGTCTTTCTTGCTCATATACCAAATCCTATTTCAGGGACACACTTCGGTCAACCGATGGGTTCGCACCCTCACAGACCAAACCGTTCCACGTATCGGGTGAGCCGGGACCGAGAAATCCCGAGAAGCGACGCCGCTTCCGTCTTATTTCCCCCGCTCTTCTCCATGACATTGCGAATCTGACACTCGATCGCCCCGTCCAGCGTCAGGTCCCCCTCCGGCACCCGGCTAGAGCGGTTAGGCGTTGACGCTCCGACGGCGGGCATGCCTAACGTCAAATGGTCCGGGCCCACCAGTGGTCCACGGGCCACGATGGAGGCGCGTGTCAGCGCGTTCTCGAGTTCACGGACGTTGCCGGGCCAATCGTATTCCTTCATGTGCGTCATCGCCTCTGGCGAGATCGATCGCACGGTGGCTCCCGTCTCGCGGCGTATGCGCCCTAGGAGATGCTGTGCGAGCTGCGGAATGTCCTCCCTCCGCTCACGCAGGCTGGGTACGTGAATCTCGACGACCCGGAGACGGAAGTATAGGTCCTCGCGAAAGCCACCCTCGGTCACCAGCTCTTCCATGGGCTGATGCGTAGCGGCCACTACACGCGCCTCGGTCGTCTTGGGTTGCTCACCCCCAACCGGATAGAACTGACGCTCCTGCAGCACTCGAAGGAGCTTGGACTGAAAGTCCGGTGAGGTATCTCCGATCTCATCCAAAAAGATCGTGCCCCGCCCCGCCAGCTCGAAGTACCCTTTCTTGCCTCCGACCGCTCCGGTGAACGCCCCCCGTACGTGCCCGAACAACTCAGACTCCAAGAGGGTATCGGTGAGCGCCGTACAGTTCACCGCGATGAACGGCTCATCCGAATGAATCGAATGGTCGTGCACGGCCCGCGCGATCAACTCCTTCCCGGTCCCGGTATCCCCCCTCACCAAAACGGTAGCCCGATTCCGAGAGAGAACCCCGATCATCTTGTAGATCTCGACCATCCTGGGATCTCGGCCGATCACCCTCCTGGGCCCGGTGTCGGACTCGGCATCGTCGGACCCGATGTCCCCGGCTTCCCTTCCTTCCGCCTCCTGCTGCTCCTCGGCCGCCCGATTGAGTTCTCGATCACCCAGACAACGATCCACAACGGCCATGAGCTGTTTGAGCCCCACCGGTTTCACGAGGTAGTCGAAGGCCCCCGCTTTCATGGCCTCCACGGCGGACGTCATGGTGTCGTGTCCCGTCATCACGATCACGTCGACGGACTCCATGGACTCGCGGACCCTTTCCAGCAGTTCCAGGCCCGTCATTCCCTCCATGCGGACATCGGTGACCATCAAGGCAGGGTCGAACGCACCGACCTTGGCCAGCGCAGCCTCCGCGCTACCCGCTTCATCCACTTCATGACCCGAATGTTCGAGTTTCTCTCGAAACACAGATCGGAGGTCTGCGTCGTCGTCGACCAGGAGAATACGAGACACGTTGTGTCCTCTTTAGAAGGCTTTCCAAGCCCGTGGCCAAACCAGGAGTTGGCCCAAACTCGTTGCCAACTCTTACTCCGCTCCGTCCGGGTCGGGTCCAGAGTCTCCTTGCTCGGATGCACCCTCGGTCATCCAGAAGTCGGGCCGATCCGGGATGTCGGCGGCTCTGAGTCTAGCCATCCTCTCCCTCTTTGCTCCCCTTCGAACGCCGACCATGGCGACGAGCATCAGACTCAGGAACATCCAAAACACAGCCGAGTGCGACAGGACGAAGAGCCACCCGTATCGATCTTCGACGTAACGCCGCCAATCATCCTCGAACTGTGCCGTCGTGGTCCCGAAGGTCGCGCGAAACGCCCGCTCGAAGTTTCCGAGCTCCTTCCAGCGACGGAGCACCACCTCGAGCCCCCGGGGCCCGCTCTCCACCACCAGATATTCGACCGTCGTAGCCGAGAGAAGATATGCGGTTCGCGCCCTTGATTCATCCCGAGGCCAGGAAAAGGTGATGGAGTCGAGTGGGATTCCTCCTCGGGCCAGCGCGACCCGAAGTTTCCAGCCCTCGTTCCAATCCCATCCGCCGCTTGCCCACTGGGCGTAGCCCTCCGAGAACCAGCGGGGCACACGAAGTCCCTCCAGATACTGGTGAAGGCCGATGTGCGCCCACTCATGTCGCAGGAGGCGTGCGTCGCTCCACCCCGCGCCCCGCCCCGAGGTGTACGCCGGCACGACAATCGTCGACGGGGCCGGGAGTGCAACACCCGCACCCCAGTCCGGCACCGCGCCCCCGGTAAGGCGTGCAAAATGATCTTCGTCGGGAGCCAGGACGAGCAGAACATCGCTGGGGACATCCAGGGGCAACCCCGGCAGAGGGTTCGAACCCTCTAGAGCGCCGAGCACCCGTCGGGCCTTGATCGAATCAATCGGCAGGAAAGAAACAGTGACTCTCGCGCCGGACAGATAGCGGCCGTCCGGCAACTGCAATGCGGCACGATCCTGCCCGGGCACATCAGCGGCGGTCGAGTCCTGCGTTCCGCCCTGCGCGCCTGCACCCGTCCAACGCAGGTCCCCTCCGACCGTGTCCTGCCCGATCGCTAGAATCAGGGCCAGGACGGCTGAGATCACGTGCCTGCCGCAGCTCCGAGTTGGTCGATCTTAGCCCTGATGGTCGAATTGTCGGGATTCAGATCGAGGGCACGCCGCCACATACCGGCTGCAGCCGCGGCCAGCCGGTTGGCGGGTCCAACGACGAAGGTGTCGAACGTAAATCTCGAATCCAGGTCCGTCGCTACCACAGTGCTAGCTAACCTCCGTCACGATACGCTGTCG
>JAPYQK010000085.1:0-6351 GCA_029941275.1 Longimicrobiales bacterium | reverse complement strand
ATCCAGGTCCGTCGCTACCACAGTGCTAGCTAACCTCCGTCACGATACGCTGTCGTCTCGTGCCCAATCGGCACACGTCTGTAAGTCCTCCGGCAGAGCAACCTCGAACCGCATCTCGTTCCCGCTCACTGGATGCTCGAACGAGAGCCGCCACGAGTGCAGGAACTGCCGCTCCACCTTCTGTCCCAGCATTTTCGCCCACTGTCTGGCTTTGCCGCCAATTCCTCGCTCCCAGCCCACACCATACACAACATCCCCAACCACGGGATGGCCAATATGCGCCAGGTGAACCCGAATCTGATGGGTCCGCCCTGTCCCCAACGCCACCTGCAACAGTTCAGCGCCGAGCCAACGTTCTACGACACGAAAGCGGGTAACCGCTCGGCGTCCTCCCTCCACCACCGCCATTCGCTTCCGCTCTACAGGGTCACGACCGATCGGCTCGTCGACTTCGAGAGGTGAGTCGGAAAGGTGACCCCATGATGACGCAAGATACAGACGCTTAATTTCACGTCGTTGGAGCGCTTCGGAAAGGGCGTGATGCGCCTGGTCACTCTTGGCCACCACCATGAGTCCCGAGGTATGACGATCCAAACGGTGCACGATGCCGGGCCGCAGCTTCCCTCCTATCCCTGATAGATTGTCGACATGCCAAAGAAGCGCATTAACCAGCGTCCCGGTAGGATGCCCCGGAGCTGGGTGAGTGACCAACCCCGAGGCTTTGTTCACGACAAGAAGCGAAGCATCCTCGAACACCACGTCCAGTGGAATATCTTCGGGTTGGGCGTCGAGCGGCTCCGGCGGCGGAATCCGCACCTCGATCTCCTGACCCACCTCGACTCGTTCGGCCTTTCGCGCTATGCGTCCGGCGATCCGGATCTTTCCCTCAGCGATCAGAGCCTGCACGCGAGCACGAGAGAGGTCCGAATGCCCCGCCACGTACACGTCGAGGCGATCCCCCCCACGATCGACCGCAAGGATCTCGACGCTTTCCTCCGTCACGGTCAGGCCGAAGATTCAGAGCTTGATCGACCCTCGGCAGGCTCGCCGTCTGGCTGCCTCGCGAGCGCGATCAGGACGTCCGCATCGTCGATTCCCACGCTCTGAACAGCATCGAAACCCTCTACCGTCTCACGGGACTCGTCAATGTCGAGATGAACGGCCAGCGTCTCTCCACAAATGAACTCGCGGTATTCACCCACGGCGGCCTTGATGTGCTCGGGCCCGTACACTCCCAAGCGTATGCGGTCCGTGATCGCCAAGCCCGAATCCTTCCGGAGTCGTTGAATACGGTTGACCAACTCCCTCGCGCTTCCCTCCGCCCTCAACTCGTCATTCAACGTCGGGTCCAAAGCTGCCGTGTATCCGCCCTCGGATCGTACCACCAATCCTCCCTTTGACTCCTCATCCACCGTCAGATCTTCGGGACCGAGCTCAGCGGTGCGACCGCCGACTTCGATCGATACTGGATCCCCCGCCCTATACGCCTCGAGCTCCAGTTCGGAAAGACCTCGAATCGCGGTAGCAGCGAGTTCCGTCTCTTTGCCGAATTTCGGTCCCAAGACCTTGTAGTTCGGCCTCGCGGCAAGAGAAATCAGACCGTCCGCCGAAGCCAAGAAATCGACCGTTTTGACATTGAGTTCATCCTGGAGGAGGTTCAGGACCTCATCCCGAATTTTCACCCCGTCGGGAACGACGGCGAACAAGCGTCCGAGTGGCTGCCGGACTCGAATTTTGACCTCCTCCCGGGTGGCACGGCCGAGTGATACCAGCGCCCGCACCGCCGCGACTTCCCGCTCCAGGTCCTGATCACGACCCTCCAGATCACTTTCACGACCCGGGAAATCCTCGAGATGAACGCTCTTGCCGGTGAGTCCGAGATGGACCCAGTCGGAGACGAACGGCGTCACCGGTGCCGACAGCAGGCAGACCGTGCGGAGTGCCTCCCAAAGGGTCCGGAAGGCCGCGCGAGCATCAGCGTCGTCGGCATTTCCCCAGAAACGGGGGCGGGAGCGGCGGACGTACCAATTGGAAAGTTCTTCGCTGACGAAATCCCCGAGCGTGCGGTATGCCCGCGTGAGTTGATATGCGTTCAACTCCGAACGGACCTCAGCCACTACTCCTTCCAGCCTGGAGAGTAGCCAGCGGTCGAGCAAGGTTCGATTCTGCGGCGCCGGATCCGCATCCGAAGGAGACCAATCCTCTGCGTTGGCGTACATGGCGAAGAAGCGGTACGTGTTGAAGAGCGTATCGAGAAACTTCCGAGAAGCCTCCTGGACGGCCGCGGGATCATAACGCTTCGGCACCCAGGGATTGCTGGATGTGATCAAGTACCAGCGGATCGCGTCTGCCCCATGGTCACCGATCGCATCCCACGGATCCACGGTGTTGCCGCGGGATTTCGACATTTTCTGACCCTCGGCATCGAGGATCAGATTGTTGACCACCACGTTGCAGAAAGGCGGGCCCTTCCCAAGCATCGTGGCGATGGCCAACAGTGAGTAAAACCATCCCCGGGTCTGATCGAGGCCTTCGCAGATGAAATCGGCTGGGAAATGCCGCTCGAATTCGTCCTGACCCTCGAACGGGTAGTGCCACTGCGCGTAGGGCATCGAGCCCGAGTCAAACCACGCGTCGACCACTTCGGAGGCACGCCTCATGGTCCCGGCGCACACATCGCAGGCCCACTCGTGCTCATCGATGTACGGGCGGTGAGGATCAAAATCGTCCGGCAGCGGTCCTACGCGTGCGGCCAATTCTTCGTAACTACCGATCCACTCCATGTGGTCGGGCTCCTCATCGCACACCCACACCGGGAGTGGTGTGCCCCAGTACCGATCCCGGGAAAGAGCCCAGTCCACGTTTCCTTTGAGCCACTCCCCCATCCGGCCCTCACCGACGTCCGGCGGAAACCAATTCGCGGCCTCGTTATTGGCGAGCATCTCTTCCTTCATCGTGGAGGTCGCCGCAAACCACGAATCCCTCGCGATGTAGATGAGCGGCGATTCGCAACGCCAGCAGTGAGGGTAGGAGTGTACGGCGGTGCCGAACCGGAAGAGATTCCCGCGCGACTCGAGCGCCTCCACCAAGACCGGATCGGCGTCTTTCACAAAAACACCCGCGACCAACTCGGTCCCCTCGACGAAGAGTCCGGCATCATCCACGGGACGGAGCATGGGCAAGTCGTGCCGCTGGCCGGCAGCGTAGTCGTCTGAGCCGAAGGCGGGGGCGATGTGCACGATGCCGGTGCCGTCATCGGCACTGACGAAGTCCTCGTTGATCACGGTCCAGCCGTTCCCACGATGATCCGGGGCGGGGACGACCTCTAGCGGCCTAGCGTAGCGGGTTCCTGCCAGTTCCGACCCCTGGTACCGGTGAAGGACCTCGACTTCGTCCCCCAGCACCGCCGAAAGGCGCTCCTCGGCCAGCACCAGTCTCCGTCCCTCGTGATCGACGTCCACATAGGTGAGCTCGGAATGAACCGCCAAACCGGTGTTCGAGGGGACCGTCCACGGGGTCGTCGTCCATACCACGAACGCTCGCCCTTCGGGATCCGGTTCACCCTCGTCCGTCAACCAGGAGCACAGGAAGTGGAGCGACGAGTCCTCAATGTCCCGGTATCCCTGCGCAACTTCGTGGGAACTGAGTCCGGTCCCGCAACGTGGACAGTACGGGACGCTCTTGTACCCTCTGTACAACAGGTTTCGATCTGCGAGCTGTTTGAGAATCCACCACACACTCTCGACGTAGTCACGGTGGAGGGTGGCGTAGGGGCGGGAGTAGTCCAGCCAATAGCCGATACGTTCAGATAACTCTTCCCAATCCTGCTTGTATGTAAAAACCGACTCGCGGCAAGCGGTGTTGAACTCCGCGATACCGAGAGCCTCGATCTCGGGTTTCCCAGAAATTCCGAGCCTCTTTTCGGCCTCGATCTCCACCGGCAATCCATGTGTGTCCCAGCCGGCGATGCGGGTCACACTGCGCCCTTCCATCGTCCGATGCCTACACACCAGATCCTTTATCGTCCGGCTGATGATATGGTGAAGCCCGGGCCGGCCGTTGGCCGTCGGGGGGCCCTCAAAGAACACAAAGGGCTCGCCAGACTCTGTGGCGTCCAGCGTTTGGCGGAAGAGATCTTCGTCGCGCCAGCGGACCAAAACCTCTTCCTCGAGAGTGATCAGCTTGGCGGGGATGTCCGGATATCGCATCAATCGTTCCTGGCTACAATCATTGGGGTCGTTCGAGTCCAAGTCGCAGAAGACTCATCGTCGTAGATCGGCTGACCGAGTGGCTGAGGGGCCCATCCCGCGGCCCACGTTCAGTACGTAGTGGGCGGTTTCTCCACCTTCAGTCCGCTTCCTCGTCCTTTCGATCACCCATGATAGAAGAGAGCCATAACGACTCATCCTCCTCGCTCGCCGCGGGAGCTTGCTGCTCATCGAGCTTGGGCTCCTGCAAACCATCTTCCGCCTGGCCGTGGCCCGATTCGAGGGCCGGGGAGAGGTCCGTAGCCAGCGGAACCCCCGTGGCTTCGTTGCCGGCTTCGGCTTCGACTGGGAGGGGGTCCGTGGCCAGCGGGAGCTCCGTACCTTCGTCTCTGACCTCGGCTTCAATTTTGGTAGCTTTCGTTTGGGCTTCGACTCGGCCTTCGCCTTCAACGGCTTTCACGTGCTCCTCCATGGACCACACCGCCTTCCCGAGATCGAGATCCTGCGTGACGTCCTCGAGCGGGGCCCGTCCCATTTCCACCTCGACCGTGTCGAGTTCCCGTTCCAGGAAAGTCCGAAACGCCTTCAAGAACCGGTCGCGTTGACGCTCCAGTTCCTCCAAAGCTCCGCGATGGTCGGTAAGGACCCGCCCGGACTCCGAAATCACCGCCTCAATCCGCGCGCGTGCTTCCCGTTCCAGGACGTTCGCCTCACGGCGGGCCTGTTCCTTTACATCTTGGCGCAGTTCCTGTGCGGTCACCAAAGCGTCCTGAATCGCCTGTTCACGGCGCTCTGCCACGACAACCTTTTCGTTCAACAGGTCCCTCTCTTCGCGGACGGCGAGGTTTTCCTTTACCAACATTTCCATCCGTTCCGACACCAGCTCTAGGAACACATCGACCTCCTCCAGATCGTAGCCCCGGAGCGCCTTGCCAAAATCTCCACGTTTCTTCCGGACATCCAATGGCGTCAGTTCAATCATGGGCCGCCCGTTTCCCGAAAAGGGCCGTGCCGATCCGAATCATTGTGCTGCCCTCCTCGATCGCAATCTCGAAGTCATTCGTCATGCCCATTGAAAGATGCCCTCCACAATACCCCTCTACGGCGTGAAGCTCCTCTTGAAGGAGCCTCACCCCCTCGAAGGTACGTCGTAAACACGCCTCATCGTTCGTGTAGGGCGCCATTGTCATAAGTCCTTGAATCTCCAGCCCCGCCAACACGAGGACTTTCAAGATGTCGCGCATGAGGCCAGGACCTTGAAAGCCCGATTTGCTTTCCTCTCCGGAAGTGTTCACCTGTAACAAGACCGGAACGGTGGCGCCGGCCTCGAGAGCCGCCCTCGAAAGGCGCTCGGCCAGCCTGACCGAATCGATCGAGTGCAACAGGTCGGCCCCCCCGACGAGACCCGGCGCTTTTCTCCGCTGTACATGGCCAATCATGTGCCACCGAACCCTTACGTCCTCCACCGCCGCACGCTTCCGTGCGAGTTCTTCCGGTCTATTCTCTCCCAAGTCGAACAAGCCGTGGGCAAGCGCCGCTTCGACTGCCTCGAGAGGATGCGCTTTGGTCACAGCCACCAAGGTGATCTCGTCCGACCCACGGCCGCTACGCACCGCCGCTCCGGAGATCCGATCTCGGATCTCCGGAAGCGATGCCGTGACCCGCTCACCGTACGTAGATGTGATCATTCTATCGCATCGTCCAGAAATAGGCTGCGCTTCTCCAACGGTTCCAGCCCCGGGCACCGACCCAAAAAAAAGACCCCGCCGGCCAGGCCGGCGGGGTCGTCTCCGCAGAACTGGCGGCCCAGCCGCTAGTTCTGGACCTGGAATGTAATCGGGAGCTGAATCCAAACCTGGACCGTCTGATCTCGGTTCAGAGCCGGCGTGAAGTTGTACACATCAGCGACTTTGAGGGCCGCGTCGTCCAACTGCGTGTGACCCGAACTCTGAGAGACTCTCCGGTCCAGCACACCACCCGTTTCCGAGATGAAGAACCACACCACGACTTGTCCACCGATTCCGGCATCACGAAGAATGGCAGGGTATTCCCTCATCAACGCCTGAATGACCTCGTTGCGGTTGGTCAACTCAGGCCGCACGGTCATCGGGGTGAACACGGGCGCCGCTGCAATATCCGAGAC
>JAPYQK010000084.1:2591-11582 GCA_029941275.1 Longimicrobiales bacterium | reverse complement strand
CGTCCGGGGTGAATCACAGGATCGTGGAACTGTAGGGGTCTGCACCACGACGCGCCGAGCGGGCCCTAGGCTGACCCTATACCACCGACCTCCGCCACGCCGTCGCCAGCGAGTCGGCGTATTCGTTCCATAATGAACCGGCGTGAGCCCGCATCCACTCCAGCTGGCAGTCAGGATGTGCACGGTAGAGCGCAAGCAGCTTCTTCACGAGATCGAGATTCTTCAACGCGCCACGCTTACGTTTCCAGCCGTTCTTCTCCCAGCCCGGCGCCCACTCAGTGATCGTCTTGCAGCAGAGTTGGCTGTCCGTGAATACGGTCACCGAAGCGTCCTCGGGCAGAGCTTGGTACGCCTCGATGAGCGCCGTGAACTCCATCCGATTGTTGGTCGTGTCTTCCGAGGCTCCATGACCCTCTAATTGGATCTCGCCGTCTAGCACCCACACGAAGCCCCATCCGCCGGGACCGGGGTTTGGGTGGCTGCTCCCGTCCGTGAAGACCCCCGTGCCGGGTCCTTCGCTGTACTTGGCGAGCACCTCGGCACGCGTCAGGTTCTCCTCCTTTGACGCCCCTGACTTCTTACCTCCCGGGCCCGCCTTCTTCCCGCCAGGCCCCCTGCCCTTTTTCGCACTAACACTCCCACTCTTTTTCTTGTTGTTGGGCGAGTGTTTTCGACAGTACTTGGGCTCCCAGCCCGGGTACTTCTCGAGTGCGGCCTCGGGGACAGTGAACGCTTCTTCACACACTTGGCAAACGAATTGTGGCATGTCAGACGAGCCGACTCATAGGGAAGAGGACGGGGCCGAGGGTGATCGTGTCGAATCGGTATTTTCTCAATCGCGATTCGATGCCCTTTCTCTGACTTCGATGACGAACGAGTGGCCATGTTCCGCGTCCGCCCAGGCCTCAGCCAACTGACCGTAATAACGCTCGGACAAATCTGTCCTATTCAACTGCTCGGCGGCTCGGGCAGCGCCCAGCAACAGGTTCGTCCTTTCGCGATAACGAGTCAGCCCGCGTTGAAAGTTCACCAACGCCAGCTCCGCTTGCCCGGCCTCCAGCAGAGCTTCACCGTACAGTTCGAGCACGGGTTTGAGCGGGCGGGGCGGGCTTCCGATGAGGAGCCCAGGTTGCTCCCAATTCACTTCGACGGCCTCTTTCAAGATGTCGAGGCCGATCTCGGTGTGACCCATGGCAAGGTGCAACTGAGCGTCGACTTGCCGCGCTGCAATGGTGGACTGAGCCGACGGACTATTACTCAGTCCATCCAGTCGTCCGATAGCCTCCCGCGCGAGATCACGATGGTCCGTCTTCACCGCTCCGATCCCGATAGCCAGCCAAAGCCCGGGGGCGTCGATGGAATATTCCCGAGCCAGATCAGCCAGCGATTCCACTTCCTGCCACTGCTCAAGGTCGAGGACCCAGCGCGCGTTGACGTCGGCCAAAGGAGCTTCAATTTCCGGCGCCATGCCGCTGGCGAAGTAATCCGATCTCACCCGCTCACGAATTTCGGACGCATAGGAGAGCAGGCCTGCCTGCAGATACGCATAGTTGGCGAACTGCAGCAGGTGTCCGTAGTTGTGCGAGTTGAGGTCTTCCAGAGACCATCCCCTGTCATCGACCCATCGCATGGATGAATCGAAGGCACGCATGTTTGCTTCGGCGGCCTCCTTCCACATTCCGTGTTGGATCTGAAAGTGAGAAGGAATATGCAGGGCCTCAGCCGCATCGGTCTCGACCATCGCCAGATTGTTCACGGCGACGATGCCGAGGTCCGTATTCTCCGGGTCGTCCGTGCTTTGAATCAGATAACGATTCGCGCCGGGGTGGCGGGGGTTTTGAGCCAGCACGATGAGGGAAATTCCGGCCATGAGGGATCGCGTTTGTTGCCTGGTCTTTCCGGGCGCGTTGATGCGCATGAGTGACAACGCAGACCAGGCAGCCGCTTCGATGTCCTCGGGATATCGCTCACTCAGCGCGAACATGGCCGCGGAGTAGTCCGCCTCCCTTTCTCTGAGCGTGCCTTCTCCAAACAAGAGTTCTATGGCTGCGAGGTAGGACTTTTCCCTTTGCGTCGGTGCCTTGGCCGTACGCTCTTCGGCAGTACCTCCGAGCCTCTCGAGAACCTCCCAAGCCACATCGTAGTTGTGAATATTCCAGATCGTGCGGTGCTGATTGAGCGCCTCACCCCAGTATGCCATGGCAAAGTCTGGAGACAGTCTCTGCGCCTCACGGAAGTGCTCCTCAGCATCTTCGAACATGTGGAGATGCATGTAGGTGACGGCTTCCAGGAAGTGTTCTTGGGCAGCGCCTGATTCAGAGGTGGGAAATACAACACCCCAGTTGTCGGACACCTGGGCGCCGGCAGGGGCTCCGATCGAGAGCGCGATCAGCACGATGCCAAGATTCCCCACGACGAGATGCGCGACATGATTCAAGGGGCGAGACATGAGGACCTCCGTTTGTTGGTTCCTTTCGGAATTCTAGTGGTTGGTATGGGTTCTGGCGAACCTCAAGGGATGGGCTCAGCGGGTCCGGTACTCCTAGGCCAGTGCTCTAGACGAGTCCAGTTGCCGGCTCGCTTAGGCTAATGTTGACTAGTCTGACTAGATATATCATTCTCCAGGATGGCAGACGACGACATTTTCTCGACGTACGACGCCAAAGCACGCTTCTCCGAGCTGCTTCGACGTGTCCGAGAAGGCCGCACGGTGACGGTGACATATCAGGGCGAACCGGTAGCCGAGGTGCGCCCGCTCGGGCGGCCCACCGGTACCGCCGCACGTCTGGAGTGGCTGCGGAGCCGCGGTGTCGTGGTGGGACCGGGTGATCAGACGGCCGGTCTGGAGTCGATCACTCAGCGCCCCGGAGCGCTGGAGCGCTTCCTGGCGGACCGAAACGAGTGAGACTCGGTTACGTCGACACCTCGTGCCTCGTGGCGATCGCCTTTGGTGAGCACGGTTCCGAGGAGTTGGCCAGGGAACTGGATCAGTACACGCACCTCCTTTCTTCGAACCTGCTCGAGGCCGAGCTGCGCTCCGCCATGTCCTGGGAGAAGGTGGCGGGCGAGGCGCCCTTGCTCGAACGTCTGACGTGGATCTTTCCGGACCGCCGCCTGATCACAGAAGTCGATCGTGTGCTTTCCGTCGGATACAGCAGGGGCGCCGACCTCTGGCACCTCGCCTCGGCCCTTTATGTGGCGGAGTCGCCGGCGGACTTGGTCTTTCTCACGCTCGACGGGGCGCAACGGAGGCTGGCGAGCGCCCTGGGATTCGCCAGCCCCGGGTAGGGCGGGGCGAGACGGGCACGAAGTGTACCGTCTACCCGACCCATCGGACCGCGCATTGGTAGCTCCCCAGCTTCGCTCTTTGGAAGCCCTGGCCTGATCATCGACTCCGCCCGTAGGTTGTCCGAACGTTTCACTTGAAGCTGCGAGTGGGCCGCGCCGTAGAGCCACATTGATGGGAGTACGAATGACCCCCGACCGCCGACCAACTCGAAGAGACTTCATCAGGGGAGCTGGCCTGGCGGCTAGCGGAGCAGCAGTGGGGGCTTACCCACCAGAGCTGTTCGCCGCCCCCCGTGCGATGCCGTCTCCTCCGGCACCATCTTCCTATCCGGAGCTAAACGACCGGGCCGTCGGCTGGTTACGCTTCCTCTGGGAGAAGTCGACCACACAAGACGACTGGAGCCGCTGGGGCATGCCCCATATGTGGTGGGATCAATACACGTTTCCGGGCGTTCTGGGTTTTCCGCGTTTCGATCTCGCCTTCTCTTCCTATGGGCTCATCATGATGGCGGACCAGACTCCCGCTTGGCGGGAGGTCTACACAAGAATCGCAGACGAACTGGCCAGCCGGTACGTCACCTACTGGGGCGCGGTCGATTGGCTGACCCAGATCGGGCCCGATCCGGCCAGAGGGGAATACCCGCCGCAGTTCGCGCTCGGTATCCCGGAGGAGCACCGGGGCAACTACGACAGAATTGGCTGGACAGCGAACGGCATCGAGCCGTGGGGCCTCCAGGAGGATCCGATCGGAGCCGACGGCAACCTGTTCTACCGTGCCTGGCTCAACCTCACGCTGTCGATCTACCGGTACGTATCCGGGGACGACAAGTGGGAGCAGCCGTTTGCGGTCACGGGCTACCGCGATCAGGAGTTCGAGTGGACCCACCACAGGTTGGCCGAACATCTCGAACGCCAATGGAGGGACCATCCCGAGGGTCCGCAGTGCGAAAACACCAAGATTTGGCCGTACTGCAACGCTGCCGGCACACTCGGCCAGTACCTCTACGACCAGATCCACGGTACCAGCCGCCACGACTCCGTACTCGGCTGGGTCGAGTACATGAGGGACAACTACATGGGCTATTCGAGCGGTGGTGACCTCGAATCCTTCACGAACTGGTACGACCCGCTCATCGACTACAAGGCCCAGGGAGGCCCGGCCTCCGGGATGAACGTGGCGTTCTTGGTCCTCCCACAGGACCGCGAGTTCGCCTCGTACGTCTATGAGGCCTCGGCGAACGTTGCCGGCTGGAACAACCCACGCGTCCCGGTAAGACCGAACTCCACCGCGCTGCTGATGGCGCGGGACCTCGGGGACGAGACCGCTTACGCCCGCCTGAGCGCCGCGGCGGAGCCCCGAAATGACCCCCGCTTCTTCGGAGAGCACAACGAGAAGTTCGGGTTCTGGAATGGCATCAACGAGGCGTACCCGCGCGGCCAAGCGGCTGCGATGTCCATTCTCGCGGAGATCGGCGACGGCAGCGCATGGACAGACGCTTTCCAGGCGCCTTATCTGGACAAGTACGCTGCGCCCACCGTGGAGGGCATCGACTACCCCTCGATGGGCGTGCGGCAGGCGTGGAACGACGAGGAGGGTGGGGTTCTGAACGTATCCACTTATGCGATCACCCCTGATGTGCGCGGTAGGGATACAGCCTGGCGCGTGACGAACGTACCCAACACGGGCGAGGTCTATATCCTGATCGACGGGCAGCCGTTCGACCGCTTCGAGGTCGAGGGCCCGGGGACCGTTCGTCTCGATACCGACATCGGTGAACATCGATACCAGATCTTCACCGGGTATCGGGGTTCGGGGACGAGGACGGGTCAGGTCCAAAACGAGGCGCCTGCACGCAAGGGTACGGGCGCTACTGCCCTCGCATCAGTGGCGGCGGCCACGGCCGTAAGTACGACGGGCACGAGTGAAATGGTGGCGGGTCCGGTACCCACGTGTGGCAGCGGCTGCTGCTAGCGTAGGGTAGCAGACAGACAGCTTCAGGGCTGGGAGAACACGGGTGCACAGAAGACACTTTCTCAAGACCGGCGGCAGCGCAGGGCTCGGTCTCGCGCTGGGTGCCTGCAGCTATAACGGAGCGGGCTTTTGGGGGCGACCCGTCAATCTGTATCCGGTCCGAGTCTCGTGGGACCGCATCATCCGGACCACGGTCGGCTTGCGCCCCTATCGCGAGTCAGGATTCGTGGTCAGGGCAGAGCGCTTGGACGACAAAACGGTCATCCACAATTACGGCCACGGTGGCTCCGGAATGTCACTCTGTTGGGGTACCGCGCACCTGGCTGCCGATCTCGCGGTCGAGCATCCAGAACGGCGGGCCGCCGTCATCGGCTGCGGCATCATCGGGCTTTCCACCGCGCGCGTGCTCCAGCGCCGCGGTTTCCAGGTGGCGATCTACGCGAAGGTGCTGCCTCCCGATACGACGTCGAACAAATTGTTCGGGGACTTCACGCCCAATTCCACGCTCGTTCAAAACCGGACCCCCCGGTGGGACGAGCAGTTCCGCCGTGCGGTCGAGATCGCGTACCGCGAGCACAACCTTCTGGTCGGTCGCGGATACGGGGTAGGCTGGATCGACGGGTACTCACAGACGGACAACCCTGATGCTGGTGGCCGTGGTGGTGGCCCCGCGGGCGGTGGTGCCGGCCGCGCGGAGGAGCCCCTGATGCCGAGGAGCTTTGAGACGGGTCGGGACCTGCTGGGGCCGGGCCAGCACCCGTTCCGGACGCGGTATGCGCGCCGATCGCCGCACCTGCATTTCGATCCGGACATCTACCTCGACGCTCTCATGCGGGACGTGCTCACATTTGGTGGCAGCATATCCGCACGAGGATTCGATTCGCCACGCGACTTCACGTCGCTGGACGAGCCTCTGGTCATGAACTGTACGGGTTGGGGCGCCAAACAACTCTTTGACGACCAGGAGATGACCCCGGTAAAAGGGCAACTCACCGTGCTCCTACCGCAGCCTGAGGTGGACTACACGGCTGGAGCCATGACCCCGCGCGTCAGTGGCATCGTGCTGGGCCATGTGCTTCAACGCGGCGTGTCTTCGCTCGACGTCGACCAGGAAGCACAAACCCGAGTCGTCGAGAGCGCCATGAGAACCTTCAATGGGATGCGACCGCCGGACCTCCGCACCCTGCGGGGGAGCGAGTTCCGTGCGCCGCGTGACCTACCGCCCGTGGAGACCTTCTTCGATCGCGATTCCTGAGGTATGGACTCGCGTAGCCTGAAAACGCACGGATCGTCATCCTCGGACAGGAAGGCAACTTCGTGAATCGATGGACGCAGTCCGGCGGTGAATCGGGCGTGCGCCGTGTGACGTCCGACCCGACGACGGCTGGTGTCAGCGCCGAGCTTCGGCTCCAGAAGGACGAGGTCCGGAAGTGCCCCGCCCTCTACCAGAGCTTCCACTTCATTGAGGAGAGGCTTGGCCTCCGCTGTGCGGCCCAACATCGACAGGATCGACGCCTCGGTCGAGGTGGTCACCCACTGGTTGGCGGTCTGGAGGCGCGCCGCTTCGTCGTTCGCCGCGAGCGCCTCCGTGAGGCGCCCGGCTGTAGTCAGAGATCCCCCCGGGTTGGCTCATCGCACTCATGGCGCATGTGCACGAAGGTTCGGGCCCGGGACGGCACCGATTTCTTCAGGAGCCCCACTAGCATGCTCTGCGGATGCTGGCCTAACGTCCCCCCCGCCACCCCGCTCCCTGCTCCCGCACGATGTCCACCAGGTTGCCCATCCCGACGTTCGCGTCGATCAGGTGGAGCCCCCACTGGGGTGTCAGGTCGCCACCGATATTGTCAACGCGAGGATCCGACGGATTTCCATGAACTGTGACCTCGAGGAAGGTCGCGAGCTCGCTGGTCTTGCACTCGGCACTGAGTAGCCCGGGAGCCGATACGAACGGCGTCTCGACTGCGGGTCCACCAGAAACCCAATCGGCCGCAGGCCTCGGTCCCACGATCGTGTTACCACTGCCCGACATGTACACGTGAAGCTCCCCACTCCCCCCACCCAGTGCGGCCGGGTTGGTGCACGCCACCGTCATGCCCGCTTCCGGTGGAATACCGAACAGGCTGTTTCCGGGTGGGGGCGCGGTCGATCGGAACGCCGAGTACGCAATGAGGCAGCCCGTCTGACCGGCCGAACGACAGAGCGGGACGGTGCGGAAGGATCCTCCTACGTCTCGACCTTCGGCAACGTAGGGCGCGGCGCCCAACAGAATGGCTGAGACCAAGCGTTCCTGAATGGACTGCCCGTCTATCTCCTCGGCAACCAACCGAGTGAGGATGAAAGAACCCTGGGAATGGCCGATGAGCACGAACCCACGCCCAGCGTTGTCGTTCTCCAGGTAGCTGCGAAACGCATCCCGAACGTCGTCGTACGCCAGACCTCGCTCGAGACCCATCTCGTCGCTCCTGCCCGCCCCCAGACTCGCAGTCAAGCCGGCCAGTGTGACTTGCCGGTAGCTCGGGGCATAGGGTCGGCAGACCGAACCGAAGCGCGCGAACTGTTGCTCCACCACCCGAAGCTCAGCCTCGTCGGGACTCATGTCGCTGTTCGTGTTCCGGTCGGTCGAGACGGTGGGGTAGACGTAGAAGCAGTCGATCGGGGCATTCTGATCTCCACTCCACGTCTCCCTTGAAAGCGAGCCGTCCGCGTTGACGACCGTGGTGTTCAAATCCACGGCGCAAGCGTCCTGCCGGCCCGGTCGGCAGAGCCATGCCGCGCCGTCAGAGTAGTCGTTGGGCGTCACGGTCGCGGGGGCCTGGGCGCTCGCACCGACCGGTGCGGTAACTGTGACGGTGACCGCAGCGACAAGGGCAGGGATCAGGGACATATGGATTTTCATGGTCGTCGGCTTTGAAAGGGATGCGTGCATACGAAGAATCGGCAAACCAAAAGCCCTTTTACGGGTCGAGATAACGTGAAGGCCAGGATCGAACCGGTCAACCTTGCGGACGGACGCCCGAGTTTCGAGAAGCGAACGGGAATGTCCACCCCCACCATTTGGCCACATCCCGTCTCGTTGAAACCCAGACCGCATTGTGTCCGTACAGTCTACAAAGTGATCGCACAGGAGATCTGCAATGGCACGGGTGTTTCTCGGGGAATTCGAACAAATGGTGCTGCTCTCGATCCTGAGGGTCGAGCAGCCATACGGGCTCGAGGTCAGACGTGAGTTGGAGTCGGCGACCGATCGGTCCGTGTCCCGCGGCGGCTTCTACACCACGTTGGATCGCCTCGAACGGAAGGGCTACCTGAGGTGGGTGGCCGAGGTGCCGGAGAACGCCAGACGGGAGGCCACCCAGCGGCGCTTCTCGGTCACCCCGGAAGGCATCACGGCTCTGCGCACCTCCAAGCGCGCATTAACGAAGCTGTGGAACGGCCTGGACCAACCTTCAAGCGGTGTTCGTCTACCGCTACCTGCCTCCCTTCGGGACCATCCAGGTCGCCTTCCAGAACGGGACGGCGGAGTTCGGGCAGGAGTCGTCGCAGGGCAACACGCTGTTCCTGAAGGTGTCTACGGTTCTCTGATCGCGAGGACACAGGAGGTCCACATCCAGTGGACTCCCCGAACGGCTCAGGACGTGCGAGCGGGCCGTCGGTCAATGAACGGCCCGCGGGCAGACGGTGGGCCAGGCCACGCCGCGCTTGACCGACTGGCATTGGCCCAATAAGTAAAT
>JAPYQK010000084.1:0-2491 GCA_029941275.1 Longimicrobiales bacterium | reverse complement strand
CGATGAGGACCGGCACCGTAGAGTTCGAAGGGGATCGGCGACACACAGCTCGACGTCCGACCGGCTCCGCAGATAAGGAAGGGCATACGGCATGAAGCGCCTATTGATCGTTGCGGCGGTGCCCGTAGTGGCCCTCCTTTCCTGCGCCAGGGTTTCAGGGCCACTCGCCTCGGTGGGCCCGCAATCCGCTCCGGACTACCAGAACTTCGATCAGCGCTTCAGCCAGGACGTTCAGCCAGTTCTGCGTAGCTACTGTTACGGCTGTCACGGCGGACCCCAGCCTGAGTCGATGATGGACCTGACCGCCTTCGGCAATACGGCGCAGATCGTTGCGGCCCTCGGCGTCTGGGAGCATGTGCACGACCGACTCGAGGCGGGAGAAATGCCCCCTCGAGGGAGGCCGCAGCCCACGACCGAGGAGAGCCAGAGGGTCGTTCAGTGGATCAGGTCTGTGCGCGACTACGAGGCCCAACGAAGCGCCGGGGACCCAGGCATCGTGCTCGCGCATCGTTTGAGCAACGCCGAATACAACTACACGATCCACGATCTGACGGGTGCCGACATCCAGCCCGCGCGTGAGTTCCCCGTGGACCCGGCCAACGAAGCGGGCTTCGACAACTCAGGTGAGACGTTGGCCCTGTCACCCGCGCTCCTCACCAGGTATCTCGACGCGGCTCGGAAAGTATCCGAGCACATCGTCTTCAAGCCGACCGGCTTCGACTTTGCGCCCCACGTGGCGGTGACCGATACGGACCGCGACCGCTACGCGGTCAATCGGATCATGGACTTCTACCAGCGTCAGCCCACCGACCTGGCCGATTATTTCTTCGTTCTGTGGCAGTTCCAGAATCGGGAAGCGCTCGGCCGTTCGAACACCACCCTGGAGGACTTCGCCGCCGAGGGGGGCGTCGCGCCGAGCTACCTGGCGATGGTCTGGGAGCTGCTGCAGGACCGGCGGACTGCATCAGGCCCGGTTGCCGAGTTGCAAGAGCGATGGGATGATCTCCCGGTCGCCGCAACGGTTCCGAACGACGCAGTCGACCCTGTCGAAGCCGTGCGCGCCGCAACCGAGCAATTGCGCGACTTCGTGGCCGACGCCCGTGAGAAACTGGCGTGGCAATTCGAGGTTCAGATCGAACCGCCGCTTCACAGGGTCACCCAGACCCTGGTGATGAACGTCAACAGGCAGCAGGCCGCGCATCACCGGATGCTGAATCCCAACGTCCTGGTCCCGGCCGACCAGGCTGACCCTGATGCGGACGATTTCGATCCTGACTTGGTCATCCCCTCCGATCCAGCCGAGCGGGCCGAGGCGATCGCTGTGCTCGAGAAGTTCAGCGACGTTTTTCCCGACGCTTTCATCGTTTCGGAGAGGACGTCGATGTGGCTGGCCCGAAGACAGACGGGTCGACTGCTCAGCGCCGGGTTCCACAGTGCTCCTGGCTACTTTCGAGACGACGGCCCGCTCTACGACCTAATCCTGAGCGACGAAGGGCGCAGGGAGATCGACGCCCTTTGGCAGGAGCTCGACTTCATTACCCTCGCACCGGCCCGACAGCTTTCCGGCTTCGTCTGGTTCGAGCGGACGGACTCGCCGTTCATGCTCTCCGAGGAGTTCAGTCACATCCGGCCTGAGAACCAGGACATCTCAAGCGAAGAGATCTTCGGCGAGCTGAAGCAGCTCTACTTGGCGAAGGTCGTCGCGAGCGGGTTGAGTCAGGAGGTCCAGGACATCGTTGCGCTCTACTTCGACGAGTTGGGTGCGGCCATTCGCTGGACCGATATGGCCCGACTGGAGGCCGAACCCTATCACCTGGAATCGCTACGCGAGTTCGCCGAGCGGGCCTATCGTCGGCCCCTTTCCCAGGCCGAAGGCGATAGGCTGTTGAGCTTCTATCGCGAACTGCGGGATGTGTCCGGACTGGGCCATGAGGACGCCATCCGCGATGCAGTTGTGAGCGTGCTCGTCTCGCCCGATTTCTCGTTCCGTGTCGACCTGGTCACGGACGGGCGTGAAACCCAGGTGGGCAGCTCCACCGTGGCTCCTCTGGCCGATTACTCCCTCGCCAACCGGCTGAGCTACTTCCTCTGGTCGAGCATGCCCGATACCGAGCTCTTGGCTCACGCCGAAGCTGGCGACTTGCATAGGCCAGAGGTTCTCAGAGCCCAGATCAGCCGAATGCTCCGGGACGACCGAGTCCGCCGTCTAGCCACGGAATTCGGCACGAACTGGCTGGGCGTCCGCCGCTTCGAAGAATACAACAGCGTCGGCCGAGACCGTTTCCCCATGTTCACCGACGATCTGCGCCAGGCCTTCTTCGAGGAGCCGATCCGGTTCTTAAACGCTTTGATCCTCGAGGATCACTCGGTGCTCGATCTCCTTTTCGGCGACTACACGTTCGTCAATCCGCTCCTGGCGACCCACTATGATGTGCCGGTGTCCAGCATCGACGCGGATGAATGGGTACGAGTGGACGGTGCGGGTCGGTAC
>JAPYQK010000083.1 GCA_029941275.1 Longimicrobiales bacterium | reverse complement strand
GATCAGAGGCGCGAGGGCGACGGCCCCATAGCGGCGATCGGCCCCGACTTCCCTGGCGCACGCGATGCCAAAGGGCTCTCCCTCACGGGTACGAAGCGACGCACCGCCCCCCGTTTCGGTCGGGTTGGTCACGCTCTAATTCGCGATCTTGAGACCGGCCGGTGTAACGACCCTCTGCAGTATTCCCAGAGCGCCATCGACCAAGAACGCGAGCACCGCGGCGGGGATCGCTCCCGTCAGAATCATCCTGGAATCGCTGAGCGCGAGGCCGGCCACAATGGGGTCACCCAGTCCGCCCGCGCCGATGAAGGCGGCCAGGGTGGCTGTTCCTACAGTAATCACGGCTGCCGTCCGGACGCCCGCCATGATCACCGGAATCGCGAGCGGAAAGCGTATGTACTGCAGGATCTGGCCCTCCGTCATTCCGAGTGAGCGGGCCGAGTCCACAGCTGCGGGATCGGCGTCACAAATGCCCGTGTAGGTATTTCGGAGTATCGGGAATAGGGAGTAGAGAAAAAGGGCCACCAAGGCCGGTATGACGCCGATTCCGAGAAGAGGGATCATGAAAGCCAGGAGCGCAATGCTGGGGATTGTCTGCAACAGCCCGATAGCCCGGATGATTCCCTCCGCGCCCCGTCGTGCCCGCTCGAGGAGGAGCCCTAGCGGGATCGCCACCAGCGTAGCGCTCACTAGTGACACGATCACAAGAAGCACATGCCGAATCGTCAGGTCGAGGATTTCGACTCGGCGGGCCACGAGGTAGGCCGTAAGCGACCCCGAGCTCGCTTCTGCACCTCTGATCACGCGGAGGGCGGGACCCGCAACCAGTCCGATGTCGGCCAAGGCGTCGCGTGCGACGGTCTCGAGCTCCTCATCGTCCACCTCGACTCGACGGTTGAGGGTCCTCATCGTTTCTTCGCTCAGCATTCCGGCCAACTCGGAAAGCGCTCTGACCGCCTCGGGCCGCGTGTCCCACAGCCTCCGCCCCACGAGCGGAGAGGCCTGGTAGGGTGGGAAGAAATCGAGATCGTCCTCCAAAACCGCGAAGTCGTACTGGTTGATCAGACCGTCCGTCGAATATCCGTCGACCACGTCGACCTCCGCACGGTCGAGCGCTTCGTACTTCACGGCCTGAAGCAACGATCGTTGCGCCTGGAGTTGCAGTCCGTAGGCGGTTCGTAACCCCGGCAGCCCGTCGGGTCGGCCGATGAAGTCGGGAGAAAATCCGCCGATGTAGCCATCGGCAACGCGCGCGAGATCCGACAACGTACGCAGTCCTTCGGCCTCCGCCGACTCGCGCCGCACGGCGATGGCGTAACTGTTCTCGAAGCCCAGCGCGGGAAGCCAATGAGCGCCCCAACGCTCACGAAACTCTCTCGATACAGTGCGGAAGACGTCGTCCGCCGATCCTCCCGGGTCTTGGTCGAGCACCGCCACCAATCCCGTACCGGTGTACTCAGGATAGACATCGATCGCCCCTGTGCGAAGCGCCTGGAAAGCGATTTCCGTAGCACCCAGCCCGAATCGGCGCTCCACTGACATTCCCCGGCTTTCCAGAAGTTGGGCGAACATCTCGGCGAGGAGAAACGACTCTCCAAAGGGCTTGGAGGCCACGATGATCGGGGTGCCTTGAGCCCACGCTGCTACCGGAGAGAACGAGAGTGCCGTACTGAACCCGAGGACGGCGAGAATGGTGGACCGGGCCCGAGTGGGCTTCTTGATTCCGTTCACTGGGAAGACATTGCCCCAGCGCGCTCGAGCAACTGGCGCACATAGGGGGACGCCGGAGCAGATCGAAGTTCTGCGCCCGGAGCAATCTGCTCGAATCTGCCTCTGCGAAGCACGGCCACACGGTCCGCGATATCCAGCGCTGTTCTGATGTCGTGAGTGACCAGCAAGGCGGTCACCCCGATCTCTCGAAGAAGCGTGTGCACACTCTCGACGAGTTCGGCACGCGTGATCGCATCGAGCGCACGAAACGGTTCATCGAGCAGAATGATTTCAGGCTCCGCCGCCAACGCGCGTGCCAAGGCCACTCGCTGACGCTGGCCACCAGAGAGCTCACTGGGCCGACGATTAGCGAACTTGTTAGGTGACAGGCCCACGAGTTGGAGCGCCATGGAAGCCAGGTTGTTGGGCGACGCCATCTTAAGCAGGTGCGGGACCAATGCCACGTTGCGCCCGACGGTCCAGTGAGGAATGAGCCCCCCCTCCTGCTGCACGTACCCAATGGACCGACGCAGCATCACCGGGTTCAACGTGCGGACCTCCCGCCCACCCACCGACACTTCCCCAGCGTCAGCCGAGATCATCCGATTGAAGAGCCGGAGCAACGTGGTTTTTCCGGCGCCGCTCTCACCAACGAGGGCTACGATATCACCTCGTTCGAGTGAAAGACTGACGTGATCGAGGACGTCAACGGATCCGAATCGTTTCACCACGTCCTTCGCCGAGAGGGCTGGTCCGGGGGGTGGTGGGGGCTTGTCGGGCATCCTTCACGATAGCGTTGGGGCGTCGCGTGCGCACCGTATCGGTATTCAACAGCCTTCTGGGGTTCGCCCCGCCAATAGACGCGGTTAGGTTGCGACCGGCGACGAACTGGGGACACCATCAACATCGAGACTGGGACGAACACGGAGATGGACCTTCACACGGGTCGGCGGCTCGATGTCGCCGAAATCCGAGACCTCCTCGCAGAAGCGCGTGCTCGTACGGGCCGGCCCTCGCGGGGAGTTATCTCCGAGGTGTGTCACCGAGGGAATGATCTGTGACCGAAGGTGAGCAGGAGGCGGGGGAGTCCCCCAAAAAAATTACCGTTCGGTGCCCTTTTTGCCTGACGCTCAACGGGGTCGACTTGAATAAGTCGGGCGAACGTCCGGTATGCGGCGACTGCGCCAAGCCGCTGCTTCTCGATCGACCCGTTAAAGTGGCTGGAGAAGATTTCGATCGAACCGTACTCGGGTCGGAAGCGCCCGTATTAGTGGATTTCTACGCGGACTGGTGTGCCCCATGCAAGTACGTGGCACCGCTGATGGATGAACTGGCTGCCACGCACGAGGGAGCTCTGCTCGTGGTCAAGGTCGACACCGATCAAGCGCCGGAGTTGTCGGAGCGATTCGGTATTCGGAGCATCCCCACGTTGATTCTTTTCAAAGCTGGCGAGGAAGTCGGTCGAAGCACCGGATTCGAGCCCGAAAAGGTGAAAACCATGGCCGAGGAAGCGGTCAGTTCAGCTTGACAGTGACTTTGGCCCGGATGATATTAACCGCGCATAAACGCCCGATTCAATCGGGTTTTTATCGAATGTTGTCGGGTTCGGGAGTGGTGTAAGACGGTCCGCCGTCACCAGCGCTTTGGCGGGAAGTCGCTGGTTCTGCTCACGACCCGCGTTTTTTGTGTGTACGTCACATGAAGGGGCAGTCATGGCGCTGAAGGTGGTACTCGCTTATTCGGGCGGACTGGACACATCGGTCATCGTTCCGTGGCTTCGTGAGAAATACGACGCCGAGGTCATTTGTGTGGCGGCAGACGTGGGTCAGCCGGGTGGGCTCGACGGGCTCGACGAGCGCGCCGAGGCGACTGGGGCTTCAGAATTCCACGGGGAAGATCTGCGCCGATCGTTTGTCGAGGACTTCGTATGGCCCACACTCCGGTCGGGCGCTGTCTACGGTCGCAAGTACCTGCTGGGCACGTCGATGGCCCGTCCCATCATCGCTCGCCGGATGGTAGAAGTGGCGCGTGAGGTCGGAGCCGACGCCCTTTCACACGGCTGCACGGGGAAGGGGAACGACCAAGTTCGGTTCGAGTTGACGTTCGCAGCGTTGGCCCCGGACTTGAGGGTGATCGCCCCATGGCGCGAGTGGGACCTCCGTTCCCGTGAGGACGCATTGGCGTACGCCCGGGCTCGCGAGATTCCGCTCGTCGGCGTCGACGAGACCAAACTCTATTCCCGCGACGAGAACATCTGGCACATCTCCCACGAGGGGGGACCGCTCGAGGATCCTGCGTACGAACCTGATGAGTCGATGTACCAGTGGACGCAGTCCCCCGAGGACGCGCCCGACGACCCCGAGTACCTGGAAATCGCTTTCGAGCAAGGACGACCGGTATCGGTCAACGCAGAGGCCATGGACTCCGTATCCCTCCTTCTCGCCTTGAACGAAATCGGCTCCAGGCATGGAGTGGGCCGGATCGACCTCGTCGAGGATCGGTTGGTCGGAATGAAGTCGCGCGGTGTGTATGAGACCCCGGGCGGGACCCTTCTCTACGCTGCTCTCCAGGAACTCGAACAACTGGCGCTCGACCGCAGGGCGCTGGCGATCAAGGATCAGTTCGCGGCGCGGTACGCGGATTTGGTATACGAGGGTTGGTGGTGGACTCCTGAACGGGAGGCCATCGATGCCTTCGTCGACGTCCTAATGAAGAGGGTCACCGGGATGGTGCGTCTAAAGCTCTTCAAGGGCTCGGCGACGGTGGCGAGTCGTAGCAGCCCCGAATCCCTGTACCATGCGGGACTCGCGTCGTTCGGTGAGGAAGCGACGTATGATCACGCCGATGCTGAGGGGTACATCAAGTTGTTTGGTCTTCCCGCGCGGGTGGCCGCAGAGCGAGACAATCGGAGGGACGGGACCGTCGAGTCCCACAAAGAGACCGTCGAGTCCCCCAAGGAGGAAGGTGGCGTGCACGGGTCCCCCGGACCCTTGGAAGAGGCCCCCGAAACGCAAGGCGACCAGACGGAGTCGCCTGAGGACGTCAGCGATTCGCAGGTGTCAGGGGCCCTCGAGACACCTGTAGGGTGACCAACTCGCCGGCCCCCCTGTGGAGCGGCCGCATTCAGGGCGCTATGGCGGATGCGATGGTTCCCCTGAACCGGAGCCTGGACGTGGATATTCGCCTCTGGCCCCAGGACGTCCGAGGGAGCCGAGCCTGGGCCCAGGCGCTGGTGAAGGCCGACGTTCTCGACGCCGATGAGGGTGCCACACTCCTCGACGGCCTTGATCGCGTGGCAGAACGCCTCTCCGAACGCGACCATGCCGACGAGGCCGACGAGGACATCCATTCCCTGGTGGAACGACTGCTTCACGAAGAGGTCGGTGAAGTCGCCGGGAAACTCCATACCGGCAGATCACGCAACGATCAGGTGGCGACGGATTTCCGCCTGTGGGGCATGGAAGTCGTCGACCTCCTCGATGGTGCATTGGTCAAAGTCGAGGAGGCCCTCCTGGATTGGGCCCGAGAATCCGTCGACATCATCCTCCCGGGATATACACACCTCCAACAGGGCCAGCCGGTGCGTGCCGCCCACTGGGTTCTCTCTCATTTGTGGCCGGCAGAGCGTGACCGTGCGGCCCTTGATGCCGTACGGAAACAGGCGGGCGTTTTACCCTTGGGATCCGGTGCCATCGCGGGCTGCCCATTCCCGATCGATCGTGAGTTCTTGAGAAGTGAGCTCGGGTTCCTGAGCATCTCCGAGAACAGTATCGACGCGGTCAGCGACCGCGACTGGGCTCTTGGGCTTGCCTTCGTCACGGCCCGCCTGGGCATCCACGTGTCACGGTTGGCGGAAGATTTGGTGGTTTTCGGATCGAAGGAGTTCGGGTTCGTTCGGTTGTCGGACGGGTTCAGCACGGGGTCCAGCTTGATGCCTCAAAAACGGAACCCCGATGTGGCCGAACTCACGAGGGGAAAAGCCGGTCGTCTGACGGGGAACCTCATGTCCCTTCTAACCGTGTTGAAGGGACTCCCCACCGGCTACAACCGTGATCTACAGGAAGACAAGGGTGCCCTTTTCGACTCCGTGGACACGCTGGGTGTGGTGTGGCCCGCAATCGAGGGTGCGATCCGTGGCGCCGAGTTTCAAACGGCCGCTATCACAGTTGCCCTCGACCCCCAACTTCTCGCTACGGATCTGGCCGACTATCTGGTCCGGGCGGGCGTGCCTTTCCGGAAAGCCCACGAGGTGGTCGCGACGGTCGTGCGGGTCGCGGAGGAGCTGGGCGTCGAGGTGAACCAGCTCTCCATCAAGTCGTTCCAGGACGCTCACACCGCTTTTGGCTCAGATGTGCTCGACGTGTTCGAGTGGGAGCGGTCGGTCGAGGCTCGGGAGGCCCCGGGGGGCACTGCCAGAAAAGCGGTCCTCAATCAAATCGAAGCTGCGGAGTCCCGCCTGCAGCAGTGAACCGAAGGCGGGGTCTCTTTCAGCCCGTCCCGTTGCTTGTCTCCAGCGTTCTCCCGGCCGCTTCGGCGAACGGTGCCAGCCCGTCCATGAGCGACGTGAACTCGTCGAACGTCAAGGATTGGTCACCGTCGGACACGGCCATCTCGGGGTCGGGATGGACTTCCACGATCAAACCATCGGCGCCAGCGGCGATCGCCGCGTAGGAAAGAGCCGGCACGAGGTCTCGCCGGCCGGCGGCGTGACTGGGATCCGCCACGACGGGCAGGTGGGTCTCCTTTTTGAGCACGGGAATCGCGGCCAGATCGAACGTATTACGCGTCGCGGTTTCGAAGGTCCGGATGCCCCGCTCACAGAGCACGACATCCATGTTGCCCTGCTTCATGATGTACTCTGCCGCCAGGAGAAGGTCCTCAATCTTGGCTGACATGCCGCGTTTCAGCAGGATGGGCCGATGGAGGCGGCCTACCTCGGTGAGAAGGGAAAAATTCTGCATGTTCCTCGCACCGATCTGCAGCATGTCCGCGTACTCCGCGACGAGATCGACCTGACGGGTATCCATCACCTCGGTCACGATGGGAAGTCCGGTTTCTGCTCTTACCTCCGCAAGTATTTTCAGCCCGTCTTCACCGAGTCCGTCGAACGCATATGGAGAACTCCTGGGTTTGAAGGCTCCACCTCTCAATGCGGATGCACCGCCCGCCTTCACGTGACGTCCGGTGCTCTGGAGCATTTCGAGGTCCTCGACCGAGCAAGGGCCCGCAATGATCGAAAGGGCTTTTCCGCCAATCGTGCTGCTGCCGAGCGCGACTTCCGAAGGCTCCATATCCGCCTCAAGGCTCGCCAACTTGTATGGCTTCATGACCGCCCGAACGCTCTCCACTCCGGGAATCGAGAGCATAGAGACGTTTGCCAGATCCTCCTGCTCTCCGATGCAGAGCACTACCGTTCGATGGGTTCCCCGAATCAGGTGTGTGCGAGGCCCCAGGGACTCGACTCTTTCCCGAATGTGGTCGAGTTCTTCGTCCGTCACGCCGCGACGAGTGATGATGATCATGGTTTTCTCAGGTCATATGTGATGGCCGGCTTGCGCGCCTATTGGCCACGAAAAAAGGCCCTCGACGAAGAGTCGAGAGCCTCAGGATGAAACGCCACAGCGCTCAGCGCGCGCGTATCAGCCGGCGGCTCCCGGAGGAGGCCAACTGGTAAAATAAAAGGCCTGCTGTCTGTGCGCGTAAATCATGGGCTGGAAGCTGTCCTTCCCGCGATGAGGAGTCAAGGGACGGTCTGGTCTGGGACCCCCGGCGTTCGTAGATTCCGGCATAAAACCCGGCTCATTGACACTTTTTCCACGTTGGAGGATCTATATGTCCACGGCCACCGCGCAGGCGGAGCCCGCTGCCACCGAGGGAGTCAAACGCCCTGTCCTTGCTGAACTCGACATGCCGCTTGGCAAGCGGGTGCGCCTTCGCAGACTGCTCTACGGACGTGGAGTGAAGAACGGAATCGCTCTCATTCTCCCGATCGACCAGGGCCTGGAGCACGGGCCGATCGACTTTTTTCCCAACCCCCCTTCCCAAGATCCGGATTTTCAGTGGCGACTCGCGTTGGAGGGCAATTACAACGCAGTGGCATGTCACTACGGGCTCGCCAGCAAGTACATGGACAAGTATGCCGGGGAAGTGCCGCTTCTTCTGAAAATCAACGGTAAGACCACCATACCGTCCGACGCCGAGGCCTTTTCCTCGCTCACCGGCAGCGTCGAGGACGCGGTATCCTTGGGTGCCGACGCTGTCGGATACACACTCTACATCGGGTCTCCCCGCCAGGATGAGGATCTCCAGCAACTCCAACTCGTTCGAGAGGATTGTGACAAGTACAACATGCCTCTGGTGGTGTGGTCGTACCCGAGGGGTGCCGCAATCGAAGAGAAGGGAGGACGAGACAGCCTTTACGCCGTCGATTACGCCGCTCGGGTGGCGCTCGAAATGGGTGCCGACATCGTGAAGTTGAACATCCCGAAGCATGGTCCGAAGGACGCCGAGCAGCCCGCAGAGTACGCCGGGATCGACTACGACTACGGTCAAGGTGCGAGGCGGGTCGTCGAGTCCGCCGGGCGTTGTTTCGTGCTCTTCTCCGGTGGAAGCAAACTGGGAGACGACGACCTGCTGTCGAAGGTGCGTACCGGTTTGGAAGCTGGTGCGACCGGGCTCATTTTCGGTCGCAATATGTGGCAAAGGCCTTTTGACGAGGCGCTGGCCATCACCGAGAAAGTTCAAGAGTTGATGCGTGACAGACGCTAGTTTGCTGAAGAGGGCTGTCGGCGTACAAGCCGCCCAGCTCGTGGACAGTGGAATGCGCTTGGGACTTGGGACGGGATCGACCGTGGCCCACTTGTTGGTCGCGTTGGCTCTTCGACTCGAAAAGGGTGAGCTACGGGACATCGTGGGAGTGCCCACCTCCCTACGTACCGCCACGGAGGCCCGGAAGCTGGGCATTCCGCTGACGTCTTTGGCCGAAACGCCAGACCTCGATTTGACTATAGACGGTGCCGACGAGGTCGATCCCCAACTCGATCTCATCAAGGGCCTCGGGGGGGCGCTTCTCCGGGAAAAAATGGTTGCTCAAGCGTCCGGGAGGCTGGCGATCATGGTCGACGACAGCAAGATCGTGCCCACACTGGGGGCCCGGTCCGCAGTGCCGGTGGAGGTGGTACAGTTCGGGTGGGAGGTTCACGGCTCGTTCATGGAGTCGCTCGGGACCGAGCCCGTGCTCCGGGTCGGAGTCGACGGAGAGCCGATCGTCACAGACAACGGCAACTTTATTGTCGACTGCCGCTTTCCCGATGGGATCGGTGACGCGGAGACCTTCGAACGGGCTGTCCAGGCTAGAGCAGGGGTCGTCGAGACCGGGCTGTTTCTCGGAATGGCCACGGAAGTTCTTGTGGCCGCTCCGGAGGGAGTGAGCACGCTCACGAGGAATGGCGCAACCCCGACGGAGGCCCACGCGTCATGACGGTCCTGATCGCCCCTTCCATCCTTTCTGCCGACTTCGGGCGTCTGGCCGAGCAAGTCTCGGAGGCGGCCGAGGCGGGAGCCGACTGGATTCATGTCGACGTGATGGACGGTCATTTCGTCCCCAACATCACGATTGGGCCGGCCGTGACGTCCGCCGTTCGAGCTGCCACGGACCTGCCCGTCGATGTGCACTTGATGATCGAAGAGCCTGACCGATACCTCTCGGCCTTCGCGGACGCTGGAGCGGACTACATCACCGTCCATCAGGAGGTATGCCCCCACTTGCACCGGACCATCGAGTGCATGAGGGAGCTCGGGGTGCATCCCGGCGTGACACTGAATCCTGCGACGTCTCTCGAGACGTTGGCGGAGGTTGTGCCGGAGGTCGATCTGGCACTGATCATGTCGGTGAATCCGGGATTCGGCGGGCAGGCCTACATCCCGTCGAGCACCGACAAGATCCGTCGGCTCCGGGCGATGCTCGATGAACGGGGGTCGGACGGCGTGCAACTCCAGGTGGACGGCGGCGTGAACGTAGGGACGGCGGGCGAGGTGAGCGGGGCGGGGGCCTCCGTGCTCGTGGCCGGCGCGGCCGTGTTCAAGCATCCAGAAGGGATCTCCGAGGGAATCCGGCTAGTCCGCCGCGCAGCCGAACAGGGCCGAGAGGGACTCGTCCAGGTTGGAGCCGAGCCGGCGGACGGGGTCGGGTGAACCCGCCGACACTTCTCGCGGTCCTTGCGCACCCCGACGACGAGGTGCTCTGTGCGGGCACTTTGCTCGCCCAGAAGGCTGCCGGGTCGCGGGTGGTCGTGCTCTGGCTGACACGCGGGGAAATGACCGACGCATGGGGACCGATCTCCACGGCTGAAGTCGCCGAGCGCCGAATGGAACTGGGCATGCAGGTGGCGGAGTGTCTCGGTGTGGAGGGACGCTTCCTTTCCTTTCCCGACTCGGCCGTCCAGGCAACACCCGAGGCGGGCGATGAAGTCGCCAGAGTCATGGCTGAAATCAAGCCGGACGGACTGCTTACGTGGGGGGATGCCTGGGCCAGAGGGTTTCGGCATCCGGACCACCAGGCGACGGGTAAGATCGCGCGTGACGCGGTCAATTTCGCTCGTATCTCGAAGGTCGTGGCTCCGGAGCAGCCTCACAGGGCGTTCTGCCCCATATTCACTTTGAGGGGTGCCCACTCCAGCCTCCCGATAGTCGCGCTTGACGTGGGTGGGTATATGGAAGCGATATTCGAGGTGGCGGAGATCTATCGGCGAGCAATCGGTTTCGGAGCCCCTGAGTGGATAGAGGGACGTCTTCGCTCGGCCGGGAGTCGGTGGGACCGAGATCTGGTCGAAGAATTCGACGCGTGGGAAACAGGGACTGGGTTGGTTGATTGTTTGCTACCCCATCGAGAGGGACCATTCTTCCATCACCCGAATAGGGAAGTCTGAACGCGGTTGTGAACCGTCCGCAACGCGAAAAGCTTGAAATTTCCGACCGGAACGACTGAATCGGAAGCTTATGCCCATTGATCCAGATATCATTGACCCAGCCGCCCTGGAACGATTGCAAGAGTGGGGCGGACCGAGCCTGGCCAACGAGATCGTCAAACTCTTTCTCGATCACGGGCCGTCTCGCATGGAGCAGATCCTTTCGGCTGTGGACGGAAGCGACCTCGATGTGCCTGAACGGGGCGCACATTCTCTGAAATCAAGCGCCGCGAACGTCGGGGCGCTTCACGTACAAACGGCTGCGAGCGAACTAGAGTTGGCTGCGTCGGACGGCGACCTGGAACGCTTTCGTGGGCTGATCCCCGATCTCGAGCAGGCGTATGCCCAGGCCGCCAAAGAGCTCGCAGTGGTCCTTGAGGAGGGAACGGGATGAAGCCCAAGATTGCCGTTGTCGAAGACAATATGGACAACCGCCTGCTCGTTTGGGCGATTCTCGACGACGAGTACGAACTCTCCGAGTACGAGAGTGGAACGGAGGTTCTGGAGGGGCTCGGGGACAACATTCCAGACCTCGTGTTGCTCGACATTTCCCTTCCAGGCATGGACGGCACCGAGGTCCTCGAGTGGATCCGGGCGCAGGACGCGCTGAAAGCCCTTCCCGTGATCGCCCTGACTGCCCACGCGATGTCGGGAGACCGGGACAAATATCTCGAGATGGAGTTCGACGACTACGTCACCAAGCCCATCGTCGATGACTCGCACTCACCAGCCTGATTTGGTGACGCTGGATCTACAGATGCCCGACGTGGACGGCTGGGAAGTGCTTCGGACGCTGAAAGGGGATCCGGAGGTGAAACACATTCCGGTGGTCATCGCGAGCATCGCGGCCAACGAGGGCCGTGGTCGTCTGCTCGATTCCGTGGATCTGCTGACGAAACCGATCGAGCGCTCGGACCTCATGCGGGTGCTTTGGCGGCAACTCGTCAACCAGCAAGGGCGCAGGG
>JAPYQK010000082.1 GCA_029941275.1 Longimicrobiales bacterium | reverse complement strand
CGTATAGAGCGCTTCACGGACGCCGGGTAGGCGGGCCAGAGCCTCGGCTTCCTCGGGTTCGATGACTGGCTTGTTCCACCACGGAGGGCGCTGGTTTCCCATCGCGAGGCGTACGGCGGAGAAATCGAATCGCATCACGCCGAAGTTGTCCGGACCGGCCGACTCGAAGCCGTCCATGATCGACGATTGAATCCCGGTTATGAGGGCAGCGATCATAACGATCACACCGACACCGATCGATACGCCGAGGATCGTCAGTCCCGAGCGGACCTTGTTTGCCCGGATTGAGTCAAAGCCGATTTTGACACCCTCGTGCAGCATCGTGAGCTCACGCATTCTACTCGTGCCTCAGCGCGTCGACGGGGGCCAGCTTTGCGGCCCGAGAAGCCGGGTACACGCCTGATGTCACGCCCACGATTATGCCCAGCGCCACACCCAGAGCAATCCACTTCACATCGACGGCCGCCGGAAGGGGAGAAAGCACCCTCACCAGATAGGTGAGTCCAGCACCCACCGCCACGCCAATGATCGCCCCAACACCGGACAGTGTGATGCTTTCGATCAGGATTTGGCTCAGGATGTCCCTCTGCCGCGCACCCAGGGCCTTCCGCACTCCAATTTCACGCGTTCGCTGCATGACCGACACCAGCATGATGTTCATGATGACGATGCCGCCCACGACAAGTGAAATCGCCACCAGTCCGGGAAGGGCGATAAACAGAATTCTGGAAATATTGTCCCAGAAGCTCAACGTGTCTTCGGCGGTCTCGACTGAAAAATTGTTTTCATCGGCGGGGCGCAGACGCCTGCGTGAACGCATGATCCCTTCGATCTCTGCCTGCAATGCCCTCAACTCCGCCGGGTCCTCGGCCTGGGCCACGATCTGGTCAACGATCCCGCGCGGGTTTGTGACCGCTTGGATCGGGGACCGGGCGGGGGCGATGGCCTGATTGTCGAGAGACTGTCCGAAGAGGCTTCCTTGTTCCTCGAGGACCCCGACCACCCGGTAGGGGAAGCCACGGATTCGTACTCTACGGCCAATGGGATCGAGATCGTCGAAGAGGAGGTCGACCGTCTCGGTGCCGAGCACGACCACGGCGGTGCCACGTTCCGCTTCCTGCGGTGCGAAAGTACGGCCCCTTTCGACCGACCAATCGCGAATGGCCATCATCTCCGGGGTGATTGCGCTGATCTGTACATTCTCCACCGTGCTACCGTTGTCGCCGACGACCTCACCGCCGGTGCCGCTCTCCGCGCCTACACTCGCTGCGACTGTGATCTGGTCCCTCACGGCCTCCCAATCTTCATACCTAATGAGGGGGCGGCGCTGTCGAGCGCGGTTGCCCGAGCCCTGGAAATTCGGACCGTCCGCCCACCTGCGGAGCGTAACGGTATTCACGCCGAACATCACGGACGATAGGTCTTCACGGATGTACCGATCCATCCCCTCGACGATACTGACTACCACGATGAGGAACATGACCCCGACGATCACGCCGAGAAGACTGAAAAAACTTTTCAGCTTCTCGGTCCAGATCTGCTGGAGGGCCAGCCGGATACCTTCTGCGAAGTTCATGGGCTTTGCTAGGAGCCCCCGTCAGTTGGATGACCCATTACCACCCTCTACTTCCTCTTGGACTCGATCTCCGTTGATGAGATCACGAATCTGCTGGTATGGACCGGCCACGATCGTGTCTCCCTGGGCGATTCCGGTGATCACCTCGAAGTGCTCCTGCCCGGTGATGCCGATCTCGACCGGGACGAAGCGGACCTGTCCGTCCTCCACCAAGAATACGCCCTCCACGTCGGTGACCTCCGGACGGGACAAGGGCCCCCCCCCTTGGCCTTCGTCCTCCTCTGTTTGGGCTGTCGACGTGGTCGCGCCCTCTTCATCCTCGAGTCGAACCGTCAGCGAGATGATGGGCACGGAAAGGGAGTTGTTTCTGGTCGCGGTGATGATGTCCGCTGTGGCGGACAGGTCCGGACGAATTCCGGCTGGCGGATCGTCCATCGTGATGACGACCTCGAAATCGATGGCGGCGGCCTGGCCACTCCCAGCCGACGACGAGGGCGGCCTGATCGCGCTGTTGCCGATCTCGGTCACGGTACCACTGAAGAGCCGGTCCGGAAAAGCGTCCAATTCCAGGATCGTGCTGTCGCCGAAAGCGATATAGGGAATGTCCGTCTCGTCCACTTCCAGGACCGCTTCGACGCGTGACAGTTCGCTGATGGTGAGCACCAAGCTTCCGGGATTGTTCATTGTGCCGACGATGACGGTCTCACCCTCGTCAACGTTGAGACGTGTTACCGTGCCGGAATGCGGCGCCCTGAAGATAGTCTTGCTGAGTCGCTCGTTCGCCTCGTCGAGTGAGGCCTCGGCTTGCTGGACTCCGAACTGAAGGGACTCCACCTGGCGGGTGGCCACTTCCACTTCCGTGTCCGCATCATCGAGGAGCTGTCGTGCGACCAGTAGCGGATCCCGGTTGGAAAGGTCCGTCAGACGTCCCAATTCCCTCGTGGCCCGCGCGAGACTGGCTTCCTGTTGACGCTGCTGGGCCCGAGATTGATTCAGTGCCGCCTCGCTTCGGGACACACTGGCCTGAAATTGGGTGGGGTCGAGCCGCAGCAATAGCTGCCCCTCTGCTACGTCATCACCCTCCTCGACAAGCAGTTCGGTGACCCGAGCCGACACTTCCGAGCTGATGTCAGTCACCCGCCCGGCTCGAATGTTGCCGCTGGCGGTGACGGTCTCGATGAGATCCCTTCGCTCCACCACATCCAAACGGACGGGAACGCCCCGGTCCCGGTTTTGATTGATGGTTAGGGCTGTGGCGCCACCGATTACGGCGACGATCAGGATTGCGATCAAGACCTTCGTGCTATCGTTCATGGATTTCTCGGCGGTCATGTGATGTGTTCGTAAGCCTCAGGGTGTGCGGATGGAGGTTCCAACGATCGCCTCTAGGTTCGCTAGGGATTCGTGATATGCAAAAATCGCAGCGATCTGCTCTCTATCGGCTTCGACCTTAAGGGTCTCCGCTTCGAGGAGTTCTAGAAAGTCCGCGAGTCCGACCGTAAAGCGCTCCGTCGCCAGGCGGAGTTGTTCGTCGACCACCGTCTGATTCTGCTCTTCGATCAGCGCAACTTGGTACGCTGCACGAACCGTGGCCAACATCGTTGCGATGTCCGCACGAATGCCTAGTTCTTGTTCGCGCAGGTTGATGTCGAGGTCGTCGAGCTGAACTCTCGCCTCAGTGATCTGGCGCTGCCGGCTCAGTCCCTGGAACAGGGGAAGACTGATCGAGAGTTGGAGGGAAGCTGGCTGACCAGTAAAGCTGAACGGAAAGCCGGTGTTTCCGTCCTTAATCGCCTGGGCTTGGGCGTCCGTAAACTGAAAGCTTGAACAATTCTGAGGAGGACGCGGTGTGGGCAGCAAGGAATAAAGATCATTGAAGAGCAAACAGTTCTGAACGGAACTCATGGCCTGAAGCTCCGCTTGCTGGACGTTGAGCGCAGTACTCGACGCCTGGCGAGTGAATCCGCTCGTGCTGGCGCCAAGCCTCAAGGAAGGGAGGTACGCACTCTTCGCCATTCTCACCCCGTAACTACTGGCTGAGCGACTCGCTCGGAGAGATCTGAGGTTGGGGTTGCTGTCCAAGCCTAATTGGTACAATTCTTCTCGATCCCAGAGGGGCTCGGAGAGTCTGAAGGGTGAGGTGGGCACGAAGGGTGAATCGATGTCGGTGCCCATCTGCTGGAGAAGTCGTATCTGTGCAGTTTCGAGGGCATTGGCGGTCTGCAGGATCGTGACCTCGGCCCTGCCCACCGCCACCTCGGCCTGGGCAACGTCGACACCGCTGGCTGTCCCGACCTCCAGCCGTGCCGTCGCCAGTCGAAGATTGAAGTTCGCTCTCTCCCGCTGTTGCTCAGAGACCCGCACCTGCTCGATTTGTCTCAAGACCTCGAGATAACCCTGCGTAATTTGAAAGACGAGTGTCGCTTCAGTCCACACCATCTGGGCTTGCGTCGCCACGCGATTCGCTTTGGCCTGTCCCGGAGCCATCAGCGTCCGACCGTTGATCTGGTAGTCGAGGTTGAGGCTGTAGTTGGAAAAGAGGAACGAGGGTTGGTTCGCGAATCCGAGTTGCTCGGCGGTCAAGCTTCCGAACTGCTGTTCTCCCGCACCTTGCCAGGAGATTCCCCCGTTTACCGACGCCGACGGGAACATGGCGCCGTACGCGGATCTCACGTTCCAGTTCGCCAGGTCTGCGTCGTTACGCGCCGCCTGAAGACCCGGATTGTTCTGGCGGGCTATATCAATCGCTTGCTCGAGCGTCAGGGTGACCGGCACGATAACCTGAGCAACACCTCCTTGCGGAAGGAGGTAGAAGGCGAGAGCCAATGCGCCCATTCGAAACGATCTAGTCAACACGGGAAGTCTCCGTCGGAGTTGGAATACTGCAAGGGTCGAGCACGGGACATGCACTGGGAATGACCTTCATTTCATGCGGCGTCGCCAGCCAGGACCTACGCTTAGAACCGCTTGTCGGTTTCAGGTGCGTTTCACGGTGCGGCTGCTTCATCTCTCCGGCCCATCTACGTATCGACAAACTGGATTCTTCACACACCACACCCGGCTCCCGTGGGTCCTTGATCGCGTCGCGTTGCTGGCCTTTCAAGAATCGCCGAACACCGACATGCGCGGCCTGTACTTGTCTTGCTCGATGCGAATCGTGAAATGCCACGCTAGGGACCCTCCTCCTCCAGTTCGGTCGGGACGTCGGCAAAGGCGTCACGGAGGGCCGCCAAACCTTGGCTCAGCTGGCGCCGCTGTGCCTCTGTGAGTGAATCGAGTGCTGAGGCGATCGGGGCGATTGCCAAGTCGTAGACCTCTTTGAGCGCCGCCTTCCCGGCGGGGGTGGCCTCGACCATCACCATTCTTCGGTCACTCTCGGAACGGACCCGTACCACCCACCCCAATTTTTCGATGGTCGTGATCGTTTTAGACATCGTGGGCAGGCTCACGGCATGAAACTCGGACAATTTACTCAAGCTGCGGGGCTTTTTAGCCACGATGCGCAGCAGACGGATGTACGCCAACTTCGTTGAGCGTTCTGACTTACGAAGGTCCGCCGCCACTTTTCGTGTGACGAGAGGAATGACCCGCAACACCTCACCGGCCACGTACCGTGGGCTGATATCCATGTTCTGTTCCCTCACTGACAACCATTAGCTATGCTAATAGTTAGCTTAGACAAGTAAATATTTCAAGGGTTTTGGTGAGGCCGAAGAACTAACGCCCGGGTGGGTCCCGGCGTGTTGCGACGTAGTTCTGCGAAGGGATCTGAACACGTAACACTCGGTTCTGTCCATCCAACCAAATGTCGTGTACCGTCCCGTCGAGCCGTAACTCGAGGCGCTGCGCTTGGATGGTGACTTCGCCTACGGTGACGGGCTCCACGACAGTCATGCGCAGCGATCCGTTCGACTGGCCACCCGGCCTCGGAAAGATCACCGAGAGGTTGGCGCCCGAGGGTGTCTGATGAGGCGCCACGAAAAAATACTGGTGGGCGAAGAATCGATCCAGGACGACCGTCGGGGTCTGAGGCCGGGCTTGTCGATACTCGCGCTCTTCCACGCCGGTTCGCGACGTGGTCTCCGAGACCATCCGGGCTCCTCTCATCTCCAATCGGACAAGGACTTCAGAGGGGAGTGAGACCTTCGCCTGATACGCCTCGAGCAACATCCCGCCCCCGACCGTGCCGAGTAGCGACTGAATGTTTTGCCTCGCCCCGTCCTGAACGATTTCGAGCGTACCCTGGGCGATGGTTCGTGCGTTGTCCCCGATTCCGGACCGTAGGATTCGAAACGTCTCGGTTCCGACCGCGCGGCCGCCCACCTCCACGATGAACGTGCCTTGGTCCACTTCGGCCGCCTGAGCGGCGGCCGCTTCCTGAACGAATCCCAATCCATCGAGGCCGAGTCCGGGAGCCAGGACGAGAAAAACGGAGTTCAGGGTTGTCGAGAAGCGCATGATGTTTGTCCGTACACCGGACCTCGGCGGATCGTTCGACGGTATGGGTCAGGTATCAGGACCAGATACGGGACGTGCCAAAGCCTCCGCAAGGACATCGACGTACCGACCATAAGCAGCAGCGCCCTTCTCGGCGGCGGCCAGACTCGGACGGCCCACGACCCCTTGGAAACCTGGAGGAGGTGTGGTGACTCGCCCGTCGACGTACTTTCTCGGGGAGGCCGAATCGGTCAGATAGTCTGTCGCTTCGTCCATGCGGACGAGTTCGGGCGCGAGGTACAGAAGGAGTGAAGTTTCGAGTTCGCCGCCCCGCTCCTTCTCAGGGTTGCCTTCGACGATGTCGGTAACGTCGACCGTCATCAGGTCGACGATCTTGGTGGCTGCGTTCTCGGTAAGGGCGGTGAGAAGCGCTTCGATGTGGGGTTCGTGGCGTTGGGCCGTGATGATCACGATTTCATCGATTCCGTGATCGTCCCAACTGGCAAGGAGTTCATTGATCGCACGATGGAAGGTCTTCCTACGGAGCGTGCCCGTACCGGGGTACGGCGCCCAGTCCGGCTTCGTGAGTCCGTAATGGAACGTCGGAGCCACCAGCAACTGCAGGCGAATGGACAGGTCGAGCGCGACGTGTTCAGCGATTGTCGTGTTCGCGCCGAGTGGGAGGTGGGGTCCATGGTGGTCGAGCGCACCGACTGCAAGGATAAGGCGTGGGTCCCGGTCCAGGACGCGCCGTACCTCTGGCCACGAAAGGTGGTTCAGCCTCAGTGACCGCTCCGGACCGGTCTCGCGATTCATGGGTTCCCCCTCATCCGTGGGACCTCTTCATCCGTCTTGCGCCCTGGCTCGGCGTGCTCGGCCTGGCCGCTTGGACGCGCTGGTCGTCCATCCTGCTTCTGGTGTTCGCCGGGGCATCCGCACTCGTTGTCCTCGCCGCCCGTCCACGTAGCGGACGTGCTCGCCTCTTATCGAGTGCCATCGTCCTCGCGGGTACCCTCGCCGGTGCCTCGGGGCATGTCGAACTGCGTGGGATCTCGCAGGATTTCGATGCCTACTGGGCTTCCCGGAGTACCCGGGCCGAACAAGCACTCGACGAGCGTCTTCAGCGGCTTCTGACACTCGGCGAAGAAGCCGTCGAACGTATTGGACATTTGGCGTTTGACGGGCCGAATACAACCGTTCTCGACGGTTTGCGTGAGATCCGGCAAGAGACCGGGATGACCCTCGCAACGGTCTATGACCCGGACGGCGGGTTTCGTTTGTGGGACGGGGTGCACCGAGGTGTGGTACCCGAGGAGTTGAGGACGGGGGAGGTCCGGTACTCCTATACGGATCGCCCTCTGTTCAGCTACTTGTACTTCACGGCTCCCATCCCCGGAGGGGGAACGGCGATGGCCGCCGCCTTGGTCAAAGCGAATCTGCCTCGGGATCTGGAGGAGGATCCGGGCGACTTCGTCACCGATTTCCGGGAGGGTGTGGGTGAGGATCTCCGGATCTTCCGGGCAGAGAGGATATCGGGCGACGACGTTTTCGACTTGAGATTGGACGACGATGAGCCCCTGTTCAGCGTTTCGGTCGTGCGGCCCACCCAGGAGCAGCGCCTGAGCGACGTCCGAACGACCTGGTCGAGGGCTGTGGCTTTGTTGGCGGTCGTCGCGTGGTTGGTGCTCGCGCTAACAGCCGGTAGCGAGAAGAGCGACCGTGCTGCCGCAGCGCTCACGCCGTTGGGGCTGGCTTTACTGGCCCCCGTGGGAGCGGCTCTGGGCTCGTCACCATTTTTCACCGTGGCCGACTTCATATTGCCGGGCCCGCTGCCGGTGACGTTCGAGCGTGTACTTCTCGTAGGTGTGGCTTTGGTGGTGGTGCTGGCCGCTCACATGCCGCCGGCCGCCCGGCTCCACTCGCTGGCCTCAGGCGTGGCGGTGCTGGTTGGCTTCCCGCTGTTGTCGATGGTGATTTTGGGCGGAGCGGGCCCGGTCCTGCTGGCGGGTGCGGAAGGGAAGTGGGTGGTCTACCAGATGGGCTTGGCGCTGGTGCTCACCCTCGTCTGTCTCGCTGCGTTCCGTTTGGGTGAGCGCACGGACGGGGAAAGCGCACCGCAAATCCCCTTGGCCTTGGCTTTTGTATCCCTCGTTGCGATCTGCCTGGCCGGCGCTTTTTGGGTCCGAATGGCCGGGACGATCCCCGGCTGGGTAACTGGGGCCTGGGCGTTGCCCGCTCTCCTGACCACATACGGGCTTTCGTGCATCAAGGGCGGGCGCCGCGACTGGATGTGGTGGGGAACCGCTGCGGTCATCGGTGCCTCCGCCGCACTAGTGATCGCTTGGGGAGCTCGCTTGGATGCCCGCATGGATGAGGCCGAGCTTCAGCTGTCGCGCCTGGGTGTGCCCGCGGATCCTTACCTCGAATACGTGCTCCACCGTTTTGTCGATACTGCCGATTCGTTGGATGCGGCCGGGGCAGATTCGGGCGAGCTGCTTTACGAGAGTTGGATCACGAGTGGGTTGGCGGATGAGGGCACTGCAGTGTGGCTCACCCTCTGGTCTCCTGGTGACTTGCCCGAATTCGAGATCACGATCGGAGTGCCCGGCGGCCGTCCCGGACCTGCCGTAGATTTCCTCGAGGAGGTCCGCCAAGGAGAGCCCGCTCTGGTCCGCCGCCTCGGCCTCGCCGAGGCAAATTACGTGGTACAAGTCCCGCTTGTGGAAGGACGGGTGCTCACGGCCGTGTTGCCGGCTCGAAGAGAACTGTCCGACTCTTCGCCCTTTGGTCCGGTCTTCGGAAACTTGACCGACTTGAGCGAGAGCCCGCTCACCCTGGTGCCCGTGCTGGAGGGAGACGAGGCGACTTTTTCCGAGGAGGCCGTGTGGCGTATTTCGGAGGAGGGATGGGAGGCCACCGTAGGCGTGCCCTACCCGGACGGGGACGTTGATGCCAAGTACACCTTGGCGTTGCCCGCGCCCACGCTGGCCGTGGCCCGGGGGACGCTCCTCGTGCTCGCGAATAGCCTGTTGATTTTTCTTCTGTGGACGCTGGGACAGTATGTGCTGGTGGGCCGGCGACCCACGCCTCGGACTTGGAGGAACCCGTTTTCGTCCTTCCGGGCCCGGGTAACCCTGGCGCTCTTCGGGTTCTTTCTTCTGTCAGCCAGCCTCTTCAGCACCGTGGCTTTCCAGACGTTGAACCGAGCCACGGAGCGGGCCGCCGCGGCAATCGCAGGGCGGGTCGCGGCTGACGCCGCGGCCTTCTATCGCGATGTAGGGGGCTCGATGGCGCTTCTGTCCGGGAGGGTTGGTGCGGACCTCCTGGAGTACCGAGCGGGCGAGTTGCGAGGCGGATCCGTGGACGACCTCGTGGAGTTGGGTCTGTACGATGGGTTGATTCCTTTCGAGTTGAATCAACGGATCGAGAGCCGGGAAGAACTCCTCGAGTACACCTTGGGGAGCCTCGGCCGGCGTGAGTACCTGATGGCTTTTCGCAGGCTTCCCGACGGGGATGTCGTAGCGACCCAGGTACCGCTCCAGGCCGGCGCCACTACGTTGAGGCAGCGTGAAATCGCCGAGTTGGTCGGTTTCGTCGTGCTGTTGGGGGCGGGGCTTTCCCTGGCTCTGGCATTCTTGGTTGGTCGGTCGCTCACCAGCCCGATGCGCACACTCCAGCTGGCGTCCGAGCGGGTGGGTGGCGGCAACCTCGAAGTACAGCTGCCCAGTGAGAGGGCGGATGAGTTCGGATCCGTCTTTACCGCGTTCAACCGTATGGTCTTGCGTCTCCAACGAGCCCGGAGAGCGCTCGTCAGGACGAACAGGCGCACGGAGGCGATCGTCGAGGACGCAGCGACCGGCGTGGTGGCGCTCGATGCACTTGGCCGCGTGATTCTGATCAATGCCCGGGCCCAGTCCGTCCTGGAGGGGCGGATCGAGGTGGGTGGGGCGCTGCCCCGGTTCGACGGTCCCCGGGGCGAATTTGTCGAGTGGGCGGAGGGCTGTCTGCGCGACGGACTTCGTGAGGCCACCGTCGAGTTTCAATGGGGAGAGCGACGCATCCGTGTGCGGGCACGCGAGGTGTCCCGGCAAGAGCCAGGAGGGATCGTGCTTTCCCTCGAGGACATCACCGATGAGCTGCGAACCGAGCGGATTCTCGCTTGGGGTGAAATGGCGCGCCAAGTCGCGCATGAAGTAAAAAATCCGCTTACGCCCATCAAGCTCAGCGTGCAGCACATCCGAAGGGCTTGGAAAGATCAGAAAGGAGAGTTCGAGGTGGTCTTAGACACCAACGTCGAGGCCATACTGAAGGAGATCGACCGTCTCGCTGAAATCGCTAGTGGGTTCTCACGGTTCGGGGCTCCCGCGGCGGCGGGCCAGGTTCCGTTAGGGCCCGTGGACGTGGGCGCCGTGGCGAGGGACCTGCTCACGCTCTACCGGGGAGGGGAGGACGTACCCATCCAGTTTACCGCGGACATCCCGGAGGACCTGCCCCGTATTAGCGCGCGCGGGGCTGAACTCAAGGAGGTTCTGAGCAATCTCCTTGAGAATGCCCGCGCGGCGATCGAGGCGAACGGGCGTGTGGTGATCGAGGCAGTTTCGGTGCCCACCGCGGTGGAGGTTCGGGTGCGAGACGACGGGTCCGGCATTCCAGTGGGCCTCATGGGAAGGATCTTCGAGCCGCAGTTCAGCACACGATCGACCGGCACGGGTCTCGGCCTCGCGATCGTCCGCAAGTTGGTGGAATCGTGGGGCGGCACGGTCACCGCGGAGGTGGACCGAGGGGAAGGAACCGTCATCCGCCTACAACTTCGTCCGTGGGCGGATGGTGAAGGGATCGTGAGCGAAGGGGACGCCGGAAATGGCGCCGCAAGCTCTGGCGAGATGGGGCCGGATGACGCACCTTAAGTAGTTCCTGCAGGAGACAAAGTCGCCTTCACCTGGAGTGTCATGAGCGATTTCGCTCAGCCCACCGAGATCCGACCCTCGCGGTCTCCGGCGAGAAGTGCACCCCCGTCTTCTGACGCACGTCACCTCGGAGATTGGCTCGAAGGCCACCGAGAGTTCCTAGCGAAATATTGGTTCGAGGAAATCCTGCACCGGGTCAGCGTGGACCAGGAAATGGAGCGGATTCTAGGACGATTCCTCGACTTTCTTACCTGCATGATCCCCGGATCTCTGGATCACCGGCGATCCGTCGTGGATCCGGTTTGGAAAAGGGCGGCCGAGCTCTACGGGACATTTGGTGCCCAGCGGGGCTTGGCAGCCGGCGACGTCGTTGAAGAATTTCAGATTGTGCGCGAGGCGGTTGTGCGGACGCTCTTCAAGGCACCTCCGGTCCGGTCCGGAACGTCGCTTTCGCTCTCGGACTCGCTACGGTTGAATCGTTTCCTGGACAGCGGTGTCACCCACGCGAGCATCGGTCACACAGACGGCCTCTTCTTCGCCCTTTTCCACGGAAATGGGGTTCCGAGCGTTCCGGCCGCAGAGGTCATCGCGGAGGTCGAAGAGCAACTCGCGTCGCTTGAAGCGGAGTGGACTTCCGAGCTCTAGAAGGCTGTTGAAGAAGTACAGTGGGTCGCTTGCCGTGCGCTACGCGCACGGGTAGTCGGGATGCCACGGCCCCAGCTCCTAGGCGGAGCGACGACGCCATAGCA
>JAPYQK010000081.1 GCA_029941275.1 Longimicrobiales bacterium | reverse complement strand
TCAGTCCACGGACCAAGTGCCGGATTTTCCGCCGTCTTTATGGGTGAGACGAATACCCTCGATGAACATTCCACGGTCGAGGGACTTTGCCATGTCGTACACCGTGAGGAGCCCCACCGAAACCGCCGTGAGCGCTTCCATTTCGACTCCCGTTTGGCCGGCAATTCGAGCCTCAGCCCGGATGATGACCCCCGGAAGTGTTTCGTCCAAGTCTAGGTCGATGGTAATGGAGGCACCGGGGAGCATGTGACACAGCGGGATGAGATCCGAGGTGCGTTTTCCAGCCATGATCCCGGCCAGCCGTGCGACCTGGAGTACGTCCCCCTTCTTTACTTGGCCGCCACGAATGGCTGCCAGGGTGTCTGGGGACATTCGGATTCGACCCTCGGCCACGGCCGTGCGCGCGGTGGTGGCCTTGTCCGACACATCCACCATGCGCGGGTCACCGTCCGCGTCGATGTGGGTCAGACCGGATCCGTCCGGGTTGTGGTCAGAGTCGTTGTCAGGGGCTGCCAATGAGTTCCTCCCGTATGCCGGTCAGGAGCCCCGCTACAATGAGTTGAGGGCTCACGTTGCCTGCCACCAATTCCTTGGCGTCTTCTAGATGCCCAAAGGCTTTTGCGACCGTAACAGGATGGATATCCCGCCGATCTCGAATCCGTTCCAGAAGATCTTCCTGATCCCTGTTGATAAGGTCTTTTGGGGTCCCCGAGGCCGTGGCCGAGAGGTCGCGTAGCACGTCTTCCAGAAGTTCGAAAAGAGGCATCAGGCCCCTACTTCGTGTGGTGCCGAGCTCCAGAGATTTTCGGTAGACGGCTCCGGCGTCCGAATCGGTGGCCGCGCTCAGAAGTTCGAAAGCCTGCACCCGGAGAGTCTCCAGCGGACCCGCCTCTCCGTCAGTCGGCAGGAAACCGAGAGCCCGGCCGATCGAACCCCGCCCGAGACTAGCGGCCTGGCGCGCGTCCTCCGGAGAAATTCCGCCGACTTCGACGAGGAAGTGTTCGACACGATCCAGTTGCAGCGGAGGTAAGTGGAGTGGCATTGTCCGAGAGCATATCGTGGGAAGAAGGAGTCCCGGTTCGCTCGAAGTCAGAATGAGAAACGTGCTCGCCGGGGGTTCCTCGAGGATCTTGAGGAGCGCGTTGGCCGCTTCCTGACTCGACTCCTGGGGGACGAGCGTCTCGGCGTCTCCGATTACGAACACCTGCCTAGGTCCGACAGCCGGTCGGCGTTGTGCCTGTGAACGCAACGTCTGGGCAACAGCCAGATAGAGGCCCGTTGGTTCGTTCGCCGCAGACGAAGGGCGGAGTGGACTCTCTCGGCGCTCGGCCAGAGCGTCGTAACGGGCCTCCTCCATTGCTTCGGCGAGCTTGTTTGGCCGAACCCCTCTCGGCTTCGAGAGCGGGAAGTACCAGTGGAGGTCTGGGTGTTCGAGGGTGAGCAACATTCGGCACCCTTTACATTCGCCGCACGGGCCCGTCGGGCCGGATTCGGGGCACAGCAGGAGCTGGCCGAGCCAAAGGGCCAGTCGCTGTTTCCCCACCCCCCGCGGTCCGTGAATGAGCATGCTCGACGGAAGCGAGTCGGCGGCCCAGGCTTTCGACAGGGATGCTTGGAGCTCGGGGTGACCAAAGAACGGGTGGAGGCTCACCCTCCCGGCGCCCGTAGCCAAGCGAGCGGATCCAGCGCTTCGAGAAGGCCACCTTCGGTCGGGGCCCGAATCTGGAATTCCAAGTGAGGCCCTTCCGGTGTGGTGGCCCCTCCCACGGTGCCCACGACATCGCCAGCGGCCACCTCGCGACCTTCCGTCACTCGGAGCTCATTGAGGTAGAGGTACAGCGTGTAGAAGCCCCCTCCGTGGTTAATCCACACTGAAAGACCGTACCCCTCGAACGGAGCCGCAAAAACCACGGCCCCGGCCTCGACCGCCCGAACGGGGGTCCCAGTGGGCGCGCGAATTCCGATCCCGGCCCACGGCAGCACCGTGCCGTTCGGCCTCACCTCTCGCCCGAATCGATAGACGAGTTCGCCATCCACTGGCCAATCCATCGTTCCTACTGGTGCAGTCAAGGCGGTGGCGGCTGCCCCGGGCCTTGCGGTAGCCCTCTCGAGATCCGTACGCCTCACCTCCAGTTCCGTGAGGAGTGTGCCGATTCGAGCTTCGTCGAGGGTGAGCCGGTCCAGGCGGCTGGTGGCCCTCGCCTCTCGAGCACGGTAGTCGTCGATCGCTCGGAGATGACGCTGCTCCACCGCGCGGAAAGAAGCCACCTCGCCGAGCCGGGATTGCCTCAGGCGGCCCAGGCTTGTCATGCTGGCCTGCAGATTATCGTTCTGCTGGACCAAATCCGTCTCGAGTTGCTTCACGTTCCGCACCAACGAGCGATCGTACGAAGCGATGAGACGGAGGTATCGGTAGCGCGTAAGGAGGTCGGAAAAAGAGCCGGACCCCAGCATGACGCGTGCGGAGTGCAGTGTGCCCCGTTTGTAGATGTCCCGGAGGCGGCGGTGGAGAACAGCGGTGCCGGTCTTGAGCCTCTCGCGTGTATGTAGGAGATTTCTGGCGGCATTTTCAATTTCTTCGCCTACTGCGCCCACCTGAAAGTCGACCTCGGCGAGTGCGGACCGAGAGATACTGACCAGCCGCTCGACATTCGCAAGCTCGACACTAGCGTCTCGGACCCGGCCATCAAGGTTGTTCAACTCTTGCCGCAGACTACTGCGTTCCTGGCGCACTTGCCCGAGCCGGCGCTGGCTGTCGAGGATCTCCCTCCGAATCTCGACCACCTGACCGTTCATCAGACCGGGCGTGAGCGACAGCACCACGACGGCCATCGCCAGACCAACCGTCCCGAGGAGAACTCGCACCACTACACCTCCCGGAGGTGTTTCCGGACCGCGTATCCGCTGGAAAACACTCCGAATAGGACTCCGATCGAAACCCCTGTTGCTGCCCATGCCCATGGAATCCACGAAATGTCAAAGATGTAGTTTAGTACTGACCAGAACGTGGTGTACGTGAGCGCGACGGCGAGAAGCCCGCCCAGCGCCCCAGTGATTCCACCCTCTAGCAGAAACGGACGATGGATGAAGCCATCTCTGGCGCCCACCAACTGCATGATCTTGATCTCGTCACGCCGAGCAAAAATCGCGATACGTACTGCAGTCCCGATGATCATTGCGGCCACCACCGCAAAGGCGGCGCCCAACACGGTCGCGGTCACGCCGCCGATCCGGCGGATCGTAAACAGCTTGTCGACCCATTCCTCACCGTATTGCACCTCTTCGACGATAGGATAGAGGGCGGCTTGCTGGGCGATTAGATCGGCGATCACTGGCGTGCGACTACCGGGACGGAGTTGGATCTCGAGGGACGCAGGGAGGGGATTCACCTCCAGGTCGGTAAGGATTTCACTGAACTCGGGCAGTTCCTCATAGGCCCTTGCCAGGGCCTCGTCCTTGGTCACGAAGTCCACGCCGAGAACTTCCGGCAACGTGGCCAGCGCCTCTTCCATATTGGCGATGTCAGCGGTGGATGCCTGGTCTCGGAGGTAGGCGACGACCTCCACCCGCTCCTCCAGCGTCTCCATGTAGAGCGCCACGTTGTAGGTGGCGAGCCCAAAGAGGCCCACGACGAAGAGGGCGAGTCCTACCATCGCGGCTGAGAGTCCAGTGAGGAGCGGGGCCCGCTTGAACGCGATCAGCGTCTCTCGAACGGTGTAGAGCACGTCAGTCCTCTTCGTCTTGAGCCAGGTTCGGTGCGCCGACGGGCACCTTGGTGGCGCCTCCGTCCGATGTCGGCGGAGCATCTCGGATCCCCACCGCATCTTCGTTTCTTAAGGAATCATAGACGAGCCGCCCTTGGTCGAGTTCGAGGACTCGGGCCGTGGGATATCGCCGCATGAGTTCCAGATCGTGGGTGGCCATCAAAACGGCCATCCCGAGCGCATTGATTTCCCAGAACAAGTCCATGATTCCCCGAGTGGCCCGTTCGTCGAGATTACCCGTGGGCTCATCCGCGAGAAGCAAGAGGGGCGCGCTGGCGAGTGCGCGTGCGATGGCCACGCGCTGCTGCTCGCCGCCGGAGAGTTGGTCCACATAAGCGCCTGCTTTCGGGGCGAGGCCCACCTGGCCGAGAAGCCGCTGCGCTCGTGCAACAATTTGCTTCTTTGGCGAGCCCGTGACCTCGAGCGCGAATGAGACATTCTCGAGAGCGGTACGGCCGGGGAGGAGGCGAAAATCTTGAAACACATACCCCACTTTCCTGCGCAACTTCCACACATCCCGGCGCGAAGTCCTCTCCGATGAAAAACCGCTGGCTCGGACCTCTCCGTGGGTGGGCCTTTCGACCATATGCGCGAGCCGAAGGGCGGTCGACTTTCCGGACCCGGAGTGCCCCGTAAGGAAAGCGAACTGCCCTTTGACCAAATGGAAGGACACGTCACTGAGGGCCGGTTCAGGGCGTTCGTACACTTTGGTCACCGATAGGAACTTGATCACCCGGTGGTCACAACCTCCTAAGTTAATGTTTCCCAGTAACTTCCGAGAACACTCCGGATCTGAAACGGAAGCTACATATGGGTGGGCAGCGTGTCAAAATGTTTCGCGACAAGACTAGACGCCATCTGGATAGCAGCCCGCACGGACGAGGAATTCGCTTTGCCGGTGCCGACGATGTCGAACGCCGTTCCATGATCAGGAGACGTCCTCACGAACGGCAATCCCAACGTTACATTGACCCCTGTTCCGAAGGCGATGGTCTTGAAGGCGGCCATTCCCACATCATGATAAGGAGCGACCACCGCGTCGAACTCCCCGTTGAGGGTTCGGCTGAACACGGTATCCGCCGGGATCGGGCCGTCCACGGCGACGCCCGCACGGCACAAGGCGTCCACGGCCGGTCGGAACAGTCGATCTTCCTCCTCGCCGAACAGGCCGTCGTCCGAGGCGTGAGGATTCACGGCGCAAAGTGCCAATCGCGGGTGTGCGAGGCCCCAGCCAGCCTTGAGCGCCGAACTCAGCAGCAGAGTCTGTGAAACGAGCAGATCTACGCTCAACAGGTCGGGAACACTGCGGAGTGGGACGTGCGTGGTGACGAGAAGCACTCGAAGAGGGGCCCCCAGACGTGTCTCCTCGGCAGCCATGAGCATTCCGACCTCCGAGACGCCGGTGAGGCGTTGGAGCATTTCCGTATGGCCTGGATCCAAGATCCCCGCCGCCCGGAGAGCGGGCTTGTGGATGGGACCCGTCACGATGCCGACAACCGTACCCGCCAGAGCAAGTTGGACCGCTCTTTCCACTGCTAGTGCCGAAAGGGATCCTGCGCAGAGCTCAGACCCGTCGAAGCGACCCACACTTTCGTACAGACAGAGTCGCGGGTCGAACCCGTCGGGCCCGACGAGGATGAATTCAGTCTCGTCGCCGTGTGCTTTGAGGTGTCGAATCGCATCGACCACAACCTCAGGGCCGATTCCACGGGGATCGCCGAGCGTGAGCGCCAAGTATCGCGTAGACATACGCAGCCTCGTTACAAGACGGTTGAATCAGCCTCCGCCGAGCCGAATGTCGATGTACGCTCGGTTTCGCAGCTCTTCGATTACCGTTTCGGTAAGTCCTTCCTGTTGGAGACGTTGCACAATCACATCTCGGAACTCAGCGAAGTCCGGGGTGCCTGCTGGCACCCTCTCCAACAGCAGAGCGACCGCGTAGCCACCCTCGGTGCGTGGATCGGGAATCTCGATGGGCCCAATGACGTCCCCCGCCTCGGCGTTCTGCATCTCGACGGCAAAGTCCTGAGAGGTCTGAGCGATTTGTTCGAGCGTCAAATCGACCGTGTCGGCCGGCTCACCGAGGTCGGTCATGGTCTCGCCGGCCCTCAGCCTTTCTACGAACGATCGCGCACGGGCGGCGTTCGCCTCGATGTCGGCTTCCGTCACCGTCGGCGAAATCAAAATGTGCCGTAGCCGCCGCTCGCCTCCACGTATCCGCTCGACCGAGATCAAGTGGTAGCCGAACTGTGTCTCGACAGGTGCGCTGATGCTGCCGGCGGGAATCCTGAAGGCCATTTCTTCGAACGGTTCCACCATGGTCCCGTCCTCGCGGATCCACCCGAGTTCTCCACCTTCCGCACCGGTGTCGAACGAGAAACGGTCTGCCAACTCGGCGAAATCTTCCCCGTCCCGGATCAGATCCAAGATGCTGTCGGCTTTCGCGAGAGCGACCGCTTTTTCGTCATCCGCCGCCTCGGGTAGGAGCTGGACATTCACGAAGCGTATGCTGGCCGGCCGCGGCGGAATCAAGTCCTGATTCTCATCCCAGTAGGTGCGGGCTTCCTCTTCGGTTACGACGATGTCCGACAGATCCTGACCTCGTTTCCCGAAGTAGCGCTCCTGGAGCAGTTGAGCTCGGATGGAACTCTTCTTCTGCTCACGGAAAATGGCCATCGTCATGCCCTGGGCCGAGAGCATTTGTTGAAGCCGACCCAACGTGCCGGCCTGACGGACTTGACCGTCGATTTCCTGCTGGACTCGGTCCTCCAACTCCTCCTCGCTGACCACCAGGAGTGAGTCCTTCACCGCCTCCTGAATGACCAACTGCTGATTGATCAGTTGGTCAAGGAGCTCGAGTCGTGCCGCCAGGAGTTCGTCGGCCTGCTCGGGACGGGCCCACCCTCTGGCCTCCATCTCGATGACGAACCCGTCTAGTTCAGTTTTCAGGATCGCGGAATCTCCGACGACCGCGACCACACGCTCGACCATCTCAATGTCTTGAAGGGCCTGCTGTCCTTCGACCCCCACGGGGATCAAGGACAATACCGCCGGAAGTAGAGCGAGACTTCGCGAAGAAAAATTCATGCGTTGTCTAAACCTCTGAAGAAAACGTGTTCCTGGTGCGGCAGCCGCAGACCGTCATCAATTCCCAGCGGTGTCCACTACGACGGGCACCGAGGGTGGCGAGGGGGCCGGTTGCGCCGCCGGCGCCTCGGTGGCTCCCCTCAGATCGTTGACTCGTTCGATCGTGGCCCGAATCGAACTATCCAAGATTTCCCATTCGGTGTCTTGGCGAAGTCCGACGGTGATCGCGTCCGTCGGGATAACATTCCGCGTCCCAGCCGAGATCTCCCTGAGGATCTGAAGCGTCCTGCGGTCCAATGCTTCGTCAGCAGATTCACCCTCCAACGGAATGATTCTCCGAATCCCCAACTCCTCCATGGAAGCTCTAACTCCTAGCCGAGCCGCCGTTTCCAAAGAATCGACACGTGCTTCGTTCGGATTGAGGCCAGCGTCGGACGCTAGAGCGAGCAGGACCTGTGCCTGCCCGATGTTTTCCAGGAAAGCGTCCAGGGCGTCGTCAGACGCCAATACGAGTTGGCCTGGGAGGTCGGTCCGCTGGGTGTTCAGGAGGAGCATCACGTCCGAGACCGAGTACGATCCGCCAGGGTAGGAGATCAGGGTGCGGCTCGCCGCCCTACCGCTGAGCGGTGTCCTCGGGCTCATTGCGAGTTCCCGCATGATTTCGGCAGCTTCGGCCGCGACTTCGATTTCACCGTCGGCCCCGATCTCGGCCAAAAGGATCGAATCGGCCGAGCGCAACCTCGCCAGAACCACCGAGTCGCGATATTCGCCGAGTGCCGCCTCGAACGTCGGCGTTTTTCGGTCCGTGACTTTGATGACGTGCAACCCGACCTGCGACAAGGCGATACCGACTTCACCGACCGCCAGCGCAAAGGCGGCCTCCTCGAATTCGGGGAACATCATTCCAACGCCGAAAAATCCGAGGTCGCCCCCTACAACTGCGCTGCCGCTGTCGACGCTATACTGGCCAGCCAGGGCCTCAAATGATTCGCCCGCCTCAGCGCGTGCCACGAGTTCCTCGGCGAGCACCCCAACGCTATCGGCCTGAGCCTGCGTGGGTTGATCCAGAAAACCCAGCAGGATGTGCTGTGCCCGAACGGAATCGGGCGGCGCGGTGGCTTCCCACATCGCTCGTAAGTCCTGGTCGGAGAGCGCGGTGTCCGGTCGGATGACCGAATTCATATACGCGTCGATGGTCTCCTGGTCGATCTGTGGTTGGAGGAGGGGGGTGAGATCGAGCTCTGTGAATAGGGAGTCTTGGCGAGCGCTCAGCCCGATGAGCGTGTAGTCGACCCAGAAATTTGAGAGTGCTTCGACGATGTCGGGCTGATTCGGCAGAGAGTTTTGCCGCGCTAGCATCTCGACGACCTGGTCTACCGTCAGTTCATGACCGGCCGCCCGGGCGAGCACTGCCTCCGAATCCGACTCGCACGCCCCGAGAACGGCAAGGATCGCGAAGGCCGCTCCCTTGGCACGGCCGCCCAGGGTGTGAGGAGTCCGTCCAGGGTGATGTCTCATCTCAAAGTCCTCTCCATGAATCTTTCGGAGTATGCCAACCCCCCGAGATCCTCAAGCCGCCTCGTCTCGCGCCTCGATCAAACTTGTGAGCGCCCAGATCAGCGTCGAAACTAGCGAATCTGGACCCGCCTGACGAAGGACCAGTGACAGGGGCGTCATGCGGCGCACCTCCACCTCGACGGAGCGTTCATTGAGAGGGCGCTCGAGAACCGAAAGGCGAGGCACCACGGTGGCCCGAAAATTCACTCTCGCCTCCTTCTCTCTCACGAGGATGCGCTCGACCCCGATTCTCCTTCCCAGAATTCTTAGCGCCGCTCGATCCAGTAAGTGCTCTACCGGGGTAGGGGGGGCGCCGAAGCGATCCGCGAGTTCTTCTCTCAGTGACGTGACTTCAGCGATCTTGTCGAGCTTGGAGAGCCGTTGGTAGAGATTCAATTTTTGGCCCGAGTCGGCGATGTACGAGTCGGGCAAATAGGCGGAGTCTGCGATCGAGACGTCCGGGTCGGGGAACTCCCGGGTTTCTTCCTGGCCTCTGAGACGTTTTACGGTTTGCTCCAGCAAGCGCATGTAGGCGTCGATGCCAATGGAATGGGCGAAACCGGACTGTTCACCGCCAAGCAGGTTCCCGGCGCCCCTCAACTCCATGTCACGGAGGGCCACGGAATATCCACTCCCGAGTTCGGTATGGTGCTCCAAGACGCGGAGGCGGCGGTCGGCTTCCTCACTGAGTTCGGACGGTGCAATCAGATAGCAGAAAGCTCGGCGGTCTGATCGGCCCACCCTTCCGCGGATCTGATAGAGTTGGGACAGTCCGAAGTGGTCAGCTCGATTCACGATGAGGGTGTTCGCGTTCGGGACGTCGAGGCCGTTTTCGATGATCGAGGAGCAGACCAAGACGTCGATCTCCCCATCTACGAAGTCCCGCATGACCCGGTCCAACTCCCGCGGCCGCATTTGCCCATGCGCGACGTCGACCCGCGCCTCAGGTACGAGCGCCCGAATCCGTTCAACGGCTCCAGGGATGGTCGATACCAGATTGTGAAGGAAGAACGTCTGGCCCCCTCGATCCAACTCTCTGAGTAGAGCCTCCCCAATCAAATGATCGGACCAAGGGACCACGTGTGTGATCACCGGCATCCGATCCCGTGGCGGGGTCCGGATCAGGGAAAGGTCTCGAAGCCCCACGAGCGACAAGTGTAGGGTCCGCGGGATGGGCGTAGCCGTGAGCGTCAGCACGTCCACGGATGCGCGAAGCTCCTTGAGGCGTTCCTTGTGGCGTACGCCAAACCGCTGCTCCTCATCGACGATCAGCAGCCCCAGGTCGGAGAACTCCACATCGGGCGAGAGCAGCCGGTGAGTTCCGACGACAATATCGACGGCGCCACTCGAGAGCCCATCCAGTACCGTCTTCTGCTCCGTCGGTGTTCGGAATCGACTGAGCACCCCGACCCGCACGGGATAGTCCGCGAGGCGAGCCGCGAAGGTGTGGCGGTGCTGCTCCACGAGCACCGTGGTTGGTGCAAGCACCGCTACTTGCCTTCCGTCCTGGACCGCTTTGAAGGCTGCGCGGATCGCGATTTCGGTCTTTCCATACCCCACATCGCCGCAGATCAAACGGTCCATGGGCCTACCGGATTCCATGTCGCGTTTCACAGCCTCGGTCGCCGTCCTTTGGTCGGGTGTATCGTCATAGAGGAACGATGACTCCATCTCCTTTTGCCACAGTGTGTCGGGTGAGAAAGCGAAACCCGAGGAGGCTTCGCGTTTGGCGTAGAGGCGTAGGAGTTCGACCATCATCAGTTCGATGGCTTCGTTGGTCTTTTTCTTCAGCGTCTTCCAGCGTTTTCCTCCGATGCGGTGTACGGGAGGAGGCGCCACACTCTCTGATTCTCCCACCCACCGCTCGACCAGGTCGAGCCTATAGACAGGCACGCGCAGGATTTCTCCACCGGCGTATTCGATGGCCATAGACTCGAGCTCTTCCCCCGCGACCTCGATGTGCTGCAACCCCCCGAAGACGCCCACCCCGTGATCCATGTGAATGACCCGGTCGCCTGGACTCAGCTGGGAAAGGCTTTCCAGGGCCACGGCCCCTCGAAAACGACGCCGGGTCCGGACTCTCCGCGAACGGCGGAAAATTTCATGGTCGGTAAGCACCTGAAGGGGCGGGTCGGCGGCCTCCAGAACGAATCCGCCGGAAAGTGAGCCCACGACCACATTAGCTCGTGGCGGAATCTTCTTGGGACTCCCGAGAATTTCCTCCAGCCGATCACACTGACCTTGGTTGTCGCAGAGCACGAGGCTACGGCCCCCGGTGGCCGACATGGCGCGGAGGGAAGCTCGCAGCAGCTTCATGTCCCGCTTGATCGCGGGCGGAGGAGTGCAGGAAAGTGAGACTCCGGCTTCGTCGGTCGCCGACAGATCGATCCGGGCCAGTGCGGATATTCTTTTCTCGGCTTCCACGGCCGGGAGAAACAGGGTGTCGGGAGAATCCGGGGACTCGCCCTCGACCGTGAGTTCATCATGGAGCTGACACACATAGTTCCATGTTCGGTCGAGCTCGGGTCGCCATTCTCCGCCCTCCTCGGGGTGGACTGCTAGGAGAAGAGCATCGGCCGGTAACAATTCCAGGAGGGACCGCGAAACCAGTGAAGTCTCCTCGGGGTCTCTCTGAAAGTCCACCGGAAGGATGTGCGCTTCCGAAGTGGTGTCTCTCGTACGCTGATCGAGGATATCGAAAAAGCGGATCGAGGTGATTTCGTCTCCCCAAAACTCCACCCGGACCGGCTCTGGTGTGCCAACTGAGAAGATGTCGAGAAGGCCTCCTCTAACCGCGAACTGTCCGACCTCTTCTACCAGGGGTACCCGGTCGAATCCTCGTTCCAGGAGGTCATTGATGAGCCTCTGGAAGCCTACCTCCTCACCCACACGTAGCGAAATCCGCAGTCCGTCCAACTCCGTGGGAATCGGGGCGCGCTCTTGCAAGGCGCGCAGGGTGGTGACGATCAATCGGGTGCGCCCTCCCAGAAGTGCTTCCACCGCTTCGACACGGAGTGCCCCTATTTCGAGGTGGGGCTCGCTCGACTCGTAAGGTCGGGCCTCGCGCTGAGGAAAGAGAAAAGAGCTGCCTTGGCGGAGAAAAAGCTCGAGATCCACCTCGATCTCGATCGCTTTCCTTGGGGAAGGTGCCACTACCACCAGAAGACTCGTGGACAAGTTCTGGTGCAAGGCCGCCACAGACGCGGTTGCGGATGCCCCGACCGCCCCAGATAGGGTGCGCCGCTCACCCCGTCCTGGAACGGTCCGGCAGAGTTGCTGAAAGCC
>JAPYQK010000080.1 GCA_029941275.1 Longimicrobiales bacterium | reverse complement strand
GCTATGACTGGCTGCGCGGCTACCACACCGGTGGTCGCTCCATCATGTGGAGTCGGCAAGCCTACAGACTCGGGCCACAGGACTTCGAGGCGAATCAAAGAGAAGGTGTCGGCGTCGACTGGCCGGTTCGTTATGACGACATCGCGCCTTGGTACGATCACGTGGAGCGATTTGCCGGTATCGCCGGCAATTCCGACGGGCTGACTCAACTACCCGACGGTGTCTTTCAACCACCGTTTGCGCTTACATGCGCGGAGGAGGAATTCAAGGCCAGGGTCGAAGCCGCCTTCCCTGGTCGTAATGTCATCCCGGCGCGGGTCGCTCACATCACGGACGCCACGGCGGAGCAAAGAAGCCTTGGACGCAGCGAATGTCGGGTACGTAACCGCTGCGAGCACGGTTGTGCGTACAGGGCCTACTTCTCTTCACTGAACGCCACTCTGCCAGCGGCTCGGCGCACCGGCAACTTGACCATGGTGCACAACGCCATCGTTCAGTCCATCGACTACGATCCAGAGACGTCGCGGGTCACCGGCGTACGAGTGATTGACGCCGAGACCAATGAACGGCGCGTGTATACGGCAAGGGTCCTCTTCCTGAATGCCTCGACCATCGCGTCGGCGATGATCCTGTTGCAGTCGACGTCTGAGACGTTTCCGAATGGGTTGGCCAACCGTTCGGATCAGGTCGGCCGGAATCTGATGGACCACATCAGCGGCGCGGGGGCAAGGGGGCTGATTCGTGGCTTCGAGGACAAAACGGTCTACGGTCGTCGCCCGGGTGGCATCTATATCCCCCGGTACGCGAATATCACCGAGACCGAAAAGCCATACCTGCGCGGCTTCGGCTTCCAGGGCGGTGCCACGCCCGTGGTGTCCACCAATGGTCCGGGCATCGGCCGCGCCTTCAAGGAGTTGCATCGGGCGGCCGGTCCTTGGAGGGTCTCGATCGGAGCTTTCGGGGAACAGCTCCCCAGTCCCAATAACCGGGTCACCCTGCATCGTTCACGACGCGATCAATGGGGCAATCCGTTGACGGTGTTGAACGTCACGTATGGGGACAACGAACGCATCATGTTGCAAGAGGCCCGCAAGGACGCGATCGCCATGCTGGAGGCGGCCGGCTGCTCGGATATCGTGTCCGGCGACGTGGAGCTCACCAAGCCCGGCAACCGAATTCACGAGATGGGCAGTGCTCGCATGGGTCGCGACCCGGCTACGTCGGTGCTGAATGGCCGGTGTCAGGCCCACGACATCAGAAACCTGTTCGTGACCGACGGCTCGTTCATGGCGTCCTCGGCCTGTCAAAACCCGTCCCTGACCTACATGGCCATGAGCGCGCGCGCCGCTAATTATGCTGCCGATCTGATGGCGGACGGGACTCTGTAGGCCGCAACCTCGAGGGATCGGCGCTTCCGGTGAGGAACGATGTACGGCGTTTCGGCCCCAGGCAAATGGTGGCTTGAAGAAGACCGGTCCGCTGGGGCTTGCTGGGCGATGTCGTTGAACGCAGTCTGATCCCGGAGTCTGTCCGAAGAGTGCGAAAACGAACCTCAAAAGGCCCAGTCCGGCATGAACCCCCCAGCCCAAACGCCAATCTACGTAATCGGCAGTATCAACACCGACATGATCGTCAAAGCGGATAAGCTGCCGAGCCCCGGCGAAACGGTCATGGGTGGAGATTTTCTGATGACAGCCGGTGGCAAAGGCGGAAACCAGGCGGTCGCGGTGGCCCGACACGGCGCGCGGGTGGCGATGGTGGCGAACCTGGGTACCGACATTTTTGGCGATCAAGCGATTTCGCGGCTACAAACAGAAGGGATCGATTGTGCGAACGTCGGCCGCGATGCGGACCAACCCTCCGGTGTCGCACTGATCAGCGTCGACGCCTCGGGTGAAAACCACATTGTGGTTGCACCGGGCGCCAACGATACCCTGACCGAAAAGCAGGTCGAGGAGGCGTTGGAATCCATGCCCGCTGCCTCCATCGTGCTGCTGCAGTTGGAGATACCGCTCGCCGCGGTGGCTCGGGGCATCTCACTCGCTCAAGCCAAGGGCTGTCGTGTGATCCTGGATCCGGCCCCCGCCCGGGCTTTGCCGAAGGAGATGTTGGGGGGCCTCTATCTTCTCACGCCAAACGAAACCGAAGCGGAGATTCTGACGGGCTTGGCGGTAGATGACCCGGGCTCGGCCACGCAGGCCGCCACCCAACTTTTGGCGGTAGGTGTAAGAAACGTGGCGATTACGCTGGGGGCTCAAGGCGTACTGCTTGCCAACGACCAGGGCAGTGAGCTGATCGGTACGCCTGCGGTCACCGCACTCGACACGACTGCGGCGGGCGACTGTTTCAATGGATCCCTGGCGGTGGCGCTTGGCCGGGGCGACGATCTCCGCGACGCCATGGCGTTTGCCTGCAAGGCGGCAGCGATCTCTGTTACCCGCATGGGGGCCCAGGACTCCATGCCATACAGCCATGAAATCGACGCTTGAGAATCAGAAAATGGAGAGGTTGACGTAATGTTCATCGTCCCGAGTTATGCCATCGCCGTGGGTTTTTGCGTCGTTACCATGATCTGCTGGGGTTCCTGGGCGAATACACAAAAACTCGCCAGTAAGTCCTGGTCCTTTCAGCTCTTCTATTGGGATTACACCATCGGGGTGGTGGTGCTCTCCCTGTTGTTCGGTCTGACTCTGGGAAGTATGGGCGCGGAAGGGCGAGGCTTCATTCCCGACTTGCAACAGGCGTCTAGCTCAGCACTGACATCGGCTTTCGTCGGCGGTGTGGTCTTTAATATCGCCAACCTCCTCATCGTTGCCGCAATCGACATCGCCGGTATGGCCGTGGCGTTTCCCGTGGGCATCGGCATCGCGCTCGTGCTCGGCGTCCTGGTGAACTATTTCGCGGTGCCGCTGGGCAATCCCGTCCTGTTGTTTGCCGGAGTGGGGCTGGTGACTGTGGCAATCGTTTTGGATGCGTTGGCATACCGCGGCATGTCGTCCGACCAGAAGCAGACACCCACCAAGGGCATCGTTCTCTCCGTCGCCGGCGGCGTCTTGATGGGGTTCTTCTACCGCTTTGTAGCCGCGTCCATGTCACTGGATTTCGCCAATCCTGAAGTCGGGCAGATGACGCCTTATGCCGCGGTTTTTGTGTTCGCTGTTGGGGTGCTGGCTTCCAACTTCTTGTGGAACACGATCTTCATGTATCGGCCCTTCAAGGGTGATCCCGTTTCGTACGGCGACTACTGGCGCAAAGGCAATGCGCGTTTGCATCTAGTCGGTGTGCTCGGCGGAGTGATCTGGTGCATCGGCATGTCGTTCAACATCCTGGCTTCCGAGCAGGCAGGCTACGCGGTTTCTTATGGTTTGGGGCAAGGCGCAACGATGGTCGCGGCATTTTGGGGCGTGGTGATCTGGAAGGAATTCGAGGGGGCACCCGCGAGTAGTCAGAAGTTGCTGAGGTGGATGTTCCTCAGTTTTTTCGTTGGTCTGGGTTTGATCATTTTTTCACGCGTTTAGTCAATCGATCGGGGACCCACACATGCCTTTTTCAAACAATCCATCACGTTCGAACAATGCGTCCGGTTCAAACAACGCGTCGCGCTTCGGCAAGTTCGTGGTTCCGGTTCTGCTGGCGGGGATGACTCAGGCAGCGTGTACCCCGAATTCTACGGGCAACACCGCCACGTTCTCGGAACAGGAATTACGGGACAAGATCAAAGGCGCCTGGGCCGCGCAAACGATCGGCGTCACCTATGGTTTTCCCGTCGAATTCAGGTTCAACAGTGTCATGGTGCCAGACGACTACGAGTTGGCCTGGTATGACGGCTACCTGTTCGAGACTTTCGATGAAAGACCCGGCGTCTACGATGATATATACATGGACCTCACCTTCGTTCAGGTGTTCGAAGACGAAGGAATGGATGCCCCCGCACAGTCGTTTGCCAATGCCTTCGCGAACGCGGATTACAGCCTGTGGTTCGCCAATCAAGTGGCCCGCTACAACGTCTTGAACGGTCTCAGCCCACCGGAATCGGGGCATTGGTTGAACAATCCCGCCGCAGACGACATCGATTTTCAGATAGAAGCCGACTTCGCAGGCATCATGGCGCCCGGTATGGTCAACAGCGCGGTGGAGGTCAGTGACAGGGTCGGCCACATCATGAATTACGGCGACGGTTGGTATGGCGGCGTTTTTGTCGCCTCGATGTATTCACTGGCTTTCGTGAACGATGATATCGAAGCGATCGTGCGGCAGGCGCTGGATGTGATTCCCCGCCAAAGTGATTTTCACCAGATCATCAGTGACGTCATCGCTCTACACGGTGAGAACCCCGACGATTGGAAGTTTGCCTGGGAAGGAATCCATCAAAAGTGGGCGGACACCGACTTGGGGCCCAGCGGTTTGATGACACCGTTCAACATCGATGCCAAGATCAACGCCGCCTGGGTCGTTCTGGGCCTGCTCTACGGGGACGGGGATTTTTCACGCACGCTTGAGATCGCGACACGAGCCGGCGACGATGCGGATTGTAATCCCTCTTCCGCCGCGGGAATCTTGGGAGCCATCTATGGTTATGACGCGATTCCGGACTCTTGGAAGCAGGGCCTGGATGATGTAGAAGCACTGGATTTCGCGTACACGACGATCTCTTTGAACGACGCATACGAACTTTCCTATCGGCACGCGCTCGAGATGATCGAACGTGGCGGTGGCTCCGTTAGCGGCGGCACCATCACCATCCAGGTGCAAGACCCCGTGACCGTACCTTTCGAAGACTCTTTCGAGAATCACTTTCCGAAGGAGCGGCGCTCGCTCGCTAACACCAATAGCGACGGCGAAAGAGAACCGTTGGTGTTATCCGACACGTTCAGCTTCGACTTCGATGGTATCGGGTTTGCCATTCTGGGAAATGCGGGGAGCGCAAACGAGAGAGAACATGTCTTCGAGGCGGACCTCTTTGTGGACGGGGCGTTGGTAGAGTCAGCGAGTTGGCCGACACAATTCACCAAACGTCGATTCTATCTGTTCTGGAAATACGCGTTGACCCCCGGCGAACACCACGTCGAGGTGAGGCTGCGAAATCCAACGGAAGCCGGTCGGGTGAGGTTGGAGACGGTGACGATCTACGGTGATGAACTGTTGGCGTCGGCCCGGTAGACGGTACGACTCGTGCTACGGCAGGGCGCGCGGAACCCGCTCGACGAACATCGTGATGAAGCGCTCCCAGTCGAGGTCATACTGCACGCTCATGCGCTGCGCCCCTTCCGCCCCGGGCCAAATCTGGTCGCCACCGACCGACACGCCATAGTTGAGGCCCGGCGTATCGTCGACGTCCACATAGAGCTCTCGCGTGGTGACGAGCGAGGGGTCGATCAAGCTGGCCACCGCGACCTGGTCGTACATGAGCTGGCTCGCATCGGGCGCGCGATCGAACTGCGGCCCCATCGTGGCCCGGATGAGGCGAGTGACGGGCGTATCCGTGGCGACCATCCGCTCGTACCACTCCTTCGTCAGCCCCGTTTTCCGCGAGACGTTGAGTGGTGAAAGCACGATCGGGATGCCGGAACGGAGCACGACACGAGCCGCCTCGGGATCGACCCAGAAGTTGAACTCGGCGTTGGGCGTGACGTTGCCGTGTCCGTCCGCTAGCCCGGCGATTGCGCCACCCATGATGACGACCTGCTTCACATTGTGTGCGATGTCCGGCGACTGCCGGATCGCCATGGCGACGTTGGTGAGCGGCCCGATCGCCACGATCGTGATCTCACCCGGCCGGGCTTTCACTGCCTGCACGATGAACTCGGCGGCCCCGATGGCTTCGACCTGCTTGGTTGCGAATCCACCGGGCGGGGGCGGCGGCGGATCGTCGGACCACCATTCGCCCCAAACGCGCGTGGCATAGTCCGACTTCTCGTGAACGAGGGGCATGTTGGCCCCGCGATACACGGGGATGTCCGTCCGTTGGTCGATCTCGAGTAACCGGAGCACATCGCTCGTGGCGCGCTCAACGCTGTAGTTCCCCGCCACCGTGGTGATGCCGAGAACATCGATCTCCGGGGAGTGCAGTGCCAGAATCAGCGCCATGCCGTCGTCCTGCGGCGGGATGGCGAAGTCGGTGTCAAAGATCACGCTGTGCTGCTGAGCCTCTGCACCGCTGCTGGCCATAATCACGATCAACGCCGTCAGATACACCCCGAGAGAGATTCTCATGGTCACTCCATCCTCGTTCTCGTTGTTGAGGTCGAGCAAGCTGATAAAGCCGTGACACCGGCCGCGATAAGAAAGCGGCGTGCGCCAGATCGTAAACGAAAGTTATCCATGGGCCTACTAACCTCGATTGAATCCGTACTCAATAACGATCGGAGTCGACGAATTTCGGCAAGAACTTCGACTCAGGGTGCGGGGCGGGACCACATTCCCGCAACAACGTTGCTCCCGGCGGTCGCCCCGCCCGCAACGAAGAGCGTCGCCCGAATGATGGTGGCCGCCGGCGAAGACAGGGGCATCGGTAGTTCCCCGATCATTTCCCAGGGTCCTGCGCCCGAGAGCCTGAGAATATCGGCGTCCGTCGATTTGGTCCCGCCCGCCGGTGTCGTGTGTCCACCGATCATGTAGATCTGGTTGTCGTGGACGAACGTGGCCCCCTCGGCATGGGAGTGTCCTTTGGGCAGCGCAGGGCCACTGCTCCAAGCCCCTGTTTCGGGATCGTAGATATCCACACGAGACTGATCGAGTTGCATGCTGTCGTGATGGAACTGGCCGCCGATGGCGTAGATTTTCCCGTCGAGAACGACGGTCGAGAACTGATTGCGCGGTACCGGCATGGGTGCCGCGTCCGTCCAACTGGCGGACCCTCGAGCCCAGTCATCCAGGTCCAGGACCCAGTGATCGCTGGAATCGGTATCCCGGTCTTCCATGAGCCCACCGAAAAAGTGCAGCTTGCGGTCCAGCAGAGCGAGCCCGCCGCCGGCCCGGGGCTCGGGGAGCAGAGGCGCCGCCGTATACCGGTCCTGATCGATGTCGTAACTCCACACCTCGGCGATCGCGTGGCCTCTGTAGCCGTCCTTGAAACCACCGGCGAACCAGACAGTCCTGCCATCGAGCACCGTGTTCATGTGCGTGATAGCACTGGGTAAATCTTGAATGGAGGTCCAGCTACCATCGGCTGGATCGAAAATCTCCGAACGTTTGCTGGATACCACTCCTAGCGTGTAACCGCCGAAAATGTAGAGCTTGTCGTCGAGCGTAACGGTACCTGGCTCCCACTTCCCCACCGGCATGTCGGGTAATGTCTGCCATGCCCCGTCGTCCTGGGCCAGCACATCGTTGCCGCACAAGAGCACCGCCAAGGGCCCGATCAGGAACGCTGCGAGAACAACCCGTCGGAACTGCCAACAGTCTGTCGCCTTTTCTTTCATCTTCTTCCTGCTAGTTGTTAAGATTGGCAGCGCTGACAACCAAAACAGTGAGAAGCGAGTCGATGCCAAACTGGACCAACAAGAGCCTATTGCTGATTTCGATTGCGGCCTTCGCTCAATCGATTGCGGTTTTCCCTCCCTCAGTCTACGCCCAGTCGATTGACCAGCAAACCGTCACTTACACGGAAGCGCAGGCGGTGGCCGGCAAAGCCACGTATGACGTCAATTGTGCGAGCTGTCACGGCGTGAATCTAGAGGGTGCTGCGGTTGTCCCAGATTTGTCCGGAGACGGCTTCACGGTGAAATGGAGTGAAGCTCCGCTCAACGAATTGGCGATCGAACTCCGGCAAATGCCGCCGGGCAACACGGGTGGATTGGACCAGCAGGATTACGAAGGAATCGCCGCCTATATCCTCGCCTTTAACGGCATCGAGGCGGACCCGAACCCATCGGCGGTGGGAGTGGATTTTGAAACCACCGCCTCTCTTCCCGACATGGCTGGGGGTCGAGGTATCGCGACAGCGACCCGCATCTCGTCCGATGCTGCCGACGTCCTCGAACGGTTGACGCCGATCACCGACGCGATGCTCAACAACCCGCCCGCCGAAGATTGGTTGTTGTGGCAACGCAGCTATGACAACCAGGGTTACAGCACGTTGGATCAGATCAATCGTGACAACGTCACCGACCTGAAACTGCAATGGCGCATGCCGCTCCAAGCCGGGGATAATAATCCCGGCCCCATCATTCATGATGGCGTCATGTTCTTCTTCACATACCCCGACAATGTGCTTGCGATCGATGCTGCCAACGGTGCGCTGCTCTGGCGCTACCAGCACGAATCGGACGTGCGCGCCAGTCAGAAAAAGGGGATCGCGCTGCGGGGCGACATGGTGTTCGTTCCCACGTCAGATCTTCATGTTCTGGCGCTCAGTGCCAAGACTGGAGAACTGATCTGGGATCATGAGATTGAGACAGAGGAAGGCCTGACTGGCTACCACCTACGGAGTGCACCCTTTGTCGTCGGTGACGTAGTCATGCAGGGCATCACTTCTTTGCGTGTCGCGAAGGGTGCCTGGATCGTGGGGCTCGACAGCGAAACCGGCGAAGAGGAGTGGCGGTTCAACACGATTCCACGACCCGGCGAGCCTGGTGGAAATACCTGGAACGGGTTGCCGATCGAAGGACGTAGCGGCGGATCGGTCTGGAACGCGGGCGCTTACGATGCGGACCTCAATCTCGCCTATTTTGGCGTGGCACCTACCTACGACACCGGACCGTTGCTCTATCCGTCAGACATCGATGGGATCAACAACGACGCCCTGTATACGAATGCCACAATCGCACTCAACCCGGATACGGGGGAGTTGGTGTGGTATTACCAGCACCTGGCGAACGATCAGTGGGATCTGGATTGGGCTTTCGAGAGACAGATCGTCGACATTCCGTATGGGGGCGTGAACCGCAGGGTGGTGCTCAACCTGGGAAAGCTCGGAATTCTGGACGCTGTCGATGCAGCCACTGGTGAGTATTTGTTCTCCATGGATATGGGCCTGCAGAACGTGGTCTCTGCAATCGATCCCATCACGGGCTACAAGACCATCAATCCTGAGACCATCCCAACTCAAGGAGAGACCCAACTCATTTGTTCGACCCACTACGGGTCCAAGAGTTGGCCGCCTTCCGCTTTTAATCCTCGAACGAATCGTCTCTTTATACCCCTCAACGAGGGTTGCATCGAAACGGGACCCGATGGTTATGAGTTGCTCACAAGCGGCGTGCGCCTCTCAGCTGCCCTGCATCCGGATAGCAACGGCAACATGGGTCGCATACAGGCCGTTGATTTAGCCAATCAGGAATTCGCTTGGCGACACCGGCAACCGAGCCCGATCATCAGCTCCGTCATGGCAACCGCTGGAGGATTACTCTTCGCCGGCGACCTAAATCGATCACTCAAAGCCTTCGACGAAGAGAGTGGTGAGATCCTCTGGGAGACGGTGCTTGATGATGTGCCGAGTTCCACCATCGTCACCTATGCGGTCGATGGCACTCAATACCTGGCGGTCGCGGTCGGGCAGACCGCATACCACGTGAACGACTGGACCAGGATGTACGGCTTGTTCGCCGAGCAAGAAGGCATGCCAGTGAATGACTCGCCGAAAGGTGGCGCGGCGATCTGGGTGTTTTCGCTGCAATAGAGGCGGTATTCAATAGGCAGAAGGACGGCTCGAGCCTACCCGGCCACCTGTGCGGTGCGTCCACCTGGCGTCCCGTCCAACCGCAGGGCAAACCACCCTGCGGGGACCTCGCTTTTGTGGTGCGGAGGCTGCTGCTCCGACCTACCGACCAAACCCCCCGTATGGAATCCACTGCGGGATGAACTTCGACATTCCCTGGATCGGACCCACCTCACCCGCGTAGACGTTCCCCTGAGCGTCCGCCGTGACACCTTCGCCCATCGAGCCGAGTCCGCCCATACCGGACGCACGCGCTGAGGGGTGCTCTGGAATGAAGTACCAGACCTCTCCCGTCCTAGCGCTCCCGACTCGGAGCCCCTTTCTCCAACCGGGATTGTACCGGGGGCCGGACTCCGAATCGATCGCGTAGAGCACGTCGTTGTCATCGATGAAGAGCCCACTGATCCTGCTGAACTGGTACCAAGTGTCGAGGTGCACGCCATCTTGCGTGAAAATCTGGATCCGCCGATTGCCCCGGTCCGCCACGAACAGACGCCCCTGTGAATCCATCGCGAGGGAATGCGGAGCGCGGAACTGGCCATCCCCGTAGCCCCACTCACCGAAGCTCATGATAAACGTGCCGTCGGGAGCCCACTTCGTGATGCGCCCTCTCGAGTTGGGGCCGGGTGCGTCTTCGAACTGGGCGCCGTGCGTCTCACCAACGAAGATACTTCCGTCGGGCGCGACCAGTACGTCGTTGGGCTCACGCAGGTGCGTGGGCGGATCACCCATTTCGCCCGGTGTACCGAGGGTCAAGAGCACTCGGCCATCGGGGCTGAACTTGACCACGGCACTCCCCCTGTTCGCCGCGCTCGGGTTACGCTCCAACTCGCCGGCGTTTGCAAGGCGGGCATCGGCGACCCAAACGTTGCCTTCCGCGTCCACGTCCATCCCGTGCGGCCAAATGAGCTGCCCGCCTCCTAAGCTCGCCACCACATTTCCGTCAGGATCGAGCTTGACCATTGGGTCCACGTCCGACGTGGCACACGAGTTGGTCCCGCATCGGTCGCCGGCCCAGATATGGATACCGTCCACGTCGACGTTGACCGCACTCACCGAACCCCAGCTCCGTCCATTCGGAAGTGTCCCGAAGTCTCTTATGGTCATGTAGGGGTTAGGGAGAAGATTGACCGGCTCCACGGCGGCTTGTTCAGGCGGGCCCGCCTGGCCGCGTTGGGACGAGGCATCTCTCGGAACGAGTGCCAGCAAGGCACAAGCAAGGGTCGCAAGGAGAAGGATCGAAGCTCCTGAATCCGAAACGCGTCTGCACAGCTTGGTCATTGAACACCCCAGATCATGGTACACGGTCAGTCTGAACGAAAATCGGGTGGAGAATGTGAGGCGATCGCGGCTCTTGTGCCAGGGTGCTTCTGCACCAGATGACCGACGAATCCGATCTGTAGCCAAGAGTATAGGGAATGGCCGTAGCGTATGGTGCCCTGCACACGCTCGTTTGCGGCCTCTTCGGCTTTCTAGTGGGAAGAGGATCCCGCGGTGGATCCACCGCGGCCCATGGCGCTTCCGGAGCTGCCGCCTGTTCCGCTCCCACCAGGCAGAAGCGTCGAGAACACTCCGATGCAACCCTGCCGATCCCCCCACAGGAATCACCCTCGGAGACCCTACATTTTCGTAGGCCCACATCGTCAACCTACGAAAATGTAAGATACGGGCAACCTAGATGGCCCAACCGCGGCATGCTGTGCGCGAAGGGTCTACATCTCCCGGACGCCATGAAGGATTGAGGGGATCGGCTCCGCCACCCACAGATGAGATCGACCAAGGCGCACCCGCTCCACATAGTGAACTGGGAGACGGCCATCCAGCGGGCTGCACAAGTCTTCAAGGCGGTCATTCAGGAGCATGGACCAGATAGCGTGGGTTTCTATGTCTCTGGGCAATGCCTCACCGAAGAGTACTATCTGGCCAACAAGCTGGTGAAAGGGTTCCTCGGCACGAACAACATCGACACGAACAGCCGCCTGTGTATGAGTTCGGCCGCTTCCGCTCATGAGATGATGTTGGGAGAGGACTCCGTG
>JAPYQK010000079.1 GCA_029941275.1 Longimicrobiales bacterium | reverse complement strand
TATCGCGAACCCGTTCTTCCAAGGAGGGGACCGGTTCTGGGTTCCGTTCGGGGTAATCTTTATCTGCGTGAGGGTAGGGCGGCCGGACACCGACTCTCTCTCGAGTTGTACTACCCTGCCCACGAGAACTTGAATGGGCCGCAGATGTCGGTTGAATCGAAGCTGGTCGCTTCTTGGCAGACCGTGTTCTAGAGGCGATCCATTCGTCAGAAGCGCCCCGCCCGACTCAGTCGGACGGGGCGTTTTTTTGTGGGCTGATGACACGTCTTTAGGACCGCCGGGGTGTCAAACGATGCGCACCATGTGGTGGTTCTTCTTGCCCTTTCGAAGAATCAGGAACTTCCCTTCGATCGAATCGTCGAGCGTAACCGTGGCCTCGATGCCCTCGATTCGGCGGTTGTTGATGGAAAGACCTCCCCCCTCAATGTCCCGCCGGGCTTCTCCCCGCGACTTGCACAGCCCGGCATCGGCAAACAGATCGAGGACGCCCGTGCCCTCCCCCTCCAAAGCGGCCCGGGGGCGTTCGCTCGAAGGGACGTCCGAGAACACATCCGCGATCTCGGAAGCGCCGAGGCCGGTAATCTCACCACCAAAGAGTAATTGGGTGGCCCGCTGGGCGTTCCCGAGGCCGTCCTCGCCGTGGACCCTTCGGGTCACTTCCTCCGCCAAAGCACGGTGAGCGTTGCGTTCATGCGGCCGCTCGGCGTGGACCGCCTCGAGTTCAGAAATCTCTTCGGGATCCATCAGTGTGAAGTACCGGAGATACCGAACGACGTCCTCGTCATCCACCGTCATCCAGAACTGGTAGAACCGGTACGGTGACGTACGCGCTGGATCCAGCCAGGCACCCCCAGCAGCGGACTTACCGAATTTTTGCCCGCCAGCCCCAGTGATGAGCGGGTAAGTAATTCCGTACGCCTTCTCCCCTCGCATGCGACGCACAAGGTCGATGCCCGCCGTGATGTTGCCCCACTGGTCACTCCCGCCCATCTGGACCGTGCAGCCGTAACGCTCATTCAACTCCACGAAGTCGTAGGCCTGGAGGAGTGCGTAGCTGAACTCCGTGTAGGAAATCCCCTTCTCATCGCTCTCCACGCGGCGTCTGACGGACTCCTTGTTGAGAAGTGCGTTGACGGAAAAATGCTTTCCGACGTCCCGAAGGAAGTCGACCATCGCGATCTCTCCGAGCCAGTCCAGATTGTTGACGGTTCGAGCAGGATTGGTGGAGCAATCGAAGTCGAGGAAGTGCTCCAACTGCCGACGGATCGCCGCAAGGTTCTCGGCCGCACCTTCTTTCGTGAGGAGTTGGCGCTCCTCAGTCTTGCCCGAAGGATCTCCGATGAGTCCGGTTCCGCCTCCGACGAGCACGATCGGGTGATGCCCGGCCCTCTGAAGGTGCACGAGGCCCATAATGGGCATGAGGTTGCCCACATGAAGGCTCGCCGCAGTGGGATCGAAGCCGATATACGCCGTGACGGGACCCTCGGCGAAGGCCGCCTCGGCCCCCTCGGTGGAATCCTGGAGGGAGTCCCTCCAACGGTATTCTTCCAGTAAGCTCATGATGCTCGGTCGGGTTGCGTGCTAGCCGATCCGCGACTCCCACGGACCCGGCGCGGAGGGCAAACCTCCGTCGGCGAAAGATGATGGCCAAGAGGCCGACGGGCAAAAGTCGCCCGGCCAAAGATAGCCGCAGGACTAGTGTGGTGTAGCAGAATTGCCGCGATACTTCTGCTATACCGCACTTGGGTCGTGAGAGGTCTGGTCAAGCGAGCGATGCACCTGAAAAAGCCGCACGAACGGCAGCGCGGTCGATCTTCCCGTTCGCGTTGACCGGAAGCGCGTCGATGAACTCGACCCGCCTAGGCAGCTCCGAGGCGGAAAGCCGTTCTCGAGCCCGTCCGATCAGCTCCTCTGGATCCGTGTCGGGTTCGGACACGACGAGCGCCACTACCGTCTCGCCCCAATCGTCGTCCGGAAGACCAGCGACCGCCGCGGCGGAGACGCCTGGGAGCTCTTCCAGAACGAGCTCCACCGATCGCGGATCCACCGTCACCCCCCCGGTGACGATCCGATCGCTGATCCGGCCCGAGATCCAGAGATGCCCATCGTCGTCTAAGCGTCCGACGTCGCCGGTGGCGAGCCAGCCCTCGGTGTTCGTGGCGCCGGGGGAGACCGTCGGTCCGCGTACGAGAATTTCTCCGTCGTCTTGGATCCGTACTTCGACAACGTCGAGGGGAAGACCCACTGTACCCGGCTTCTCCGCCACGAGGGCGGGCGGAGCGGTAGCCACCTGTGAACCTGCCTCCGTCAGCCCGTACGTCAGGGCGATGGGATATCCCCGTTCGACACCCTCGGGAACCAGCGCTCCCCCGGCGGCCGCACCACCGATCAGCAGGCCTCGCAGTGTCGAGGGCACCGTACGATCGCCCCTCATGTCGAGGAGCCGGCGTAGCATGGTCGGAACGAGTGACGCGTGTGTCAGCCCTTCGTGATCGATCAACTCCACCAGCACCTCGGTAGAAAACCGTCCTCGGACCACCAGCGTACATCCCACGTGGGCCGCTCGGTGCACGAGCGCGAGCCCACCGACGTGACCGAGCGACAGAGACGCGTACCAGCGGTCTGTCTCGGTGAGCCCCAGGCGTTCGACCGAGGCTCGGGCACTCGCGTCCAACGCCGACGCAAGCACCGGTATCGCGTCCGGGTCACCTGATGTGCCGGAAGTCCAGAGGAGGGCCAGAGGGCGCGACCCGTCCGCTCGAATTGCCGCGACGGGATCCACGTGGTCGCCTTCGTCCGCACGCTGGTCGCCCAGTCCACTGCCGCCGCCGTCAGGACCCGTGGCCCCATCGGGAGCGAACGGCCCACCCGGCATACGCTCTCCCGGCGGCCTTGGCAGATCGTCCAGCGTCGTGACCCAATCCGCATCGACGGCCGAGTCATGTAGGTCCTGCTCGGTGCCGAGGATCAGGTCCGGCCCGATCACATGGAGCGCCCGCTCCATCGCAGCTCGGCCCAGCCGAGGATTCAGGGGCGCGAGGACGGCTCCGGTACGTGGGACGGCCCAGACCGCCTGGACGGCCAGTGCATTCGGGTGCGCAACGAGCGCCACGGTGGCGCCCGGCGCAGCCCCGAGTGGTGCCAGCCGGCGGGCCATACGACCGGCCGCGGCGTCCAGTTCGGCGTACGTCCATACCCTCCCGTCGTCGTCCAAAGCAGGAGCGTCGGGACGGACTTTCGCCGCGGAACTAAGTGGATCGTTCATGGGACTGCCCGACCCGTGGCCCGAGGTACCTCGTTCATCAGAGTGCCGGTCCAGCGGCCCGAAGTATTTCGTTCATTCGAGCCGGTCCCGCGCAAGCAGATCGCTCATTGCAGTGCCGGTCGACGGGTCCAAGGCTGGTCGGCTATCCAAATGCCAGGCCGGCTGCCAAGAGAAGACCGTACAGCCCCACCAATCGGGCGGTGCCCGCCAGCGCCGGAATCAAATCTTTCGCCTCGTCCCGGGTCATGATCAATGTCAGCGGTGAGACGGATGCCGTCCCAGCGGCGAGGGCGAGCAGCGCCGCCGCAGGCCACTCGTACAAGGCCACACCGATGACCGGAACGATCAGCCCGCCGGCGATCAGGAGGGCGTATTGGACGCGACTCGCGTTTCTGCCAAATCGCACCGCCAAAGTGCGCTTCCCGACGGCCGCGTCGGTCTCGAGATCCCTGACGTTGTTGGCCACCAGAATTGCGGTGCTCAGGGCGCCCATGCCGGCGCCAGCCAGAGGCACGTCGCCAGGCACTGCGAGCGCCTGCACCCAGTACGTACCGCCCACCGCGATCAAACCAAAAAACAGGAACACGAACAGGTCACCCAGCCCGTGATACGCCAGTGGATAGGGCCCGCCCGTGTATGCGACCGCGCAGACGAGGGATGCGATTCCGATCCACACGATGGGCCACCCACCCACGAACACCAGGTAGGTGCCGACCGCAGCCGCGGCAGCGAGTACCCCTACCATCCCTCGCCACACGTGGGCAGCGGGGATCAGCCCCGCCTGGGTCACGCGCACCGGCCCGACCCGGTCGGCTGTATCAGCGCCACGCACGAAGTCATAGTAGTCGTTGGCGAGGTTGGTCCCGATCTGGATGAGGATCGCCCCGGCAAACGCGGCCACCACCGGGAGAAGCACGAAGGCCCCATGCGACGCCGCCAGGCCGGCTCCAACAAGAACAGGAGCGGCCGCTGCACTGAGGGTCTTGGGGCGGGCGGCTTGTACCCAGGCGGAGGCCGGGCTCGTCACGCGGAGCGTGGGTTCATGAGTACGGCCATCGGCTTGCTCTCATCCCTACCAGGGCAGCCAAGGAAACTTCCGAAAGTCCGGTTTCCGCTTCTCCAAGTAGGCGTTCTTCGCCTCCTGCGCTTCCTCCGTCTGATAGAACAGGAGCGTCGCGTTGCCTGCGAGCTCCTGTAGACCCGCCTGACCGTCAACGTCCGCGTTGAAAGCGGACTTGAGTATGCGGATCGCAAGTGGGCTCTTGTCGAGGATCTCCTGAGCCCACTTCCAGCCCTCGGCTTCGAGTTCGTCGAGCGGCACCACCGCGTTGACCATCCCCATATCGAGCGCCTCCTCGGCACTGTATTGGCGGCATAGGTACCAGATCTCCCGGGCCTTTTTCTGGCCCACCATTCGAGCCAGGAAGGAAGATCCGAATCCACCGTCGAAACTGCCGACCTTGGGGCCGGTCTGACCGAAGACGCCGTTATCGGCCGCAATCGTGAGGTCGCACACGACATGCAGTACGTGACCACCGCCGATCGCATAACCGGCCACCAAGCAGATCACGGGTTTCGGCATGCTCCGGATATAACGCTGGAGCTCCAGCACGTTCAGGCGGGGCACTCCGTCCTCCCCCACGTATCCGGCGTCACCACGTACTCGCTGATCGCCCCCGGAGCAGAACGCGTAGCCACCGTCCTCGGCCGGGCCTTCCCCCGTGAAGAGCACGACACCGATGCGTGTGTCCTCACCCGCATTCCTGAACGCCTCTTGGAGTTCGAGCAGCGTGCCTGGGCGAAAGGCGTTCCGTACACGCGGCCGATTGAAGGCGATCCGGGCCACCCCGTCCGCCTTCTTATACGTGATGTCCTCGTACTCCTTGACGATCTCCCACTGCGGTTCGCTCATTTCGTTGTCCCACCTCGAATGTGTACGCACTACGGAATGTGAATGTGTTGCGATCGCGCCGCTACTGTCCGGCGCACGGCTCGCGCTACGGCCCCGCGCCTGCCCGGTGGACGGCTCAGCCCTAGGCTGGATGAATAGCTCTGCGTACGGCTTCGAGCACCGCCTGGCGGCTAGGCTGGATCTTGTCACGGTCAGTTCGAACCTCCAAGATCCGTGGTCCGTCGCCCGCGAGCAGGTCCTCGAGGGCGGCCCCCGTTTCGGTCGCCTGGTCCACGCGCCGATACGGGATCCCGTACAATTCTGCCGCATGGCGAAAATCAAGCCCGTGTGGCGTCGCGAAATACTTCGTGAATTCAGGCTCACGATCGCGAATCGGGAGCTTGTGGAAAATGCCCCCACCGTCGTTGTTGATCACGATGAAGACGACGTCCAGTCGATTCTGGGCGACCGCGAACAGTCCATTCATATCGTGATGGAACGCGACGTCTCCGACCACCGCCAGAACCGGAGACGGTCCGTCATTCGCCGCCGCGATCCCCGCCACGGTGGATACGATCCCGTCGATCCCGCCGGCTCCGCGGTTTGCGTAAACACGGAGGGGCTTCCCTGCCCCCGCGTAAACATCCAAGTCCCTAACCGGCATGGAGTTGGACACGAAAAGCGTCCCGCCCTCAGGGGCCGCCTTTACCACGGCGGCCAATACGTCACCCTCGAAGGGTTCGTGTCCCTCCGAGTTCAGATATTCAAAGACCGCCTGCCTCGTGGCCTGATCGATCCCCCTCCACTGTTCGAGCCAGGACGGAGGGGCCGGCGGGGTGGGCAGAAGATTCGTCAGGGCCTCGATGAAAGGCGCCTCGTCCGACCGGACGCCCAGCGAAGTCACACCTAGGTGATCTCTCCAGCCGTGCGCTGATGTGATCCTCACCTGGGGTACGTCCCCTAGCTCACCCAGAAACGCGAGGAGCGCAGCGGACGTGGGCGCGCCGCCGATACGAATGACCACATCCGGTTCGAGGGCCTCTCGGGCGCCGGCCTCGAGAAAAAGATCGTAAGCGGAAATCGTGTGCTCCGCGCCATGTTCAGCGAAGCGGGTTCCCGAGAGAGGATCGCCGAGCACGGGGAATCCCGTGGCGCGGGCCAACTCTCCGACTGCCGCTCCTACGGCCTGAGGATCGGCAACCGGACCGGCAACGATCAGCCCGCGTGAGCCATCGGCCAACGCGGCCGCAACAGCGCGCACGTCACCCTCGACCGGATCCGCCCGCCGCTCCACTCCGAGAGGCACGATGGGGGCACCATCCGGACGACCGTCGAGCGCGACCGCGTCTGCAGCTCGGAGACTCGCCGTCCGCTCCGTGCTGAGCTCGGCGGGCTCCAACGGTTTGTCGAAGTGGAAATTCACGTGGACGGGGCCGGGAGCCATCCCCCCGGGAACCGTGCCCATGGTAACGGCGGCCGCTCGGCATGCTAGCGTTCGACCTCTGCGCAGATCGTGCTCCGAGGGTTCACCCGCGTCGAGGCTCTCCCTGGCGAACGAACCGTAGAGCTTGGACTGGTCGATGGTCTGGTTCGCGTCGGTCCCCCAAAGCCTGTACGGTCGGTCCGCCGTGAGCACGAGCAGGGGCACCCCGGCCTGTGACGCTTCGATCACCGCCGGGAACAGATTCGCAGTGGCTGTGCCCGACGTCGTGATCACCGCCGCGGGACGTCTTGTGGTCTTCCCGACGCCAAGAGCGAAAAATCCCGAGCACCGCTCATCGAGATGCACCCACATCCGCAACCGATCGTCCCTCGCACAGGCCATGACCAGGGGTGTCGATCTGGAGCCGGGCGAGACACAAACGTGCTCTACGCCAACCCGAGCCAACTCATCGATGAAGGCCCTGACCCAGGCGGTGGTGACCGCCGGGTCGCTCATCGTGCCCCGCTCGCCGCGAGGGCCCTCAACATGGGTTCGAACTTGATACTCGTTTCGTCCCATTCGAGCACGAGATCCGAGCCCTCGACGATTCCGGCCCCCGCAAAGAGCCTCCAACGGAGGCCGTGGACCACCGCGCATCGCAGTGCCGGCACGAACACACCGTTCCCTTCCAGATCGAACCAGCCAACGGGACCGGCGTACCATCCCCGCTCAAACGGCTCTTCTTCCTGGAGGAACTCGAGCGATGCGTCCCGAGGAAGGCCGCACACTGCGGGTGTGGGGTGCAGGGCTTCGAGTACGGTAAGTGCGGATGTGCCCTCGGGGACTCGAGCGTGAATCTCCGTTTCCAAGTGCTGAAGGCGAGCCAGCGTAAGCACGTGAGGTTCCGGTTGGGCTTCGATCTCCTCGACCAGCGGGCCCAGTCTTTCGATCATGTCGTCGAGAGCGATGCGTTGCTCAACACCCTCTTTTTCACTGGTCAGAAGCCGATTGGCGAGCTGCTCCTGCTCCTTCGGTGTCTCGCCGCGTGCGACGGTCCCCGCGACTGCGGTGGCATGAAATCGGCCCCCGGACACACCGGTCACGATCTCAGGGGCGGCGCCCACCACGGCACAACCTTCTTCGGGCTCGAAGTAGAAGACGTGACTTCCCGGGCTTCCTTTCCAGAGATGATGCACAACCTCGATCGGATCCAGAGGATGTTCGGTGGTCACGTCGAGTGTCCGGGCGAGGACAACTTTCGAGACGCGACCCTCGTCAATCGCGGAGAGCGCACCTCTCACCGCTGCTTCCCAATCGGGCTGCGCGGATTCCGTACGGGTGAAAGGGATTCGCGTGGACGAATCCCCGGACCGATCTGCCTCGAGTTCCTCGTCGAGCTTCTCGCAAAGTCGGCTCGCCCTCGTAGCCAAACGAGCCAAGATGGATTCGTCCTGGTCCTCTTCAGCGTCGACCAGCACCCGCAAGGTCAGACGCGGAGCTTCTCCAGGCACACTCTCGAGCACAACCTCGGGGACGTGGAAAAGAGCGGGCGGAAAGCCCGACCACAGGTCCGAGGTCGTGCACTCGGGGCTGAACGCGAAACCCCCATACAGCCTCACGCCCGGAAGGGCATCCGCGTCCTCCGCCGAACCGGACGCGATGAGGTCCCTCGCACTGGCCTCGACCCCGGAAAAGAGTCGTTCCGGATTGTCCCCCTCGGACATCACGGTGGAGAGAGCCCCCGAGTGGGCGACCCAGGAATCGGACGTCGCCCAGAATCCTCTGGGACCGGCGCCGGCGCGCATCAGGAAGCGCATCGGATCGGCTTCTGCGGCGGGGGCGGTCACAGCCAGGACTCGCGCCTGTGCCATTGCAGCGGTGTTCGCCGGGTTCATGGCTCCGGGGTTTCGGACAGGCGGTCAGCTCCCCGTCTTTCCGGGCGAGCGCACGCCAACGTTCTTACGCAGAGCCAATATACGGGAATGGAGCCCATGACCAAGGAGCATCCGCCGAGACCGTCGCCTTAGCCTCTCTCCGCCCGGGCTCAGGCGGTGCGGGGTCAGCGTCACGTGGGGGGTCCTCACCGAAGGATCGCGCCACCGTCGCCTCCACCATAACGACGTGAGGTCGGATCGCGTCTATATTGGTCAAACGCAATTGGTCAAACTCAATTGGTCATTCTCAATTGGTCATTCTCGCCGCCGGGCTTCCACCCCGCGCAGGTTCTCAAGCAGACGAGTGTGGATCTATGGACGGAGGAACCTTACCGGACGTAGTCAGGGTGCCCGTCGTTGCGGCGGTCCTGACACTAATCGTCTTCGGATCGCAGGGGTTGGAGGGTCAGCAGCCGCAAGAGCTCGGACAGGGGCTGGGGGATAGCGCCACGGCGGCCCTCATCCCCCCGCAAACCGACATCTACGTGGCCGACCTGTCGATCTTCGACGATCAGCACTACCTCGGTCCACTACAGAACATCACGGGTCGGCGGGACACCTACGACAATCAGCCGACGTTTACGCCGGACAGTCGCTCACTCCTATACACGACGGAGTACAGCGACGAAGACGGCGTCCAAACCGAAATCCACCGCTACTACCTGTCATCGAGGCGAGAAACTCGGATCACCCGCACCGACGAGAGTGAATATTCTCCTACGCCGGTGCCTGGAGACCGGGCGTTCTCGGCCATCCGAGTCGAGGCCGACTCCGCCCAACGCGTTTGGCGCTTCACGATGGAGGGGATGGACGCCGAAGTGCTGGTCGGCAATCTGAACGAGGTCGGATACCAAGCCTGGGGCAACGAGACGACTCTGCTTCTCTATGTCCTGGGGGACCCTCCCACAGTCCGAATCGCGGATCTCACGACGGGGGGGAGCGAGGTCGTGGCAGAAAATGTCGGACGCTCCCTGAACAGAATCCCGAACCGGAACGCCTGGAGCTTCGTCGAGATGGGCCCACCGGGTCAGTCGTGGATCAACGAAATCAATATCGGGACCCGCGAAGTCAGGCGAATCATCTCCGCCATCGGAGGCGGTGAGTTCCACGCTTGGACTCCGACCGGTGTCTTACTCATGGCCATGGGCAGCCGGATCTATCAGTGGGATCCGGAGTCGATACTGGAGTCGGGGCTGGATTTGGAGCCCGAGGTGGATTTGGAGCCGGAGGTGGGCGTGGAGCGCCGGGTGGGGCCGGACCGCCGTTTCGTGTCGGACCCACGAGTGGTCGAAGATTGGCGGCTCATCGCGGATCTCGAGGACATGGATATAACCATAAGCCGCATAGCCGTGAGCCCGGATGGCTCGAAGATTTCCATCGTCGGAGAGCCGTTACCTGAGGTCGATCGGTAGGACCAACCTTCTCGAGTGGTAGAACAGGCTCGCGATGACTGGAGAGGTCCGTTTGAGCCAGCCCGCAGATACCCATGATGCCGGTCCCATCGAGATCAGGGACTCCAGAACATTCTACGCCTCCTGGGGAGCCCTGACCGGGTTGTTGGCCGCGTTGTCGATAGCCGGAGGATCGCCGCTCGGCCTTCTCGTGTTCGGCTCCCACGCGGTCTGGTCGGTCTCGAGGCTCCTCAACCGACGCGTCCGTCTTCGTATCACGGAAGCGGGTATTGAGAACCGGACATCTTTGTTCTCTCCGGGACTCATCGCTTGGGATGAAGTCCGAGATGTGCGACCGGCGAAATGGGGGCTCATCGACATCGACCTTGTCGCCGAGGGAGAGTTCCTGGACCGCCTGGGTTCGGGACCGCAGTTCGCTGCACTCAAGTTGCACATATACGGTTTCGGGCCGGCCGCGATCCGTGCTTGGGGCCTCGGGAGTTCCAGACGAGAGCTGCTCGACGCTCTCGAGTGGGCGATGGACTCGTTCGTGCTTTCCAAAGTACGTAGCGGCAGGGCGCTCGGGCCCGTCGTAGAAGATCCTAAACCCGGCGGTGGTCGGGAACGCAGAGCGCTGTTTAGGTAGGAAGGTGGTGACCATCGAAAGCTCGCGCCTGCTACCGGAGGTCCACTCCCATGGATGAGGCGTCCGACGCGCCTTACGGCCCACTGTCGTGGCAGGACACCAATCGGCCTAAAAAAGGTTCTCGGGATCGCCTGCCGGGAAGTCCCGAGACACCGGACGTCCTGACGGCGAGGTACTCGGAATGGAGGTGGGATCTAGCATGGCATCACGTGCCTCAGGCTCTGACCTACCGGCTGACTAAACGTTCCGAGGAGGCCCTGTGTTGCGGATGGGTCGACAGCTTGGTCCGGCGTCTGGACGACGACCTGTTTGCGCGCAAGTTCACCCCGAGGAAGGCGACCAGCGCGTGGTCGACGCGCAATCGCCGGCGGTATACCAACCTCCAGTCGCGGGGGTTGTTGGCGCCTCCCGGATTGGAGCGCGCACCCACGGACAAGAGCGGTGACGCACCAAGACCGTCCGTCATCGAACTCCACTCTTATAATAGAGGACGCCTTTCGTGCGGATCAAAAATCATGGCAATTCTTCGGCCAGTTGGCACCTTCGTATCGACGTGATTACATCGGTTGGATCGACTCCGCCAAACGACAGACGACCAAGGAGAAGCGTCTCCGCGAGGCCCTGGAGTTGTTGGCAGACGAACAGAAGCTTCCTTTGAGGTGACAATGCGCGTGAAGTGACGACGGCCGAGTTGTCGGGACCCGTAATTTCCGCCCGAACGATGTGGGGCTGGAGCCGAGAAGCACTCACGAGATGCTACTGAAACAGGAGACCCCGAAGGGAATCCAAAGCGGAGCCATCACGCTGGCTTTTCGAAGATGGCGGCGTCCCACCGTGAAATCCGGCGGGACGTTGCTCACCGCGATCGGCCAGTTGGCGATCGCAGCCGTGGACGTAGTGAGTGTCGACGAGATCACCGAGGCGGAGTCGTCCGCGGCTGGGTTCTCCAGCCTCGACGCTCTACGGTCCGAGTTTTCGAAACGAACGGGGGGCGACGTTTTTCGCGTGCGTCTTTCCTTGGCGGGTCCCGATCCGCGCATCGCTCTACGTCAAGAGATCCCGGAAGACGAGGAGGCAGACATGATTCTGGGTCGGCTCGCCCGCCTCGATTCGCGTGGCGCCACCGGCCCTTGGACGAGTCGGGTGC
>JAPYQK010000078.1:5527-11807 GCA_029941275.1 Longimicrobiales bacterium | reverse complement strand
GTGGGAGACCCACCCTTCAGCCGCCTCGCGCTGGGATTCGGAGTGGGCTTCTCGGTCCTTGTTGTCGCATGGACGATCCTGCGAACGATCTCGGAGGGATTCGGCTGGCCGTATTATGGCTGGCCATATTAGGGCCGAACCCCCTCGGTAGAATTCCGTGACGGCAAGATCCGATACACCTCCCCGGGCGGACAGTCGGACAGTCAGGGCCCACCACAGACGAGGACGAGCGCGTCGACCTGTGACGGTCTGACAGACTCTGGGCCCCACTCGAGCCAGGAGATCCCCCACAACTTCCCGTGGGAGGATCCCGACATCACCACCATGATCAGCGACGCTATCCTCAAGTCGTAGGGCCGGACGACCGAAGAACCAGCCTGAGCGGAGGGTAGTCTCGATGCGAACGACACGGACAACTCTGATGGTGGGCGCCCTCGCCCTTCCCTTGGTCGCGCTGCCTATCGTGGCGCATCACTCCTTTAGAGCGGAGTTCGACCGAAACGCACCTGTTTAGCTCACGGGCCCGATCGTGCGGCTCGAGTGGGTGAACCCGTACTCCTGGATTCACCTGGAGACAACGAATCTGGATGGCACCAAGGACCTGTGGATGATCGAGGGTGGCTCGCCCTACGCGCTCCAGCGTCGCGGACTCAGCCGTGAGTGCCTACCCATCGGCACGGTGCTCACCGTCGACGGCTATCAGGCGAGGGATCACTCTCTCAAGCGGGCCAACGGCCGCGACGTCACCTTCCCCGACGGAAGGAAGTTCTTCCTCGGGTCGTCGGGTTTTGTCAATGCTTTGCTCGAAAAGGGCCCACACCACCCGACTTGTCGACCCATCTTGAAGTCGGATCATCCCACGCATGAAGGGAGGTAAGACGTGGGGCGGAAGATGATCGAGGCGGCTGAGGTTCACAGACCGAACGCCAACGTCGAGCGACGCTGGGCGACCATGCACAGTTTCCTCGGATGGCTTGAAAGCACGCGTTGGAGCGTCTCGATTCTGGAGTCGCTCTGGGTGTGGCCCCTGTTGGAGTCCGCGCATGTCCTGACCCCTGATGGTCTTCGTCGGTACGGCTGTGATGATGGATCTCCGCTTCTTGGGGGTCACGTTCAAGAGTGTCCCCGTCCCGGAGTTCACACGTCGGATGCTTCCCTGGACGAGGGGCTCCTTCGCGGTGATGGCGCTGACCGGCGGGTTGATCTTCTACGCCGCTCCCGTGCGGTACTGCCACAACGTTTTCTTTCGCATCAAGGTCGTGTTGCTCGTCGCGGCGGGCGTCAACATCTGGTGGTTCCACATGCGGACCAATCGTGATGTCGAGGAATGGGATTGCGACCCCATTCCCCCACGCGCAGTAAGGATTCCCGTCGCCACGTCACTCTTCGTTTGGGCCTTCATCGTCGTCTCAGGGAGGCTGATCGCCTACAACTGGTTCGATTGCGGCATCCAGCCCCAGTCCGATTTCGTCAACTGGATCTCGGGCTGCATCCTCCCAACTGACCTTCTGACTGACTAGACATGGAATCAGCGTTATTAGGTGGGGGCTTCTGATCGCCATCGTGTATACGTTCGCGTACCGGGAACGGGTGATTCGCGACAAGGCGCTCGACACCTCAAGGCGCTCACGGATGGTAGCGGGGGGGGCGCTCGGTATCTGGTTCGTTGTAGCCGCAACGGGACGCTGGATCGGCTTCTCCTAGGGTACTCACCCATAGGCACACAACCTACGGTGGTTACGTCAGGTGGTACCTCAGACTGGTGGGACACTACTCAGTTGCCTTCGAGGCGGGCGTTCGGTCTGAGGACCTCGGCCGCATAAACCGAGTGGCAACCCGTGCAGACGGCGTAGAGATCGGCCCCGGTGTCGAAGACGCCCATGACATCTTGGGCCTCAGCCGCCTCGATCGCTCGCTGCCCCGCGGTGATCATGGCCTGCGCAAACGCTTTAAACTCCGGTTCGTCGACGCCGCGGCCCTCCATCAACATCAGGTTGCCGGACTCAGCGACCTGGTACGCGTTGTTGCGCACGGCCTCCCACTCCTCTGGCGTGCGGGGACGGATTTCCGTCGTACCCGTCGAGTCGATGATCCACCCCACGGCGTCCCAATAAGCGTCGGCCGCCGGATCCACGACGGTATTCATCAAGTCTGGGAGATCCGCCACGAGCGTAAAGGACTGCTCGCTGGCGCCGGATGTGCATCCGAATAGGACGACTGAAACAGCCACCCAATGGCATCGTTTTAGTTTCACGGACAGCAACCTAATGGGCTTTTTGTTTTTTCGCACGAGCGTGGACGGTCAATTCGTACGAGGGCGGGATTTCAGCAGGGGGGGGAGCGATCATCCCGGTCGCAGTCCGTAGCCGCCGCGGTAGTGCGAGTGACACGTGACGCATGACTGGTAGAGCTGGTCGTTCAAGTTGCTGAGCGCTTCGACATCCCTATCTCGTGTCGCCCGCAACGCGGCTCTTCCGACGTCGAGCAGCAGCTTCGTGTCTGCGATCCACTGGTCCTCGTCGCGGATGCGGTCCGGCATCAGCAACAAGTTGGCGGACTCCGCGAGCATCAGGGTCTGACCCTCGAGTGTGTTCCATTCGGCCTCGGTGGTCGGCGTGCGAGTGTCGATATAGAAGACCGCGTCCGACGTCGGATAAATGAGGTGAACCATGATCTGGCTCATCGACCCCACTCGTCGCATTTCACGAACCGATTCCGAATCTGACTGCTGCGCCGGCAGCGCTTCCGCAAGCGCGGCACAGGCCACGAGAACCACGACGAATTTGCGCATCGTAATCTTCCTGCTCGAAGTACAGCCAAGTCCATGAGAACTCGGCCAAAAATAGGCGGGCACGGTGACATCTTAGGTTAGGGTCTTTTGTCCCCCGCAGCAAAGCCAGGGTTCTAGTGCTTTCTCATTTCGAGACCACCGGGGTCCGATCTCACCCGGTCTGAGTCTGGCTTACGGTGATCCGATCTTCCGAATCACCGGGACGTGTCCTATGATGACGGCCAGATTCCGCCAGCATTGGAGGCGACGGTGAGAGCAGGGGCGACAGGGTGGATGGCGAGCGATCAGGTGATAGGCCTCGCGGCAAACCAGAAGTTGAGCCTCGCGACCAGCCGGGGGACAAACCAAGCGCTGAGCTTCGTGAAAAGACAGGCGATGGGCTTCGCGGCAATCCTGGCGACAGTCCTCGTGGCGGTTTCGACTTCGGCTGCGGACGTCTACGGACAGCAGGGTGCGCCCGAAGGTGTTTGGCCGGCTTACGGAGGAGACGCGGGTAGCACGAAGTACGCCGCGCTCGCGCAGATCGACGCGAACAACGTGGCTCAGCTCGATGTCGCCTGGCAGTGGACCACTTCGGACGCCGCGGTGCTCGCCAGCAACGACTTGGGTGTGGGTGCGTTCAAGGCCACGCCCATCATGGTCCACGGCGTGCTCTACATCCGGACCTCCTTGAGTATTGTCACCGCAATTGTCGCCGCGACCGGTGAGCAGCTTTGGGAGTTCGATCCCAAGAGCTGGGAAATGGGGCGGCCGACCAACCTGGGTTTCAACTCGCGCGGTGTGGCCCATTGGTCGGACGGTGAGGCCGAGCACATCTACGTCGCCACGGGTGACGCACGCCTTTGGGCGCTCGACGCACGAACGGGGCGCCCAGTCCTCGACTTCGGCGCCGACGGCAGTGTCGACCTCACGGAGAGTCTGGGACGTTCGGTGCGCAGACAGTCGTACCAGGTCATGTCGCCCCCACTCGTGGTAGGCGACGTGGTCATCGTGGGGTCGTCGATCGCCGACGGCCCACGGTACATGACGGCCCCACCCGGTGACGTGCGGGCCTTCGATGTGCGTACCGGCGAAGAGCGGTGGAAATTCCAGACCATCCCCCAGGGCGACACGTACGGCATCGAGACTTGGGAGAACGAGTCCTGGACGTACACGGGCAACACCAACGTCTGGTCGATCATGAGCGCCGATCTCGAGCTCGGGTACGTGTATCTGCCCATCGGGACGCCCACCAACGACTGGTACGGCGGACATCGGCTGGGGGACAACCTGTTCGCCGAGAGCCTCGTAGCCGTGGACGCCGCGACCGGTGAACGAGTGTGGCATTATCAGCTCGTGCACCACGGGCTTTGGGACTACGACATCCCCGCTGCGCCGACGCTGGTGGATATCACCGTGGATGGCCGGCCTATCAAGGCTGTAGCTCAAGTCACCAAGCAGGGGTTCGTCTACGTGTTCGACCGTGTGACGGGCGAGCCGGTCTGGCCCATCGAGGAGCTCCCGGTGCCGGCCTCGACGGTGCCCGGCGAACGTGTTTCTCCCACGCAGCCGTTCCCCACCAAGCCCCCGGCGTTCGAGCCACAGGGACTCGCCATCGACGATCTGATCGACTTCACGCCCGAGTTGCGGGCCGAGGCCGAGGCCATCGTGTCCGAGTTCGAATATGGTCCGCTCTATACGCCGCCGTCCTTGCGCGGGACGATCCAGGTTCCGGGGTGGGGGGGCGGAGCGAATTGGTATGGCGCCGCTTTCGATCCGGAAACGGGGTATTTGTACGTTCCTTCGCGAACGGGCCCCATCGTGGTTCAGCTCCAGGAGCCCGACCCGGAGCGTTCCGATTTCCGCTACAGACGGGGAAGGGGAGGCTCCGCGGCGGGCCCGCAGGGATTGCCGCTCCTCAAGCCGCCATACGTTCGGGTGACCGCGTACGATCTCAACACGGGGGAACTCGCCTGGATGGTCCCGCACGGCAACGGGATTCGCCAGCGGTTGATCGACCTCGGTATCCCCGATCCCGGCCCGGTCGGTGGGGGAGGTTTCACCGGTCCGCTGCTGACGCCGAGTCTGCTGTTCCTCGGGCACAGTGGCCGTCCCCAGGACGGGGAGCCGCCCGTTCTACGGGCCTTCGACAAGGGAACGGGCGCAGTCGTGCACGAGACGACGCTCCCCGTGAGACCGACTGGGACGCCGATGACCTACATGGCTGAAGGCAGGCAATTCATCGTGATGGCTTATGGTGCGGGGGAGGAGGCCGGACTTATCGGCTTGGCCTTACCCAGTACTCCGTGAGCCTTGATCAAGTAGGAGTCTAGCTCCGGACGCACAGGGCGTCCGTGATCCGGGCCATTCTCCGGTTACTAACATTGCGAAGGAGATGGAAGTGATGAGAAGGCCACGATTGTCACCCGCCCTGGCAGTTCTGCTGGTCTCCTGTGCGGCTGGTGGCCCGGGAGCCAGCCCAGGCCTACAGCCTACGATCGCGTCACTGTCTGTTGACGGCGCTTTCAAGGTGATGACCTATACAGACATCCCTGATGTTCCTGAGTTCGGGGATGCGACGGTTTACTATCCCGCTGACACGCCGACGCCGATCGGTGGCGTTGCAATCTCGCCGGGATGGACCGAGGCGCAGAGACACATCAATTGGTGGGGGCCGCGCCTCGCGTCGCACGGTTATGCCGTGCTGGTACTGGACACGAATGACGCTCGCCGGGACCAGCCCGAGGAACGGGCTGAGGCATTGATCGCGGCCGTGAGAATCCTGCGGGGCGAAAACGACCGTGCTGAAAGTCCGCTACAAGGTCGTGTCGACACCGGCAAGATGGCCATCATGGGGCACTCCATGGGTGGCGGTGGGACCCTGATCGCCGCCAACAAATACCCTGATGAGATCCAAGCTGCGATCCCGTTCACTCCCTGGCAGCCCGATGGTGACTTCGGCCAGATCACTGCTCCCACTCTGGTCATGGCAGGATCGGCCGATCGCGTCGCAGGGGTGGCCGACCACGCTTGGCCGCACTATCAGTCGATCCCCGAAACCACGACCAAGGTTTTCATGGAGGTCGACGGCGGTAATCACTTCATCGCCGACACCCGGCGCGGAACGGATCTGGGGACCATCGGCCGTTACGGCATCGCCTGGCTGAAGCTCTATTTGGATGGGGATGAGCGGTATCGCTCATTCATCTATGGGGCCGAGGCCGAGGTCGATCGCGAAAAATTCTCCCGCTATCTGACCAGCCCCTGAGGTAGAGCGCCCTATCCGGGGAGTCGAGCCAGACCCTCGTGTGACCGCGGCGAGCATCTACCAGGCAGAGGGTCGTCGGTGACCTGACCTCCCATGTACACGACCGCCGGGATCAGGACACGCCCCCCGGGGCTCGGAGGGGTGCCCGTACGAAGCAGGCCCCGGGCTCTGCCGAAGCAGCCCGGGGCCTGTGATCTGCGCGAGGTATCAACCGCCGAGGCGGGGCCTCACCCGCCGCCAGG
>JAPYQK010000078.1:0-5427 GCA_029941275.1 Longimicrobiales bacterium | reverse complement strand
CGCCGCCAGGCGGGCTTCAACCGCGAAAGTGCTAACGGTCGAGACCGTCTCCGTCTCCTGCGTCCGCTATCGGCGGATTCTCGCCAACGACGATGTGGCGCTCATTCATCGTGCGGAAGTTCATATATCCTTGAGACATCTCCGCGTGTGTGGGGCGACCCCACCTCACATCGGCGGTCGGGTCCGGGTTGTTGGGGTTGTTCTCCGAGTTGTCCCACCAAAGCGTGAACCGCAGCGTTGAGCCCTCTGGCACAAAAGGCGGCTCGGCAAACCTATATGTGTGCTGCCAATTGAAGGCGTAGTTGGGGACGTGGAGAAGGGTTTCGTGCCGACCGTCCGGATACGTGATCTCGTACTGGGCGGCTTTGCCCCGAAGATGCATGTGCGGCATGAAGCTGAGAATCTCAACGTCTTCCTCGAACACATATTCGCGGGACGCGGAGTAGCTCGAGGCGCCAGCAGGAATGGCGATGGGACGAATGAACAGCCCGTTGCCGCCAGTGACGTGACGGATCACGTCGCCCGGCTCCTTGAAGGTGATGCCGACTTTCACGTTGCTGCAGACCGCCGTTCCCGGACCCGGCGTCTTGTTGTAGTGCATGTTGAAATTGATATCACGTGGCCCTGCACGGAGCAGACGGCCATACCCGTCTTCGTACACGCGCGGCGCTGCGCCCGGAACCAAACCCCCGACCCCACCCACGATGTGGTGAACGGCCGGTCCGTTACGGTATTCCACCGATTTGATCCAGCGATCCTGGGGAAGCTGCTCTGCACTCAAGTGGAGAGGGATATCCACGTAGATGTCGCGGAGATCGTCGTCCAGGCAATACTCCTGGTCGAACGACAGGATCAGGTCGGGCTCTCCGAGCGTCCATTCGAGGTCGCTGTTCATTTCGGCCATCAAGAATGCAGGCGTGGGCGGCGCGTCGGCGGGATTGCCAGCCGGGGCACCCTCTTCTGCCCACGCGAGAAGCGTCGCCTTTTCTTCTTCTTCGAGGACTCGCTCGTTCTCGAACGTGCCTTTGTGCCAGGCAGCTGCGGACCAAGGCGGCATCCGACCTACTTGAACGGCTGAAGCCATCCTGCGAGCCCGCGGGGCCGCATCCTCGTACGTAACCAGCGGCCACGGTGCGATCATGCCGCCCATGTTGGTACCAGCTTCCCGATGACACGTCTGACAGTTCTGCTGCAGAATCGGCAGAACGTCGGCATAGAAAGTAGGGGCCGCATCGGCCGCCGCCGCGGGCTGATTTGCCACAGCAAGCCTAGTGTCCTGGGGCTGCTGCAGGGCTGACGCGTCGGCAACGGCCGGGCCGGCGACGACGAGAGCAGTGATCGCAAGTAAACTCAGGAAAAACGAACGGGCCGTGGCTCGCATTACAGAACCTCCAGCAGACGGGGGTGGCGCCTTCCCACACGGGAAATGTTGTTGCAGCACCTAATCCTACGGTTCTGGATATTTAAGGGGGATTCGTGCCCACGGCAAGGAAGAATGAGTTGGTCCCACGTCTGGTGCGGGGGCCCGCACCTGGCCCAATTGGATCGTAGATGAGATTATGGGTGCAGACCCGCTTGGAGCCGCGGACATGCTCAGACGAGGAGGTAAGATGATCGCCCGCCATTCCACTGGACTCGTGGCGTTTTCGTTGATCCTTGCGACCGGTGTGTTGGCCACGCCCGCGGTGGCACAAGCCCCCGCGAACAGCGGGGCGGACTGGGTCGTTCCCAGGACGGCTGACGGTCATCCCGACTTTCAGGGAAACTGGACGAACGTGACGATCACGCCTTTCGAGCGTTCGGAAGAGCAGGAAAGCCCGATTTTGACCTTTGAGCAGGTCCAGTCGCGCCAAGGCAGGGCGGAGGCCCGGATCGAGCGTGGTGCCCAGGCCAGCGATCCGGATCGACAGGCGCCGTCGGCGGGCGGGGGCGTAGGCGGCTACAACAACGTCTACATCGATCGGGGCACCAACATCGCCATCGTCAACGGTGAATACCGGAGCTCGCTCCTCACGCGGCCGTCGGACGGCCGCAGGCCCGACCTGACGGACGCGGGCCAGCAGCGGATGGCGGAGTATAGAGCGTTCAGGGGCTCGTTCGGGAGGTATGACCATCCCGAGGTGCGGCCACTCGGAGAACGGTGCATCATGTCTTTCGGGTCCAGCGCGGGCCCGCCGATGATCCCCAACACCTTCTACAACAACAACTACACGATCGTGCAGACCGCCGATCACATTTCGATCATGTCCGAGATGGTCCACGACACACGGATCATCCGGATCGGCGATGGCCCGCGGCTTCCGTCCCATATCCGCCCGTGGATGGGCGACTCGTGGGCCCACTGGGAAGGTGATGCGCTAGTGGTCGAGACGACGAACCTCAATCCTCTTCAGACGTTCCGCGGGATTCCGCCCACGGAGCATCTCAAAGTGACCGAACGTTTCACGCGCCCAGACGCGGAGACCATCCTCTACGAGTTCACGGTCGACGACCCCACGACCTATGAAGAGTCCTGGGGGGGCGAGATTCCCTTCAAGCCGCTCAACGACCGGCTGTATGAATACGCCTGTCACGAAGGGAATTATGCGCTTTCCAACATTCTCGGTGGTGAGCGTTACCAGGAGCGCCTTGAGGCGGAGACAACGTCGGGCAGGCGGTAGCCGAGACGCCTGCGGGCCGAAGATGGTAGTAGCCAAGGAGCCCCAGGGAGGAGTCTAGGTGCAAGACCGCAAAGAACTGCTGGAGAGAAACCGCCCGTTCGCCGAGACGTTTTCTTCTGGTGACCTACCGATCCGACCACGTTTCAGGCAGCTCGTTGTGTCGTGCGTCGATGCACGCGTCGATCCGGCCTCCTACCTCGGGCTCGAGCTCGGCGACGCGCTGGTGATACGAACCCTGGGCGGAAGAGTCACGGACGCCGTCGAACGGGACATCGCGGTGCTCGCGAACCTGATGCCCGCGCCGGGATCCGATCCTGCGAAGCTCGATGTGCTCATCGTTCATCACACGGATTGTGGCCTCGAACGACTGGCCGACGAAGGTCGACGGACGCGAATGAGCCATGCGTCCGGGATCAACGAGGGCGTTCTGGAAACGCTCGCCATCCACGGCCATGACGTCGCTTTGCAGACCGACGTGCGCCGCCTGCGCAGCTCGAAGCTCGTATCGGAGAGTGTTGAGGTGTCCGGGTATCTCTACGACCACACGAGCGGGAAGCTCACCGAGGTTTCCGTCCCCGAGTTGTAGGTCGCTCTCTGTCCAACTGAGGGTGCACCCCGAGTTGTGGGTCGGCCTTTTTCCAACTGGGGTCCTGTCTCCGAGCTGTAGATCGCCCGTTAACCAAAGTGCTGATTTCGGAGGTGCCGGCTTCGAACCTGCTGACTTCGGGCGGACCGGCTTCGGACTGCTCAGTACGCCGGCTTGTCCGGTCGCTTCTCTCCGGCGGTCACCGCGAGAGCCAGCCTGTTCTCAGGTGGCGGAAGCGCACACACCGAGTAGGCGCTGAACACACAGGGTGGGTTGTACGCTCGGTTGAAGTCGATCGTGGTCCAGCCTTCTTCATCCGCAAGCGGCACGCTCATGTATCGGCCCGCTTGATACGTGTCGACGTTTGCCGTCTCGTCCCAAATCATCATGAAGTACGAACGGCTACGTGGACTCTGCAGGACAGCGATCAAGCGGTGCTCCTCGCCATCCACTCGGAAAACCAACTCGCCCGGAGTCTGGTATTCGATCGTGCCACTGGTCACATCAGGAACCCGAAGCCCCCTTGGCTCGGGGTAGGGCTCGAACTTGGCCGTGATCCGCCAATCGGTGTCGACTGGGTATGACTCGGGGAGCTGGAAAGTCTCGCGTCTTTCTGAATCCTCATCCCAGACGCGGAGCCAGAGCCGATCTGTTCCCGGTTCTCCATGGATCCGCAGGCCCAGTGAGCCAAGGGCCAAGTTGGTCGTGTTTCCGGATCGGTCGCTCTGAAGGACGGTCTCCTCTTTGATCTGATCGCCTTCTCGGATCATGATCGGCGACCCGGCGCTGGGCTCGAAGCGGATATCCTGGCCGGATCGGTGGATGGTTCCGGCGAGTGCGGGAGAGTCCTCCGTCGGCAAGACGATGGGCAGGTCCGGATCCGAGCCGAACTGAGTGGCGCCTTGGGCCAACTCCCAAAGTCCCATCCACATCACGGACCCAGAGAATGGCCGTACCAATCGCTCACGTCGATTGGTACGCCACTCCTCGTGTTCTTGAACGAACTGTTCGCCGTCGACAGGTGCTGGCTCGGGCCACACCTCGCCCACGCAGGTCGACAGTACGACGGCCACCAAGACGGAGCCCAACGGACGCGAACTGGAGAGAATGGAGCCCAACAGGCGCGAATTCACGGCAGTGTTCAATAAACCGAAGCCTCCTGAACGGGAGCGAGAGAGCATGAGTTGTCCCCTACGGGTGTCCGTTGGCCTGCAGAAAACGACGAGCTTCCTGATATCCGTCGAACGACTCACGGCCTGCCCAAACCGTGGTCAGATCCCTGTACGCTGCGGCTGCTCGATCATCGTCACCGGTTCGGGCGTATGCCCGAGCGAGGCCGAGCAGCGACCGTGGACGGTTCGGCATCCGCTGAAGCGACGTCACGAACTTTTCGATCGCATCGGCCGGCTGGTCCAAGTCCAGCAGGATCTCGCCGTAAAGCTCGTGAACGGGCTTCACTGGAGAGGCAGCGCCTCGCGGCGGTCCCCCTTCTTCGACGGTCGCTTGCGCCTCGTCCATGAGGTTGGTTGCCACACCTCCGTGGCCCATCCCCGCGTGCAGCAAGGCCCCCACCTGGCCGGCCATGATACGGGCGGCCCGGTTTCCGTTGGCCCCCCGCTCAGCCCTCTCTTTGAGGGCGGCCTCGGCATCTCTGAGGGCGACGTCGTTGCCCGTGCGCGCGGCGCTTAGACCCGTCGCAAGAAGCTCCGCTGCCGACGACTCAGATGTGATCGGCAGAACATTCCACTCTTCAGTTTCGACGACGTAGCGAGCTTTCACCAAGGAGACCGTGTTTGACGCTCGTGCTTGACCAGGCGCTCCGCGGGGGCCTCCCTCCAGGAACTGCCCCTCGTTTGCCATGCTCTCGAGTCGCTCGATCCACAGTCTCGCTTTTTCGTAGTCGCCTAGCTGAAGGTCACCGTACTGGCCCCAATCCAGAGGATGGACCGCGTCGCCCATCGGCTCGTCGGGCCTCCATAATTCCCTCGCGGCGGTGTAGGCGTATTCATTGTTGCCCGAGACCCGGTCCCACATGCCGTGTTGAATGAAAATGTGGGTCGGCATGTGCCTCGCGTGTGCGACGGCGGGAGCGATCTCAGCAAATGCGTGGGCCGCATCGAGTGCGAGGGGAGCAAGCACCGGACTGTCGAACGCGTGGATCGCATAGTGCGCCGCGCCCGG
>JAPYQK010000077.1 GCA_029941275.1 Longimicrobiales bacterium | reverse complement strand
TCGGCCGGGCGTGCCACGGTCGATTCAACCGAGGGCGGGGCCGTGGATTCCAAATTAGACGGTTCCGGGGCTTCGTCTCGAGTAGAGATCGGCAGTTTCCGCAGGCCGGCTGCTTCGCCTACCCGAGTGACGGCCCGGTCGAGTACCGCCGCACCGCGGATCGCTTGCCAGGTGGAACGGGCGCCGATCGCCGCGACGCCGACCGCCGAGACGAGGAGCGTCACGGACATGTCGTAGATGAACACCGATGCACTCATGCCGCCCGCCACCAGTACCGCCAACGTCACACCGCGCAGCGTGCCCGCGAAGCTGGGACGCAGCCGAGCTCGGATCCGGAGGAGACAAGCTCCGTGCTCGTGTTCTTCCACCACGGTCCGTACGTGCAGCCAACCCCATCGTCCGATCGCCAAGCTGAGATCTCGATCGGGACGCCATCCCTCGTCGACATCGACGATCGGAGCCGGACGCGAAGCACGCAAATCCCCGACGAGTTCCGTCAGGAGTGTGGTGTGCGGGATCCAAGACGCGCTCCAGAATGAATGTTCGGTTCCGGCGCGAGTGAGGAGCCGTGCGGATACGACTACGTCGCGGAGCGTCGGCATGGGAGATTTCCACGGCTGGCGCGTCACGTGTTGGGGTGCGATCGGCTGGGGCCGCGAAAGACCACGCAATCTCCCTCGGAATCGGGCCAGTGGCTGGAGCAGGTGGAGCCACGCGATGAGGCCCCGATACAGAAAACGACTCTGGCGTGTGGACCAACCGCCGATGGTGGGCAGACCGTCGAGATTGGATCGCCAACCGCACAGGGCGCAGCGCGTGACGGTGATCGTGCCACCCACGATCCCGGCGATCAGAGGCAGCCACGCGGCGTCCATGCCCGCGAGCGGGCCAAAGATTCCGATGAGCGACAAGACGAGCGAAACCGCCATCCATGCCGGTGAATGGGGCAAGTACTGCCAACGATGGGCTCCCGTGCTGTAAATCGACGGAAACGCCGCGGTTCCCCAAACCCCCGTGTTGACGCGCCGTTCGGCAGATGTGCGTAGGAAGGGAAGCGGGCTGTAGATGCGCCCCCCCCACACCATCTGCCCACCGAGAAATTTTTCGGGATGGTGTGCGTCGAGCCAGGTTTCTCCCTCGCCATACCCGACTTGTTGACGCCAATAGCCTCTCACCGTCGGCCGATGATGGTGCCACACGAGAGCCGCAGGGGCGAAAGCGATTTCCAGCTTCTTGGCTTGGAGGCGCCAGCAGACATCGACGTCGTCGCCGGCCCGGACATAGACCGGATTGAAGCCGTCGATCGCCAGGAGCGCGTCCCTTCTGAACGCCATGTTGCAGCCAGGTACGTGCTCCGCGATCCGGTCGTCCAGCATGACGTGGGTGGGCCCGCCCGGTGCACGCGCGACGCACTGCGACACCCAGGGGTCGTCCGCCGGTACGACGTTCGGACCACCGACGCCCGATACGTCCGAGGTGAGGAATGGCTGCACCAGATAGGTCAGCCAATCGGGATCGACTCTGACGTCCGCGTCGGTATACGCGATGATCTCGCCCACCGCGCCGGCGAGTCCCGCATTACGGGCAGCGCTCAGGCCACCCTGTGGAATTTTGATGACCCGGACACCGGTGTATCCTCTCGCGATGTCTCCCGTAGCGTCGCTCGACCCGTCGTCGACGACGATCACCTCCATGTCGGGGTAGGTCAGCCCGGCAAGTGAAGTCAGACAGTCGTCGATGGTGTCTGCTGCGTCATGAGCGCACACCACCACCGATACCTTGGGCCACATGGTGCGGTCGCTCGATGGGAACGGGGCGTTCGCGAAGACCTGTTTGACGGCGGCGAGGGCAGGTTTGGGGTGTCGCGCCTCGTCCACCAAACCGAAGGCCCAGTCGTCGACTGACTGACCGCCACGCCACCACTCGTCGGTCCAGGAGTACGCCACGGCACCGTAGGCCCCCTCGGCGAAAGCCGTCCGGAGGTGGGAGGCGGTAATCCGCGCTTGGCCGTCGAGACCCTCGCGTAAACTATCCGCGCCGGCCTCGGCCAGGAGCAGTGGCCGGTTCCCCGCGAGATGCTGCAAACGCGCTATGTACCCCCGGAGCTCGGGTTCTCGATGGAGATACACGTTGTACGCGAAGACATCGAATACATCGAGATCAAGATGTTCGGTGGGCGGAAAATTTACGTAAGTCAGCAGGCTGTCGGGGGCTGCCGCCTTCACGTCTTCGTAGAGCTCGCTCAGGAATCGCGCAATCCTTCCGTGGCCGTGCCACCGAACGATTCCGGCGGGAATCTCGTTGCCCAGCGCGAAAAGGAGCGCCGCCGGGTGCGATGCGATCCGGCGCACATCGGTGACGGCCTCGCGCCTGATGCTTCGCGTGAGTCTTCGGTCGTCGAGAAACGGGATGTGCTGTGGCCAGGCAAGTCCGACCATCACCTTGAGGCCGTGCCGAAGGGCCGCGTCGAGCAGAGCGGGAGGAGGCGGTGTATAAGTGCGCACCGTGTTGGTTCCGGCGGCCGCCATCAGCGCGAAGTCTTGCTCGATGCGCTCGGCCGAGGGGAACTGCGATCCTTGGTTATCTGGAGCGAAGGTCCCGTAGGCTACCCCCTTGAGCAGGAAACGCCGCCCATCCACCTCGAGGAACTTGCCATCTACCTGAGGTTGGCCGGGGGAGGGCCCTCTCAGCTCACCGTGTACTTCCACCGGGGTATCCGGCCGCTCAATCCGACGAGGCGCGCTGCGAGATCATGTCCATCAGCCAGTGGCCCGAGCGGTCCACCTTGGCTTGGACGTAACGTAGGTTGTGGCGGTTGATCCCTCCGTAGAGTGGTGTGCGTTCCACGACTTCGACACCGCCCTCGTCCATCGCCTTCACCTTGTGAGGGTTGTTGGTGAGGAGCTCGATCCGGGAGATGTCCAGGTGGCGTAAGATTGCCACCGCGGCGTCGTACCGACGCTCGTCGGCACCGAAGCCGAGCACGCCGTCGGCGTCGACCGTGTCTAGCCCCTCTTCCTGAAGGTTGTAGGCGCGAAACTTATTGCCCAGCCCGATCCCGCGACCCTCCTGTGCCAGATACACGAGTACACCTCCGCCACGCTTCTTGAAGTGGTCGAGGCTTCCGCGTAGTTGCTCCCCGCAGTCACACTTTAAGCTGCCGAAAAGATCACCCGTGAAACAAGCCGAATGGAGACGCACCGAGACCGGATCGGGCCAGCCCTCGCGGGGGCCGACCAGGACCGCCACATGTTCAAGAAATCCCCCGCCTTCGCGAAAGAACACAAAACGGGAGTGCTCGGCACCCGCCAAGGGGACCGACGCTTCGACCACACTCGTGATTTCGATCCCGGACTGGGCCTCCGCGTACTCCACCTCCTCGGTCGAAACGTCGAGAATGGTCCCGTCCCCGATCCACCGCCGAAGAGTCAGGGAATCAGGGTCCACCTCAACGCTCACCAGAGCCGGAAGGATTCGTCCGGATCGGGTGAGCGCCAACGCCGCCGTTTCCGTGCGGGTGGCCGGACGCGCCTCGAAGTGGAGAGCGGAGCCCGACAGGGCAGCTGTCCGTGCCGTCGCGAGTCGCAGGATCGAATCGGGCGTCTCGTCCGAACCGAGTTCGAAGCTGAGGTTCGCCTCGCCATGGTCCGCGACGATCCCCATCGCCTGACCGCGGTGGTGGGTCACGACCATCCGGAGGGGAGCGGCCCAGGACCGGAGCTGTTCCAGCCGATCCGGTCCGAGGCCCTCGACCGCGGCGACGAGGGCGCACGCACCTTGGGCTACGTCGGTGACATAGAGAGCTCGCCCTTGCTTGAGCTCGAAAACTCCGCGTTCCGCTTTGTGCGCCATTCGGTCAGGTTGTATCGTTGGGCCAGCGTGTGCCCCGATATCCGGTGTCCGCGTACGGCGAGCCGCTTCGCGGTTCGCCCCAAACGCCGGTTGCGGGGCCGTCGGGCGAATGATGCGCCCGCGGGACTCCGACCGATGAGGTATTCATGAAATGATCAGGCTCGTGTCCGCGTGGGTGCTTGTCAATGGGCTGCTCATGACGCCGGTCTGGGTTGCGGGCGCCGTGACGGACGCTTCAGCGCTCGCCTGGCTTTCGGTGGAGGCGGCTCTGATCGTGGGTGCCATGGCGCTCCTACCGCAGAAGCCTTGGAGCCGCGGACTGGCCTGGGTCTTGGCCGGAGGAGTCGTTCTATGCGCCGCGGCCTTATTCGCGGATCTCGTCTTCCGGGTCAGTTTGGGGCGCTCGATCAATCTCTCCTTGGACCTCTACCTGCTGAATGCCGTGTATCGTCTCGCGGTGGGGAACTCGGGATTGGTCCGGAGCCTGTTCGGGTTCGTGGCGATCGGCCTTTTCCTGGCCCTGTCGACGTTCGCAACCGCCTGGCTCCTGACACCCGTCGACTCGAGCGAGGACAAGCCCCGCTCTCGACTCGTCACGCGCTTCGGAGCCGGGGTCCTGGTGGGCACGTTTGCACTCGGACTCATCGGTTTCGGCCTGGAAACCGTAGGGCAACGACTGGCCGCACCTGCCGCAGCGCTCGTCCTCGATCAAGCCCAGCGCCTTTCGTCGACTCGGCAGGAGAGGAGGGCGTTTGCGTCTGATTTGGAGAGGCAGCCCGATAGCTTCGGGGATCTGCCCGGTCTGCTTTCGAAGCTGGAGGGCCGCAACGTTGTCGTGGCGTATATCGAATCATACGGGATGTCGGCGCTGGAAGACGCCGAGTTTGCCGCGACCATCCGCCCGAGCCTGGAGGCCGCGTCAGAGCGGATCGAGGGTGCAGGTCTCCGGATGGTGACCGGTAAGCTCGCGTCGCCGACACAAGGCGGACAGTCGTGGTACGCGCATGGTACCATGCTCAGCGGGCTCTGGCTCGAGAATCAGCTCCGTTACGACCTGCTGATCGCGAGCGAGCGGAAAACGCTGGTGAACGACTTCCATCAGGCGGGTTACCGGACCGCGACGGTGATGCCAGCGATCACCACCAGTTGGCCCGAGGGGACGCGACTCGGCTATGACGACATATACACGCAGGCCTCGATCCCCTACTCCGGCCCTCCGTTCTACTGGGTCACGATGCCGGACCAATTCACGTGGTCGTTCGTCGGAGAGATCGTTGCCGAGGCGACGACTCCGCTGTTCGTCGAAGCCGGTATGGTGAGCAGCCACGCGCCCTGGACCCCCGTCCTACCCATCGTGGAGTGGGATTCGGTGGCAGAAGGGGCGATTTTCCTCCCTTACCGTCGGGAGGGGTACCCTCCCGAGCAGATATGGTGGAACACCGAGGTGCTACGGAAGAACTACGCGCGTTCGCTGGATTATTCGCTGCAAACGATGGCCCAGTTCGCCGAACGTTTTCTAGACGAGCGGACGCTTCTGGTGGTCCTCGGCGACCACGAAGCGGCGCCATGGGTGACCGGGGCGATAGGCCCCGACGTTCCGGTGCACGTCATCGCCCGGGACCCCATCCTGCTCGAGCCTTTCGTCGAGTGGGGATTCCGCCCGGGCGCTTTTCCTGATCCGGAGGGATCTACGCCTCGCATGGACGAGTTCCGGGAGTGGTTCGTCAGGGCGTTCAGTGGCGTTGCTTCGGGCTCCGCGGCTCTTTCAACGACGGAGGGAACGTGACGAAGCGCTTCGGCACAGGAGCCCGGATCTTCCACTGGCTGGTCCTTCTACTCCTTCTGGTGCAGATCCCGGCGGGGATCGCGATGATCGCGCCCGCCCTCGAGCAGGGGTCGATCGACCGACTCTTCGTCCTTCACAAGGGACTCGGTACCGTGCTGCTGGTCATCGTTCTGGCACGGGCGCTTTGGCGGCTGACCCACGCGGCACCGCCCATGGCGGCGACCATTCCTGAGCAGGAGCGACGCATCGCGACCGCGGCGCACGCCACCATCTACGTGGTCCTGATCGTCGTCGCAGGGAGTGGGTACGTGCGTGTCGTCGGCGAGGGCTTCCCGATCGAGATGATGGATGCGCTCGGGCTGCCGACGCTGCTGCCTCTGATGCCCGAAGTCGCTTTGTGGGCATCTCTGGTACACCGCTTCTCGATTTTCCTGCTCGTGGCGATGGTGGCGGTTCACATCGCGGAGGTGCTGCGCCACCAGTTGGTGCTCCGAGACGGGACGCTGGGTCGGATGTGGCCCCCCTTTGGGGGCGGGAACGTCGTCATCGTCCCTAACGGAAACGGCCTTGCAACCTCTGATGGGGATGCCGCAGCCACTCCAGACGGGGACGCCGACGCAGTTTCTGATGTGGACGCCCAGGTAACTACTGATGCGAGTACCGACGAAACTTCCGGCGGAGACCCGAGTCCAATCTCTGAGGGAAGCCCGGGCGAGGGGCCGGTGCGGTGAGGCGTCGCTTGGCGCAGTGGCTCGGCTTGACCCGCTCGTTGATCATTTACTGGCGGCCGGGTCGACAGCGTGGGCTTCGGGAGTTGTATCGACCGTTCGTTGGAGCGGGGGATCTGGTTTTCGACGTTGGCGCGCATTTGGGTGACCGCACTCAGGCCTTCCGGGGCCTGGGCGCGAGGGTGGTGGCTCTGGAGCCTCAACCCGCCGTGCGCCGCTGGCTCGAGCTGCTGGTTGGACGCAGTCGGGATGTCTCGGTTCGTGCGGAGGCGGTGGGGCGCGCCGTCGGTACCGCTCGTTTGGCGTTGAGCCACGGTACGCCGACCGTGTCCTCCTTGGCCGAGGATTGGCCGAGCACGCTGCCGACAAAAGACGCGGGCTTCCGCGACGTACGTTGGGACGAGTCTTTGGAGGTGCCCGTGACGACCTTGGACGCCCTGATCGAGCACACTGGGCTTCCCAACTTCTGCAAGATCGACGTGGAGGGGTACGAGGCCGAAGTACTGGCGGGCTTGAATCATCGTATCCCGGCGCTCTCCGTCGAGTTCGCGTCCTGGGCCTTAGACGTTGCCGAGACGTGCGTGCGGAGACTCGAGGCGCTGGGTGCGTACGAGTTCAACGCGATCGAAGGAGAGGAGAGGAGCTTCATATCGGAGCGGTGGCTCGCGGCCGATGAGATGGTCGCCTGGCTGAAGGATCGGGAGGGGAGTGTTTCGTCGGGGGACGTTTACGCCCGATTGACCGCAGACGGAGGCGCCGCCGCGGAAGCAGACGGCTCGCGGGAAGCAAATTCAGCCGGGGAAGTAGACGATGACTGACGCTGCGATCCGGTGGTGGCAGACACAAACGACGGTGGACGCCGATGCGATCGAGGAGAGTGATCCGGTGGTCGTCCTTCCGGTCGCCGCGATCGAGCAACATGGACCGCACCTGCCCCTCTCCACCGACCTCGACATCGGACTGGGTTTGCTTACGGAAGCATTCCGATGTCTTCCGGGGGATTTCCCGGCCTGGGCTCTACCGCCGCAAGCGATCGGCTGCAGCCGGGAGCATACGCGTTTCCCGGGAACACTTTCTCTCGAGCCGGAGCAGCTCTCCGCTCTGATCGAGGCGACAGGCGAGGCCCTGGCACAAGTCGGGGTGCGACGGCTCGTATTGAGCAACAGTCACGGTGGAAACCGGCATGCATTGGAGTCGGCCGGGCTCCGTCTTCGTGATGAGCTGGGAATGCTCGTGGTGCACGCGAGTTGGTTCCGTTTTCCTCGGCCGGAAGACGTGGATCTCCCCGAGGGGGAGTGGCGTCACGGCATCCACGGCGGGGCAGTGGAGACCGCCATGATGATGCATCTCCGACCGAACCTGGTGCGCACCTCCGAAGCGGCTCAAGCCCCCTCCTTCGGCGAGGAGCTGGAAAAATCGCTACGGTGGGTGGCTCCTGAGGGGCCGGCCTCGTTCTCATGGCTCGCCGGCGATCTCAACCCCGATGGTGTGGTTGGGGACGCTACTCTTGCCGACGCCGATGTCGGGGCGCGTTTTGTGTCGCACTATGGAAAAATTCTCGCGGAAGTGATCGAAGACGCGCGAGCGTTCCCGCTGGACCGGTTGGAGGTAGACGTCCCGTGAGTGACGCTGCCGTCCCGCTTGACGAAGCCGCTCACCGGTTCGACGAGGATGTCGCCTGGACGTTGGTTCGCGCATCCCTCCCAAGCGCTGCGGTTCCAAGCCTTTCGGCCCCAGGCGCTCCGGTTCCGAGCGCCGTTCCAAGCGCAGCGGCTGCAAGCGGCGTTTCCGAGCTTGGGCCTCGTCGTGTGGCTCATCCCACGCGCCCGGAGTTCTGGCTGGAGCTGGGCGAGTCGGGAGCCCGGGACCTGTCGCACCCACCCACGCCGGCCGCGCGAGATCTACTTGACCTCTACCTGCCGCTGATCCTCGCCCCCGATTTCGTCATCGGGCAGCTCGGCCAGAGTTTGGATGGCCGGATTGCAACCGAGAGCGGGAAGTCGCACTACATCACCGGACCACAGGACATCCGTCGCCTCCACCGACTCCGGGCTCTGTTCGACGCCGTTATCGTGGGGGCCGGAACCGTGGCGCAGGACGATCCTCAGCTTACCGTGCGAGAGGTGGAGGGCGAGAATCCGGTCCGGGTGGTGCTCGACCCGGATGGCCGCCTTGCACAGGACTGCCAGGCCTTGTCGGACGGGGTGGCTCGGACGTTTGTGGTGCGACGGGGCCCGTCGGCCGGCTCCTCACACACCGGAGGGGGTGATCCCTTGGCCCTGGAGGTCCTCACGCTTCCGACTCCGAGTCCAGAGGGCTTCGAGCCGGAGGCCGTACTGGAAGCACTTCGCGCCCGCGGTCTTCGTCGGGTGCTGGTGGAAGGGGGAGGAGTGACGGTGTCGAGGTTTCTCCAGGCTGGGCTCCTCGACCGACTCCATGTCACAGTCGCCCCCATGTTGATTGGCTCGGGCCGTCCCGGGATCACCCTGCCATCGATCGAATCCCTGGACCAGGCCCTGCGAGCCAAGTGCCGCCACGTGCCTCTTGGGGATGACCTCCTCTTCGATCTCGACTTGTGCTAGATGCAGCTCGGGCCTCTGACTTTCAACTTCGCTGGGCGTTGAGCAGGTAGACGGTTCTTGAAGTCATCCTGACCGTGCCCGCGAGACCGTGGCTTCTCATGACTTCGAGCAAGCGATCGAAGTCGTAGGCGTTCTTGACGATCTGAAAGGTCTTACCCGAAGGAAGGCGACGGCAGTCACCACCACCGCCCGGGCCCTGGGCGATACTGTCCTGGAAGATGACTTCGCCCCCAATCTCCAGGGATCGCGCCACCCATGGCCAGAAATCGTCATGGAGCTCAAGTGGTACGTGAGAAATCCAAAACGTTGAGAACACCACATCGAAGGTCCCCAGGTCAGGGAAGGCAAGGAGGTCGGCCACCCGATAGTCGATGCCGCTCTTCCCTAGCTTCGCTCTTGCAAGAGCGATCATGTCGGGAGACGCATCTACCGCGAGGACTTGGTCACAAACCTCCAGGAGGCCGCGCGTCTGCCCGTACCACAACCCCCGTCAGGATTGGGCACGATATGATGCGTATTCGACCTATCCAGACTCCTTTGGCAGCGAAAAAAGCCCCTCTAGCCCCTCCCCTCCGGTCTGTCCAATTCGCGGGTTCTCTCTGAGGACGGATCGCCCTCTCGATCTTTTCTCGTAGCTAGAAGGACGAACGCCCCCGGAAGACTCGAGACCAGCACCAGGATCCCATAAGCCGCCGAGATCGCCACCCCGTCCACCACCGTGAGCCCCACGGCACCCCACAGGGCCGCAGCGGTGGCTTCACGCACTCCCCACCCCGCGACCGTCGTTGGAATGAGCATGCTCAGCAACACGGGCGCGACTAGCGGAAGGAGCGTCCACAAGGGGGTGCTCACCCCCACTGCGCGTGCGGCCACGACGTACGTCGCGAGGTATGTGCCTACCACCAACGTGGAGCTGATGAGTTGAGCCGGCAGGGCATCGCGGGCTAGAAGCGCAACACGGACGTCGCGTCCCAAAATGGCCAGAGGACCGTCCCGAGGTCGCCGGCGAAAGGCGAAGAGGGCGGCCAGCACGGCGATCACGACTCCCAAGGTGGCGAGGGCCACCGGCGTTGGCACGACGTTGAACGCCAACGGAAGGCTCGCCAGGGATAGCGCGGCGACAACGCCCATCACTACCTGCCCTGAAGCGCGCTCCAGGATCACGGCTCGGGCGGCGGGGCCGATGCGGCGCTCCGGTCCGGCACGCCCGTGGCGCCACGCGCGAGAGACGTCCCCCATGACGGCGCCGGGAAGAACCTGGTTGAGGAAAATCGCGAGGTAATACTCCCTCAGTGCCGTTCCGAACGGAAGGTCAAGCCCGAGCCGGCCCGCCGTGAATCGCCATCGGTACGCGAGGAGTCCGATCTGTGGTAAGGAGATCGCGACGGCGAGGAGCGCCCAACGCCCGTCGAACCCGGTGAGGCGGTCCACTACGGCCGATGCGTCCAGCTGCCAGGCCAGCAGAGTCAGAAGAGCGACGCTCACCCCGATGCGGAGGAGGGTCGGGACTACGGAGCGCCTGGGCTCTCGCCTCTCTCGAGAGTCTCGGGGCGTTTGGGATCCTCCCGGGGTTTGGGACCCCCCCGGCCCTTCGGAATCGTGGAGAGAATGGGGATCACCCATCGACGGGCCCAGGTGGGAGAGCCAGCAGGTCCACGTGCCCCACCTCGAGCGTGAACCCAGTTGAGGTCGACGCTCGGCGACGCTCGGCCCAGTCCCGGATGAGCTGAGCATCTGCAGGGCGCTCCTCCGATGCGGCGGCCACCCACCCATCGATCAGCGCTCGAGCCAGCAGCCCGTCGCCGGCACCCAGGCGCCACGGGCTTGACAAGAGCCAGGTGTCGTAGCCAGCCGCTCGGAATGCCTCCTCCGCCGCCGGTCCGGCCGCCGGTCCAAGTGCTGGGCCCATCCCCTTGTCCCTTAGTTGATGGTCCCGGACTGCCTCGGCGACGAGCCCGTCTGCAGGTTTCTCGGCGTCCGCGGCGGGGTGGTCGTTCCGGTCGGGGTGGCCCCAGGTCATCGTGCCGTCCCACGTCAGGCTGAGCAGCGCGGCGTTCCCGGCCGCCCGGCACGCCTCAACAAGCCGCTCCAACCACTGGTGTGTCACCAAATCCAGTAACGCAGAAGCCGTCACGAGGTCGGCTTCGGGGACGCGTACCAATCCCTCTGGGTCCAGCTCACCAACGACGCACTCTAGGGCGACCACCTCGGAGCCGACCCCCGTCGGAACCGCTCCCGAGTCATGTCCCCGAGGAACCGCTCCGGAGCCAGACCTCCCTGGAACCGTTCCGGAGCCGAGCCCCTCGGGGACCGTTTCGGAGTCTGGCTCGACACGGCCCACTCCGGGGCTTGTGACCCCCGCGGAAGTCGCACGGTCGAGCAGTGCGGCATCCCGGTCGACCAGCGTCCACGCCTGCTCACCCGGGAGCCGGGGTGCCAGGTAACGGAGGTTGGATCCAGTGCCGCTGCCCAAGTCGAGTACATGCCGGCCCGTACGGGCGGCCCACCATTCGGCGAGGGGTGCGATGAGATCGGTCGACCGCGAGCGATGGTCCGCCGGCTCACGTAGAGCCAGCCAGTCGGACGAAAACGTCTCGTCAGCCATCCGAACAAAGCTCCAGGACAGCTTGTTCAAATGCCAGCGCCGCTTCGTCCCAGGTGGGAAGGGAGTGGCCGTGGCGGAGTGATCCGCCGGCCAATTCCTTCCGACGGGCGGCCCCCTCTGAGCCTGACAGTAGCTCCTGCAGGGCCGCTGCCAGGGCCCCTACATCCCCGGGTGGCACGAGCACACCGGCCTCGGCGGGGACGGTGTCCGGGACCGCGCCTCCCCGCGTGCTCACGACCGGGAGGCCACGGGCGAGCGCCTCGGCCAGCAC
>JAPYQK010000076.1 GCA_029941275.1 Longimicrobiales bacterium | reverse complement strand
GTTGGCGGCCAAGGAGCCGGTGTAGACTTCGTGCGTCGACTGAAATCCCTGCGGATCGAGGATGATTCGTCCGGAGGTAGCCAAGAAATCCCGAACCTGATCGTCGTAATCGGTTTGCGCATGAACCGTCATCGGAAGATAGATCAGCCCGGCCAGTGCGACCGCGAATGCGCGTGTCATGTGGTTCTCCGTTGGTGGGAGTAGGGACCTGGAGATAGGCTCCGCTCTGTTCAACAGTATCGCCAATGGAGACCAAACCGTTAACAGTATTTTGCCGGTGGCGGACGGCCCCTGGAGCTACCCTTTGTCGGCCGGGGATCCAACGGAATCTCTGCTCGGCACCTCCCCCGTCACGTGCGTGTTGGTGCAGACCCGATCCAATCACCGCCGCCCGGGTATAGGTGGGTGCGCTACGTCGCGGAGTTCTCGATTTATGGGCGCTTGGGGTGGGGCGATCATCAGATCATGAGAGGGGGAGGGGGCTGGTGCTGGAAGCGTTACTGACTTCGTTCGTTTGGATCACCGCGAACGTCACCTATCGTTCTTGCGTCCGTGACGGCGAGCGGGGCTTCAAGCGCTTTGCGGCGTTGTGTTTGGGATGGCCCGGAACGCTCGTGTCCTTCTTTTCGGTACGACGCGGGATGCGATTTCCCGGGATGCGATTGCCCAAGTCCGAAATGGACGAATCGGAAGCCGAGCGCTCGCTCTTAATGGAAATCAGGCGGGATCGTTCTCTCAGAATCACTCGGAAGCTCGGGGAGGACCGGGGAGGGACGCAAGGCGAAGGACCCCAAGGGGACGGGCCGCAAGGGGACCCGCCCCAGGGTGAAGGACCGGTTACGCCGGAGGCCGATCTGCCTCCGTAGACGCTGTAGCCCGTCTCGCCGTAGATCCGAATCAATGTATTATTGTTCCTCGCCGCGCCGGACCCCGCCGGGGCCCGGTGCGGTCCTTTTATATACTCCTAAGATCGTTCACATCCATGCACGTCATTCGCTTGATGGTTCCCTCGAGGGACCACCTCGCTTCGTTGGTTCGCCTGGCGTTGCCCGTGGCGACCGTCCAGGTGGGTTTCATTCTCATGGGGGCCGTGGACACGGTCATGGTGGGGCACGTCTCACCCAGAGACCTTGCCGCGGTCGCGCTCGGCAATCTCTACTACTTCCTGACGACGAGCTTTGGGCTGGGCACGCTGTTCGCGCTCGATCCCCTCGTTTCACAGGCCTTCGGCGCCGGCGACCGCTCCGGGATCGCTCGGGCGCTTCAACGAGGATTCATAATCGCCATCGGACTGGCCGTCGTCAGTTCGTTTCTGCTTATGCCCGGACGCCCGCTGCTGACCTTTCTTCGTCAGCCTGCGGAGGTGATCCCGATTGCGGCCGACTACGCACTGGTGTCCATCCCGGGCGTGCTGCCCTTTTTCTGTTTCGTCGTATTGAGACAGAGCCTCCAGTCGATGGGTCGGGTGGCGCCTATCGTGGTCGTGATTGTTCTGGCGAACTTCGCCAACGTGTTTTTTAATTGGATACTCATCTTCGGGAACCTCGGTGCACCCGCGCTGGGAGCCATCGGCTCCGGATGGGCGACGATGTTTAGCCGATGGTTCATGTTTCTCGCCCTGGTGGGGACGTCCTGGCCACTCATTCGATCCTATGTCCGACCCATTCGGGCCGACGCGTTCGATTTCCGAGCTCTCATGGCGATGTCCCGACTCGGGATTCCCATCGGGATTCAGTTTTTTCTCGAGTTCGGGGTCTTCGGGATGATCGGGATTCTGATGGGGTCGCTCGGAACGATCCCGATGGCGAGCCACCAAGTGGCGATCAACTTGGCGAGCATAACTTTCATGATGGCGGTCGGTGTGACCCAGGCGACCACGGTTCTCGTCGGGCAGGCAGTCGGGGCCGGGGACGCCGAACGGGCCAGGCGTTCCGCTGGGGCGGGGTTGGTGGTCGCAGCCACGGTAATGACGTTCACTGGGATCATGTTTCTGGCGATCCCTGGGCTCCTGGCGCGCATCTACACGCCCGATCTGGAAGTGCTGGGGCTGGCTGCCACGCTGATCCCTGTTGCGGGGATTTTCCAAGTCTTCGACGGTCTCCAAGCGGTGGGGTCCGGCGTTCTCAGAGGTGTGGGGGATACGCTCGCCCCGATGCTGGTCAACTTGGTGGGCTTCTGGATGATCGGGTTGCCCGTCAGCCTCTATCTCGCCTTTCCAGGAGGTCTCGGGCCGTTGGGCCTTTGGTGGGGGATGGCGGCGGGCCTCGGGGCGGTGGCGATCTTTCTACTCATTCGGGTGCGTGTGCGCTTCGGGAGAGATTTGACGCGACTGGCGCTTTGAAACTGTGTCCTAGTGTTCTGAGTCAGAAATCCGATGCAGCGGTTCCCGAATTCGGGCGGATCTAACACAGGACACTATCCTTGAGCTCATTCGCGGACTAGGCGTCCGACTCCGGCGGAGGCGTATCGCCGAGCAACTCCTCGAGTTCCGCGTCCGTCAATCCAATGCTGTCGTAGTCGATTTCTTCTTCGGGTGCTTCCACCTTTTGCTTCGGGGGTGGATCCTGGGTGACCGCAGGCCGCTTCTTGTCGGATGTAGTGCGCGCCTTCTTTGCGGACTTGGGGCGTGGTGCGGAGGCTGGATCCGGTGTGATGTCTGGCGCGGGCACCGGCTTACGCGGTTCGTTCTTGGCCGGAGACACCGATTGCCCCCACCATGCGCCCAGGACATCGATCAGTTCTCGGTTGTTTCTGGTGCGGAAGAAGTAGGCCTTGCCTTTTGTAGGACGGAGGTAGATCCCCGGACCGGCCAGACCCAACGTGAGCGGGACACACCGGAACAACATCTTCGTAAGCCAAACCTGGTGGATACGGCGTGTAGAGATCTCTTCTACGTCCTCTGGGCGAAGCACGCGTGAGCGGTAAGCCAGCGATTTGACGCGGAGATGGTCGGGAAACACCAGCAGTTTCCTCGGGAAGCGGGAGAGGTACACGATGGAGAGCACGATCGCCGTAACGAGCATGAGTGCGTACCCAACCATGCGGATCGTGTAGTCGTCAACCGTCACGAGGTACGCGAGTGCAAGAAACTGAACCACGAACACGCTCAGCCGAGCGAGGATGATCCACACGCCACCGAACACCAAGAGGGCGCCGATCCGAAGCAGTATGGGCATACGGAACCGGGCCACGTATGTGATCTCACGCATGGTCACCGGTCGCGTGAGCGCCCACGCGACCGTCCGCACCGTGAGAAACACGAGCAAGAGGGCGGCTGCGGCGAGGAGTCCCTGGCTCACCGGCTGCACACGGATGAGCGTGGTGACCTCACGCTCGGGCGTGAAGCTGCGCGTGGCGAACGATGCCACTTCAGCTTGGGTCACCCCCTCGAAGAAAGAAATCAGATCAGGGAAGTCCCTGTGTTTGACCGGGTCGTAGAAATTTCGGAACACCCAAAAATTGAGAGCTTCCGCCGTCAGATTCTCCCCGCGAAGGCGCTCGACCAACGCGGTTCGGTCCGCCTCGAATTCGTCGGGTGGCAAGGTCCCGTTCCGCAGGCTGGTCAGTTCCTCCTCGATGACGTCTTCGGCGAATTCGTAGTCCTCTCGGTCTATGGAACCCCGAATCTGGAGGTACCCCCCCGGCCCGCGCTGGGCTGTGGTCACTTGGAGTCCGTAGACGGCCTTCTGCTCCCCGTATCGGAGTCGTTGATTCAGGCGGCGCCTCAATAGATCCCTGACGAACAACATCATCAGGTCGTCTTCGGCGCCGCTGTTGAAGAATTTGTGCCGGGCCGTATACCGCACGTTGGGGCCGAAGCCCCAATACGAGACTGTGCTTCGCCGATCGGGGTCCTCGATGTCCACCTCTGTGGGGGACACGGGCCGTCGAGCCAGGGACCCGAACGCGCGCTCCGACACCTCCAGGACTTCGCTTCGGGTGAGGTCGCCGATGACCGTGAGCGTCATCGCGCCCGGGGCGTAGTAACGCTCGTAGAACTCGGTGACGTCCTCGGGGGTGATCCGTTGCAAGCTGGCCCAGCGGTCGTACCGGCGCCCGTTTCGAGTGTCCATTCCGAACTCACTGCGCCAAAAATCGCTCGGCAAGAGCCAGGAAGGATTAAGCAGGGCCCACGCCTGCTCGAAGAACTCACGGGGCTGGGCGTTGATCTCCAACGCGACCGGCTGGCGGTTTCGCGCCACGACTCCCGGGTCCATAGCGTGGGGGGACATCAGGCGAGACATCCATTCGATGCCGAATACCCCGTGCTCCTTGGAGAGCGTCACGTAATACCACATATGGTCCGGTGTCGTGAATCCGTTGCGGCGGCCCCCGATGCCCTCGATGGCTTCCTTGATCTCCTGTTCCGTTTGGCCGAGGTGATCGGAGAAGAGCATGTGCTCGGTAAAGTGTGCGAGCTCCTCCTTCCCACGAGGATCCGCGTCCCATCCGTACGGCACCCCGACGCTGATCGAGACGTTTGGGGCGCCCGGCATCGGTTTGAACCAAACCTTGAGTCCGTTCGACAGAAAATGAGTCTCGAAACCGGAGAACGGATTGGTCTTGGGTTGGGGCGGAGCCGAGGCGAGTCCATTCGCCGAAGACGTCAAGGAATCCGGGGATGGGGTCTGCGAGTCCGGTGGAGGCGTCGGCGACTCGGGCGAAGGTGCCAGGGAGTCCGGAGAGAGCGCCAACGAATCGGTAGAAGCGATCTGTGGATCTGGGCGAGAAGCCAGTGAGTCCGGCGTTTGTGACCGGGCCGCGCGGGGCACGATCGAGCCGAGCAGGGCCAGGGCGACGAGGGCCAACAACCGGATCGCGCGGTGTCCGACCTCCGGAACGATGTGCGTCATGGTCATCTCTCCAAACTGACCTCGCGCCGAGGCCGTCCTCCTCACGGTTGCCCACTGACCGGCCCGCCATCAACTTTCGGCGCAGTCCGATCCTCCGAACTGGTTGAGGATCCCACCGGTGCGGTCACCACAGGTGCGGTTACCACATCAGAGGGAGGCTCCTACACTAATACGACGTCCGCTTCCAGCCTACGGTTACATGTCCTCCCAATTCGAGCCATTCGAAATTCAAACGGTTATTCGAATCGCCGCGGACCCGGACGGTAGTCGTCGGAGGTTCCTATCGGAAAACTACCGTTCGGCGACGCGGGTGACGACGTGAAGGGGCCGTGAAGGAGCAGCATATTCGGGTAAGCCGAACCGCCCGCTACTACACGCTCGGCTCGGCGCCGTCTCCCTCGGAACTCTGGCTGGTTTGCCATGGCTACCGGCAACTTGCCAGGCGCTTCCTGCCCCGCTTCACAGGGTTGGACGACGGAGCGCGGCTGATCGTGGCTCCCGAGGGCTCCTCACGCTTTTACTTGCACGACCCGGCCGCGGGCCGCCATGGCAAAGAGGTCCCGGTCGGTGCCTCATGGATGACTCGGGAAGATCGGGAAAACGAGATCGCCGACTATGTCCGCTTTCTCGATGCCGTTGTCAGTGAGGTGGCCGAGGCGATTGGCGCTAGCCCGCGCCTAACGGTGTTCGGGTTCTCCCAGGGTGCCCAAACCGTGTGCAGATGGGTGGCGGCGAGCGACGCCACCGTCGAACGAATCATCCTATGGGGCGGGTATCCCCCCCACGACCTTGATCTAGAGAGGGGGATCGGTCGGATGAAGTCCGCGGAGGTGATCTTGGTGCGCGGACTCGAGGACGAGTTTTTCTCCGCGGACGTCCATTCTTCCCAGGAGGCGAGGCTCCGGGAGTGGGGAATCCCTTTCGAGACCCTGACGCACACGGGTAGCCACGAGCTTGATCCTGACCTACTGCTGGAGATCGCCGAGCGAGCCGGTTAGAAAGCCTTCTTGGGCGGGAACACCTGGAGGCGGGAACACCTGGATTAGAGGCTCAGAACTCCCCCACGAACGTGATTTCCGGCACGAGTTCATGTCCGAGTTGTGATGCGACTCGTGTCTGAGCGAGGTCGATCAACGCCCTGACGTCCGCAGCAGTGGCGTCCCCCCGATTAACGATGATGTTGGCGTGTTTCAAGAAAATCTGGGCACCGCCTCCGACGTGGCCCTTGAGGCCGCACTCGTCGATGAGCCGCCCGGCGCCGATCCCGTCGATCTTCTGGAAGATGGAACCCGCACTCGGGTATACGGTCAGGTCGGGATGGCGTTCTTCTCGCCAAGTAAGGTTGTCCTCCATCACCCGACGCAGTTCTTCCGAGGGAGCAGGGACCAATTGAAAGTCGACCGTAAGGACGATGTCATCCCCCTCGTGCAGGACGCTGTAGTCGTAGCCGAACCGGAAATATTCTCGATCCACCGTGCGTCGCTCTCCATCCTCTGAGAGGATCTCGGCGGAGTCGACCACCTCTTCGATAAAGATGGTACGGGATCTTTCAGGCGCGGGCGAAAGAAAGTGCAGGTTCTGCCACATGGCCCCACCCACCGTGCTCGGGATTCCGACGAAGTGATGCAGTCCGCCCAGCCCCCGCTCCACCGTCACCTCGATGAGGTCGGGATGGGTCTCCACCCCAGCCCCCGCCCGAACTCGGCCATCGCCCAGGAAGTCGATCCCTCCCACTTCGGAGCGGATTACTAGACCGCGAAAACCTCGGTCTCCTACGAGTACGTTGGCGCCTTTCCCGAGGAGGAAGTGTGGGACGCCGAGGTCACGAGCGACCAGGATGGACTCGACCAAATCTTCCGGGGTGCGGGCGTGAAAGAGCCTGTCCGCCGGGCCCCCTATACGAAATGTGGTCAGTGGGGCGAGTGGTGCATCAACCTCCATCCGGTCGGCGCCGAGACGACGATCCAGTTCGCAAAGCGTGTTCTCGGTGACCATGCTTCTGAATCCGCTCCCGTTGGGGTCGTCTTGCCGCGCCAAGATAGAAGTCTCAAAGGGATGCAGGAAGCATGCCCTTCGTTGTCCGCATGCACCGAGGTGAGTGAAATTCCGGCTTGTTCGAAAACATAGCTCGTCCACCGATGCGATCTTCAGGAGTTGAGAACAATGAGGTGCGGAGCACGCTGTGCGAACACGTTGGTGTCCGATATTGGGATCGGCGTCCCATAGGTGGGCGCTTGGCCGGATTCCGAGACAGAGCCGCGAATCCGACTAAACATAAATGGCATAAGGCGTTACCGAGATATACCGTGTTTGGCACGAACCTTCCTTAAGTGAGTGACATGAATTCGAGTGTCGCGAGGTCCGATCGGGGGGTGCGGTGCACGGGGGTGGTGAATGGGTTGGCTTTTGGGCTGGCTCCGATCGGGCCTCGTTTTGTATGGATGAACACCTAAGCATGCAGCGGAGATCGATGCAGACGAGATCGAGGGTGATACCAATGGCGGATTGGCAGGATGGGCGAGTGAAGAAGGTGTTGACCATGACCTCCGGGGCGCTTCTGCTCACTGCAGCGATGGCGCTGGGACAGGAGGCGGAGCGCCTCACGTTGGACGAGGCGATCGACTTGGCTCGTGAGAACAATCCAACGTTCCTGCAAACGCAGAACAACGAGGCCCAGGCCGATTGGGGTGTGAGACAGGCGACGAGCAATCTTTTCGTTCCGTCGGTGACGGCGTTCGGGCAAGCTAGGTACCGCTCCCCCGGCGTCGACCGGATCGGGACCATCACTACCGGTGGAGTGGGCCAGGGAGCCCTGTATCAGTCCTTTTACCAACTTTCAGCGACGTACACGCTGAACGGGAACACGTTGTTCGGTCTCAGCAGCGCCAAAGCGGAGCAAAATGCCGCCCGTGCGTTTACTGAGGTGGCGGAGTTTGCGATGGAGTCCGCCGTCACGTTTCAATACATGACGACGTTGCGTGCGCGAGACCAAGTGACGGTCGCCCGCAGCCAGGTCGAGCGTTCGATCACGAATCTGGAGATCGCTCAAGCGCGGGTGGACGCGCAGGCTGCCATCGTAACCGATGCGCGGCAAGCTCAAGTCCAGGTTGGCAGGGATTCCGTAGCGCTACTACGGGCCGAGTCGGCCCAGCGAGTAGGGACACTCGGACTCCTGGAGACGGTCGGTCTCAATCTCGGCACGGAAGTGGAGCTAGTGAGCCAGTTCGAAGTGTTTCGCCCCACATGGACGAGTAGGGAGTTGATTTCTATCGCTCTCGAGTCGCACCCTGGGCTCAACGCTGCCGTGGCCAATGAAGGGGCTCGACGGGCCAACCTCCGGCAGGTCCGGGGGCAGTATTTCCCCAACCTTTCCGTGACTGGCTCCGTCGATGGCTTTACGCAGCAGATCCAGAACGGTTCGTTCAACGTCCAGGCTGCCGAAGCGGGCATTGGCCGGGCTCTCGAGAACTGCAACACGTTCAACGACATATCGGCGGGGTTGAGTTTGCCCCTCGCGGGCTTCCCTCAGGACTGTACAGGGTTGGCGCTCAGCACCGGTGACCGGCAGGGGATTCTGGATGCGAACAGTTCTTTTCCGTTCAACTTCACGAACCAGCCGTTCTCGTTGGCCTTGAATGTGCGGATTCCGATTTTCGACGGGTTCAGTAGGGAACGCCAGGTGTCACAGGCCGCCAACGCGCTCGAGGACGCCGAGTATTCTCTACGGGCCGAGGAGTTACGTCTCCGGACGGCCGTAACGGCAGCGTACGACGCGTTGACTACCGCGTACGAAGTCGTGCAGGTCGAGGAGCGGAACCGTGGGGTGGCCACCGAACAACTGGAGTTGTCGCAGCAACGATACACACTGGGCGCGGACAATTTCTTGGTTCTGCTCGACGCCGAGCGTACCATGGCGGATGGGGAGCGTGCCTACTTGGACAGCATCTACGCATTCCACATCGAGCTTGCCAACCTCGAGAACGCTGTGGGCCAACGGCTCAGACCCGAAGGATGAGAAGAGTAGGAGAGTAAGGACGAATCGGAGGCTGGGCGGCCCAAGGCATCCCGGTCGAAACACTTAGAGAAGTGAGGTTTTCGTGGACATTGCCCGCGATCCCAAACCGAAAACGAGAAAACGGATCCTCCAATGGTCGATCGGGACCGTGGCCCTACTTGGGGTTACGATAGGCTTGCGGAACCTCGAACCGGCGGCGCCGTCCGTCGATGCGGCGACCGTGTGGATGGATACGGTTCAGTTCGGGACCATGGTGCGCCAGGTCCGCGGGCCCGGTACGCTCGTACCGGAGCAGATGCGGTGGGTCACCGCTTTGACCGCCGGGCGTGTGGAGCAGATCGTCGTCTTACCCGGCACCGAGATCGACCAGAACTCGGTGATCATCCGGATGAGTAATCCCGATGTAGACGTCGCCTTGCTCCAAGCCCAACAGACGCTCAACAACGCCGAAGCGACCCTGATTCAGACACGATCGAACTTGGAGACGCAGCGCCTCACCCAGGCGGGGCTTCTGGCCCAGTTGCGTAACCAGTTGCAGAACGCGCTACGGGACCACGCGACCAACCAGCGTCTCTATGACACGAATCCCGAACTGGTCGCCGCTACCGAGTTGGCCAGAACGGGCGACGCCGTGACCGATCTACAAGAACGGGTACGACTGGAGGAGGTGCAGTCGGCGTTACTGGAGGTCTCGGCCATCGACCAGGTGGAGGCGCAACAGATCAATATTGAGAGTCTCGACGACATCGTCGACTTCAACCGGAATCGAGTGAATTCGATGGAGGTCACGGCTGGTGTCTCCGGGGTCCTGGCTGAGCTGCCGCTCGACGAAGGGCAGTGGGTTCAGTCCGGCGAGACGCTGGCCAGAGTGGTGCAGCCCGGGCGCCTGAAGGCCGAGGTCCGGATTCCCCAGACTCAGGCTCAGGACATCACCGCCGGTCAAGTCGCGTACATCGACACGCGGAACGATACGATCATTGGACAGGTCGTGCGGATCGATCCGTCGGTGCAGAACGGCACTGTGACGATCGACGTTGCGCTTCCGCGCGATCTTCCACGGAGCGCCCGGTCCGACATGAGCATCGACGGTAACGTGGTCATCCAGAGGCTGGACGACGTCACGTACGTCGGCCGTCCCGCGTATGGCCAGGCGAATCAGCGTGTGGGGATGTTCAAAGTGGTCGAGGACGGTCAGTTCGCCGAACGTATCAACGTGACGTTGGGGGCCAGTTCGGTCAACGAGATCCAGGTGATCGAAGGACTGCAAGAGGGGGATATCGTGATCCTGTCGGACATGTCCAACTGGGACGGATTCGATCGGGTTCGCTTGAGGAATTAGGAGTTGGTCGGTGCGCTTACCGCGTGTCCGGGCCGATGGCCGGTATCCCGACCATTCAAACATTCGTAATAGTATTCGTGGGGTTCCAAGGGAGGAATGATGGAAAACGCAGCAGAGTAGGGCAGCGAATCCGGGCTAATCGACCTAAACGGTCTCAGCAAGGTGTTCTACACCGAAGAGGTGGAGACCCACGCACTGTCCGACATTCACTTGGACATCAAAGCCGGTGAATTCGTGTCGATCGCCGGGCCCTCGGGTTGCGGCAAGACGACGCTACTGTCGATCCTCGGGCTTCTAGACTCCCCGACGGGCGGCGACTATCTGCTCGACGGCGAACCTGTGGCCAACCTCACGGCCTCACAGCGGGCCAAGATCCGCAACCAGGCCATCGGCTTCATTTTCCAGGCGTTCAACCTGATCAGAGACCTCACGGTCTACGAAAATGTAGAGCTTCCGCTCACATATAGAGGGATGGAGGGAGGCGAGCGTAAGGAGCGTGTGCACACGGCCCTCAAGAGGGTGGGGATGGCGCACCGCATGAACCACTACCCCAGCCAGTTGTCGGGTGGTCAGCAGCAGCGTGTGGCCGTGGCGAGGGCGATCGTCGGGAAACCCCTCATCCTGCTGGCCGACGAGCCGACGGGTAATCTGGATTCGAAAAATGGCAATGCGGTCATGGACCTCATGAGAGAACTGCACGACGAGGGAGCGACCATCTGCATGGTGACGCACGATCCGCGATATGCGACCGTCGCCGATCGTTCGGTGCATTTGTTCGACGGCCAGGTGGTCGACGAGGAGGCCGCGCAGCGGGCCGCGCACGCGCACGAACTGGAGGAGAGCGGCTTCGACGCCTAGAGGATCACGTTCTGCCGACATTGCAGGAAGTTTCCAACGAGCGGGTGTTGGGGAAGGGCGGCCCTAGGGCCGCCCTTCCCGTGATATTGGGGTGATCCGTCACCCTCGGGTGGGTCCGCCCATGTTGACGGGTTCCCCTGCGTGTTCGATTTTGGGACGCGGGTTGGTGGCGAGGGGGTCTGCATACCTTGTGTACCCTGTTAAGTGAAACATCTTAAGTCATTAACAAACAAACAAATAGACAATCCAGCCAATCCTTTACCAACTGAGGCCATGGCGCTGATCCAGACGAAGGGCCTCGAGAAATCGTACAAGACCGCCGCGGGCGAGACCTTTGTGCTGCGCCGGATCGACCTCGATATCGATCCGGGTGACTTCATCACGATCATGGGACCATCGGGGGCTGGAAAGTCGACACTGCTCTCCATCCTCGGTATGCTCGACGGCGATTGGCGTGGCGAATATTGGCTCGCCGGGGAGCCCGCCCATGCGATGAAACCTCGTGCGCGTATCGAACTCAACAAACGCTATATCGGGTTCGTCTTCCAACAATATCACTTGCTCGACGATCTCACGGTTTACGAAAATCTCGAAATTCCGCTCTCGTACCGGAACGTGAAACGAAAGGAGCGGCAAGCCATCGTCGCCGACACGTTGGACCGATTCCAAATCGTTGGCAAAAAGGACCTCTATCCCTCACAACTCTCCGGCGGCCAACAGCAGCTCGTCGCCGTCGCGAGAGCTGTCATCGCCGAGCCGAAAGTCATCCTTGCCGACGAGCCAACGGGAAGTCTGCATTCGAGCCAGGGCCGCATGATAATGGATCTCCTCGCCCAGCTGAACCGTGAGGGGACCACCATCATTCAAG
>JAPYQK010000075.1 GCA_029941275.1 Longimicrobiales bacterium | reverse complement strand
TCAGGGCGTGCATCGTGAACTTCAACACGGGTCTGGAAGACGTACGCGCGCTTCCGGAGATCGTGGTCCGAACGGGCCGCAAAGCGGACGCAGACCTGAGGGCCGAGGGACTTCCGGGCGGGTAGCCACGATCAAGGCCGAATGACCGAACCCGGGCGAACACCCGACACGAAGCGAATCAATATGCCGACCACCACGGCCACCCCGAACATGCAAACGAGTAGCGGACCGGTCGCAATGTCTAAGCGGAAAGACGCCACCACACCGGTCACGAGGGTGACCGAACCGACGCCCCAGGCGATCCACAGCGCCACGCTGAACCGGCTCGTGAAGAGGAACGCCACCACTGCGGGAATGACCAGGGAACTGAACACCATGAGCACCCCCGCCACAGGCACCGAAAACGTGATGACGATTCCGAAGAGCACGTAGAAGAGAAAGTCCCAAGCTCGGGCCCGTGGCAAGGTGGCCTCTTTCAGTGATGCCGACAGGAAAGGTTTCCTGAAGATGAAGTAGATCACGCCGAGGATCACGTAGATCACGGCCATGCGGATGATCTCTGGCCACCCGACCCATATCAGCGTTCCCGTCAACGTCTCGGCGATGTGTTCTGCCCCCTCCGCCGTGAACCCCGCGATCAGGATCACCGCGGCCGAAGCCACGACATAGGTGATGCCGATGACGGCCTCCTGAGGGACGACGGTGTCCTCGAGACGGCTGAATGAAAAAATGAGCGCCCCGACAAGGGTAAAACCCAGAGAGAACACCAGAGCCAGCGGTGTGTCATGTTCGACACCCATGAGAAATCCCACCGTGGCGCCAAGCGCTGCGATCTGCGCAAAGGCGAGGTCCACGAAAATCACGCCGCGGACAATAACGTGAAGGCCCAGGTAGGCGTGGATCGAGAGAATCACAAGTCCCGCCACGATGGGCGGAATCATGAGATCGAGCACATCTTGCTCCTTCTAGAAAATCGAAGATCTCGGGTGGACGAGCCTCAACGCCCGGACCCGGCCAACGCTGCGGCCAACCCGTCGATCCAAGTGTCCACCAACGCAAAGTAGTCGGCAGCGCCCGTTCTCCCGCCCGGATTCATCGAAACGACAACCGAACGAGCCCCGCCGCGCTCGGCTACGGTCTCCACTTTTCGTTCGTCGTAATGGGAAGCGGCCAGAATTACTCCAATCCTCTCGCTTGCCATCTTCTGCAGGAGCGAAGCCACGTGTCCCGGCGTCGGAGGGATGCCGGGTTTCGCTTCGACGAACTCGGCACAGCGCACGCCGAAACGGTCCTCCAGGTATGTCCAGTTCTTGTGGTAACAGATGATATCGCGGCCTCTGAACGCTTCGGCCACACCTAACCACCCACCCAACTCGGAGATAAGTGGACGACCCTCGTATTCCTCAACCTCTAGGAAGGCATGAAGGGTGCCTTGAAGCGCGAGCTGTTCAAGTACCTCTCCCCCCAGGAGTTCTACGAGGCGTGCTCCGAACAGCCGACGATGTATGTCCCTCTCCAAACGGATCAGTCCTGCGCTCCAAAGTCCCGTGCGGTCGGGCGCCACCCGGGTGAGGCCCACGGTGATGTTGCGAGCCACCTGCAAAGCCCGGAGCGGATCGGTCGTAAGGTGCGGGTTGCCGAAAATGTGCACGTCACCCCCGCTTCGGTCGGCGGCCACCGGGATGTCCAGCAGTTCGATACCCGTGTAGGCCGTCACGAACCCCCTGCCTCCTTCTGTCACGTCGGCGTTTCCGGCCCGAGCCAAAACCGTAGGCGCCCAGAGCTCGAGATCGAGCCCCGTCGTGACGAACATGTCGGCGCGCCGAATCGAGAGAGCGAAGCTCGGCTTGGGACGCACGAAATGGGCGTCCTCATTCGGTTGCGCGATGGCACTCACCTCTACCTGAGCACCTCCGATCTTTTCCACTAGATCCGCATAGACTGGAAGGGTCGTGACGACCCGAACCGGATCCTGTGCGGCGCCCTCTCCCACCATCGACCCCAAAGCGGTCAGCACTGCGACAACTCTCAGCATCGTCCTACCCCCTCAATACGTTTCATGTCTATGTGGGCCCATCGCGAAGGTGACCCGAAGCGTAAACTGTCCGGTCGTGTTACCCGGGTTTCTCAGTACATCGTACTCGGCTCTCAGTCGGACATATTCGCTTTGCCAGTAGGTAAGAGCGGGGGACACGAGCCAAGCCGACTGGGTGCCATCGGCGGGGTTCTCTACCCACTCGTAGCGGCCGCCCGCTATCCAACTTCGGGAGAGCTTGATCTCCGCCAGAGACCAGAATCCCAACGCCGTGTCGGGCTCGGGAAACCCGCTGACAGCCCCGGGATCCGAGAGCATGACGCCAGCTCGCACGACGACTCCGCGGTAGAGCGATCGTTCGGGGGGAGCCCAGTTGAAGGCCATTTCCGCGCCGAACAATCGACTCGCGTATTTTCCGGCAACGTCCTCGTGATCACCGAAGAGAGCACTCACACCGAGGTCCAAGTCGGTCGACCCGGAGATCTGCCAGAAGGCGTTCAGGTGTCCAAGGTAGCTGAGCCCCTTTGAGTCCCCGAAAAGGATCTCGTTACGACTCCGCGTGACCTCGGCCGTGGCTTCGAACGCTCCTGCCCCCGCGGTCGGGAGAAGCCAATGAGCAGACAGGCCGTCTTGCGCCAAAGATTCCTCTCCGATGAAGGCCAGGTGCGGGAGCGACCGACTCTGGAACTGAAGGGCGTGGGAGTGCCACCGGTTGAGCTGGCCAAACTGCTGGAAAAAGCGTCCGGCTTTGAGGCCCAGACCCCCGGGCAACGCGACCCACTCGACGTACCCCTCCTCCACCGACAGGCCGGCCTCACGTTCCTCCTCCCCACCAGGCCCCGGAAACACCTCGATCCGACCGCCCTCCTCCTCGGCCGCAAGAAAAACCTTGGCACGAGTGAAGGGATCCAACGCCGAGATCAACGACAACTCGAACTCGCGAGGGATGAAATTCTCCGCACCTGGGTCGTCACTTCTTACGGACCCATACACGTCCCCGTTCACACTGATCTCCGGGTTCAGCGCCCGGAGCGACCCGGCTCGACGCACGAACTGCTGGGTGCCGGCTGCAGGGGCCGGTGTGTCCCCCGCCGCATCACTCGCCGCTGCTCGAGCCGCCGCTCGAAGTCGGGCGAGCGCATCCGCCGTCTCCTCTTCCGGATCCGCCACAGCCACACCCGCGGCCCCCCGGCCCACCACACCCTCGAGACTGTCGAGTCGGGCCCTCATTAGAAGCAGTTCAGCTCTGAGGGAATCGATTTGTGCGGCCGGCACATTCTGCGCCCGCACACTGATCGGGCGTAAAACCAGGATTACAGTGAACGCCAAGAACGTTGCCCAAAAACGCCGCCGAGCCAGGCACGCGACAACGGCGCCAGTATGTGAATCCTTTTGCATGGGACCTCCCTGAGACTCGGGCGACCCGACTCCTAATCCGGGCTACCCACATGGCACATCCCTGGGCGAATTCCGGCTGTAGGGCTGTGCTTGGTCATTCCCCTGCGGCGGGCAGGGAAGTACTCAGGTGGTGTGCGGTGGGGCGCGGGAGTGTGTGGGTACTCGCCGCTGGCACTCGACCGGGCCGCCGGGAATCGCCGAGACGGTCTCAGGAGGAGCGGGCGGAGACACCTGCAAAGGTTCAGATGACCCAGCGGACCAACGCTGCTTTCCGAACTGGAGACAGAGCGTGTGGTTGTGGTGGGGGTGCTCGCACGCCTCGTGATCCCCCGACGAGATCACGTTTTCCGACGCCAAAAGGTCTTGATCCAGAGCCGGAATGATCGCGCTTAGGGCCACAATCCAGATCGCAAGACCCGGATTTAATCGATCGCTCGAGCGCCTTCCTATCCACCGCATATCTCTCACGCTAGGCGCCGCCCACCCGGGTGTCAACGAGCAGCTCACGGGCGCCGCCTTGCGAATGGCATGGTCCTCGACAGAGGTTATTGGCCGGAAGAGCACGGGCCACCGAGGATAGGTGCGTCCACCGCGAAACAGGTACGCACCCCAAACGCGCGCGCCACCGAGGACAGGAGTCGACCGATGGGCAAAATCTCCAGACGAACGATGTTGGGAGCCACGGGAGGATTGATCGCAGGCGGCCTGCTCAAGACCCAAGCCGACGCACTCACCGTAGCCCCGGAGACTGCCGGTCCGCAGGTCGCGCAGGCCGATCCCACCAAGATTCTCGGGGCGCCCACCAGCCAGCTGGGCGAACGGGCACCGGGAGAACAGCCCAGACGAGTCATGGGCAACCCCGCGGTAGCCGCGTCCTCCAGAACGCCGCTCGAGCAACTTCGGGGCATCATCACGCCGGCGGACCTACACTTCGAACGCCACCACGCAGGCGTTCCCGCCATCGATCCGGATCGGTACGAGCTCTTGATCCACGGGATGGTGGATCGACCGATGACGTTTTCACTCGCCGACCTCAAGCGGTTTCCCGCCGAATCGCGCATCGGGTTCGTTGAGTGCTCGGGAAACGGCGGCGCGGCGTACAGCAGGAACGCCGCCCAGGACCGTTCACCCAGCCAAATCGATGGCTTGCTCAGCACGAGTGAATGGACGGGTGTGGCGCTGTCCACTCTTCTACGTGAGGTGGGCCTGAGCTCGGACGCGACTTGGTTGTTGGCCGAGGGCGGGGACGCCGCGGTCATGTCCCGCAGCATTCCGGTCGAGAAGGCCTTGGACGACGCCATGATCGCGTACGGTCAGAACGGCGAAGCGATCCGGCCGGCTCAAGGCTATCCCGCCCGACTCCATCTTCCCGGCTGGGAGGGCAACGCCCAAGTCAAATGGATCCGCCGGTTGGAGGCGTCCGACCGGCCTTCCATGACCCGGGAAGAGACTTCTAAATACACGGACCCTTTGGCCGATGGGACAGCGCGACAGTTCAGCCTGGTGATGGACGCCAAATCAACGATCACCTTTCCGACCTTCCCTTACCAACTTCCGGATACCGGCTGGTGGGAGATTCGGGGGCTCGCGTGGAGCGGCAGGGGCCGAATCACCCGTGTGGACATCACCACGGACGGGGGGAACACCTGGGTGCCCGCCCAGCTTCAGGATACGGTGCTCTCGAAGTGCGCCACGCGCTTCCGGCACATTTGGAACTGGGACGGAGATCCAGCCCTGCTCATGAGCCGGGCGACCGACGAGACCGGGTACGTTCAGCCGGATCTGGAAACCCTGATGGCGGCGCGGGGGCCCGGCACCTCTTACCACTACAACAGCATCCGGCCGTGGAGGGTCGAGTCGGACGGGCGCGTGTTTTTCGGCCCGCGAGACGGCGCATGACCCGGCGCAGACAGAGCCTGTTGGCCGTCATGACCCTCGCGTCATTCGGGTGCACGCCGCCGGACATGTCGAACCAAGGGGGCGTCGCCGCCGCGTCGGTAGCCGCCGAATGGCCTGCTTCCTTCTCCATCGGCCAGAACGCTTCATCGGCACAAATCGCAGCCATAAACATCGACTTCGGACCGGATGGTGAGGGTGCCCCTCTGGGAAGCGGTTCGGTCGCCGAAGGCAGAGCGGTCTACGACACGAGGTGCAGTGTGTGCCACGGTGCGACAGGAACGGAAGGTCCCAATGACCGACTCGTCGGACGTATTCCCGATGATGCTTTTCCATTCGGTGAAGCTCGGGGCACACGCCGGACGATTGGAAACTATTGGCCGTACGCCACGACCATTTTTGATTACGTGAACCGAGCGATGCCCATGACGGCGCCGGGGTCGCTCACGGCGAACGAGGTGTACGCGGTCGCGGCATACATCCTATTTCTCAATGAGATCGTCCCCGAGAACGCAGTCATGAACGCGCAAACGCTGCCTGCGGTGGTCATGCCGGCCCAGAACCGGTTCGTTCGGGATAATCGAGAGGGGGGGGCCGAGGTCCGTTAGAGCCACCTGAGGATCGAAGCGGTGCTTCGAGATTCACATCTCCGAGATGCGCCGATCGGACGTGATGCCCGTGCACCCCGCCGCCGAGCCCCAACCCATTCCGCACCCGCCTCGATTCGGTCCCGACCGAGGCTTGACGGTCCATGGTGCCCCGACTAAGAAGGATACCAGTCGCGAACGCGCACCTCGATGTCGGTTTCACCGCGTAGGGCCTCAACGAACTCTTCGATCGGCAACTCCCGGTAGTGGTACGGATAAACCACGGCGGGCCGGATGATCTTCACGCAGTCGGCAGCCGCGCTCGGCACCATCCTTCCGTTCGGCAGGTTGAGCGGCATGAAGGCGATATCGATGTCTCCGAGGATCTGTATCTCGGGCACGCACTCCGTCACGCCAGATAAATAAATGCGTTTGCCACCGAAACTGAGGACGTATCCGTTACCCTCTCCCTGAGCATGGAAAGGATTGCCGGGAATGAGGTCGTACATCGGAACGGTCTCCACCCGAACGCCGGCGAGCGTCCTCGTCTCACCGTTGTTCATTACGATCGCGTCGGGCACTCGCTCGAGCCGCCCTCTTGAACCCTCATCTCGAGCGTCCTCCGGCGTGGACGGAAGCACCACCGGAGCCCCGGGTTTTCGAAGCCGACGGATCAAATCAGGGTCGAGGTGGTCGCCGGGCGTATCCGTGATCAGAATGAGGTCGGCCAGCTTCGCGTCGGTGTAGTCTCCCCGACTCCAGGGATCGACGTGGATGACGGTCCCGCCGAACTCGAGTTGCACACCGGCTCCAACGAACGGCGTGATCTCGACGTCACCGGTCGGCTGGAGTGACTGGTTCTCCGTCCCAGCCGGGGCACACGAGGCGACCAAAGCGACCACTGAAGGGATCACACAGCCCGCGGCGACTCTACGTACGGCGGATCCCATTTTTGGCCGCTCCTTCAGATCAGGGCAGAAGCGTCGTCACGTTGATGGTGACGTCTTCGTCGGCATACAAGGCCCCGTCGTCCGCTCGAGCCCGCAGTACATAAATGCCGGGCTGCGTAAAGGTCACTTGGGCCTCGTATCGTCCGTCCTCAGGTACATCAGGCGCCACCCACAGCGGTCCCCACGGTGAATTCGCGGCCGCACGAGTGTCCTCCCAAACCTTCACCTGAATCGGAGCGAAGCTCACGACATCACGGTCCGCGTTTGCGAAATCGGGACCCCGGTACACGAACCACGAAAGATGCAACCCCGTCCTCTTGCCCACCGTCACCCTCGACGGAGGACGCAAAGCACGAGGGGGAAGCATCGGCCCCGCAGCGACCTCGGCGCTGTCAGTAACCGCATCATCGGCTGCCGTATCTTCATCTGACGTGTCTCCGGCCGCCACTTCGGCAAGCGCCCCATCCGAGGCCGCCGAAGCATCAGGCGCGGGCGACTCTCCGGCCCGCGCAGCAGCAATCGAATCCGCCCGAGCACGAGCAGCAGCAGCCCGGCTACGAGGAAGGCCGTCATCGACGATCTCGGCCACCAAGGTGACAGGCTGGCCCACGCGGGCCGTCAATTCACGATCTCCGAGGATCCGGAGCACCGGCGCCGTGTTCGACCGCGTCTCGGGGCTACTCGACCCCGCCCCGAGCGCGCCGGTCTCCGACGCGATCACCATGTTGTCGACTTTGTAGTCAGTCCGGAGCGACGCAAACGCGTACTCCGTGACCCCGTTGGTCGTGAGCGTCCACACCATTTCGTCGTTAGGACCGAAGTCTGGCGGCACGGGCACCTTGAAGGTGAACCGGTTCCGACGCGGCAGGAAATGGGTCGGCTGCCCCACGTCCGCCGGGCCCGGCGACATCATGTTGCCCGGTCCGACCGGAACATCGATTTCTTCGAGCCAATTTCGGTTCATGTAGCCGAACAGGAAGCTGAACGATCCGTCCTCGTTCTCCTCCCACCCTTCGTATCCGGGGGCGACGTTCTGACCCCGGGTATAGCTGAGTTGAGCACTGACAGATTGTGTACTCAGTAACAAGATCGACGCGGCGAGAAGAAAGCGCCTCACCTGCTGCCCTCCTCAACCTCAGGCTCCACCGGCAGCACGGTACACAACGGACACCCGATCACGTGATCATTCGCGTCCAGATCGAGCACTTCCCTCCGCTCTTCCATTTCCGCCATGAACTGCTCATCCGTCATGGCAACCCGCATTCCGAGGTCGATGAACATGTTCGTGACAGATCGATTCCCCGATCCTTGCCAGTTTCGAGAGTCGGCCACGTTGATGTTGTTCTCGGTGGTGTCCATGTAGCCGGTGATGTGGAGAATCGTGCCTTTCGGAAGTAGCGGCGCCGAATCCTCGGCGAAGGCGTAACCCCGCACCCAGTTGTGGTCGTAGCCCACACACGAAAGTGTCTCGACGTTGTATCCCCAGATGGCTTCGAGGCACATACGGGCCCCCGGCGCGTGCAGATGCGGCTCGAACGTCACGATCTTGGTGTGCTGGTTAAGCGTTCGGTAGGCGTGGAGTTCCTGACCGGCTTCGTTCCCACGAATGTCGATGTCGACGCCGTTTCCGAGACCCAAACCCGCGCCACGGTACTCGGGCTCGTAGCCCACCGGGTGGAAGCGGAACCCGATCTCGAGGTGGGAGCGCGTGTCCACACCGTTCGAGTGGAGGTGAACCGAGTTGGACACGACCATCGACCCAGCCCTGAGAAGCCGACCCGCCTCCGGCGCGAACATGTCCGGGTTACGCCCGACCTCATGGACCGGCCAACCGGTCGACGTTTGTCCTTCTCTGCTCGCGAACTGTCCGGTGTCGGCGTCGTCATTCACGACCCGTGTGCTCCAGATCATGTGGTGGAAGACGAACCGTCCACCCACAGTCTCACGCTCGTCGCCGCCATTCCGGTTATCGACGTCGTTGACTTCCCTGATCTCCACCGAGGACACATACCGATCCTCGTCCAACCCGACCGGTACACTCTCGATCTCACCCCACCAGTCGGGCGCGCCCCCTTCGACAAGGACCTCGTTGGTCCTGACGATCAAGTCCGGCTCACCCGCGATCCACGTAACGTCGGTGGCAAATTCTCTGGGCGGAGGCATGTCCGCCGGATCGCCCTCCGGCATCCCGTTCTCCACCCAGGCCGCAATCGCAGCAATTTCCCAATCGTTCAACGACGGATCGTTCTTGAAGTGCTGGATGCCGATATCCTTCTCGACGTACCAGGGCGGCATCGCCCCGGCCACATCGCGTAGGCCCGTCCGATACACGATACGGCTTGAGTAGCGACGCACCTGCTGATAGCTCACGAGCGACATCGGCGCTACGCCAGCGTCCCTGTGGCAGGTCTGGCAGCTACGTTGGATAATCGGGGCGATATCCCGAGTGAAAGTCACGGCGTCGAGGGATGACTCCTGGGCCCCGAGCGACGACGGGGCAAACAGAGCGGCCATCATCAGAATCGACGAAGCCATTCCCGCTGCCCATCCGATCTTCATAGCGACTTTCATCGTACACTCCTTAGAAACGTGAAAACGCGCGGTGCATAGATCCGTTCGGGCCGGAAGTCGGCGGGATACCCAACCCTCAAACACGGTTAACATGGGGGCCCTCGGCCGTGTCTGTCAAAGGAAAATCCGGACTATTGATCAGCCCATACTTGCCAGCCGCGCGCTGATCACCGAGATACAGAGCATTTCTTTGACGAAGCGTCCGAAAAAAGAGGCAGGGGCATGAAGACCTCCGCCTCAACACTCGAATAGTACGACATCAGTCTTCCCTAGTACGAAAACAGCCTTTCTTAGACCTGGAGCGGCTTTGAGCACGACCTCCGAATACGCGGCACCCGCTGGACCCCCGCCGGGCAGAACGTTCTTCGGGCAGCCCCTGGGGTTGGCCACCCTGTTCTTCACGGAGATGTGGGAGCGCTTCTCGTATTACGGGATGCGGGCCCTCCTCATCCTCTTCATGACGGCGGCCACGACCGGGGAAAATCCGGGCCTCGGACTCGATGTGGGTACGGCGGCCGCGATCTATGGGTTATACACGGGCCTGGTGTACTTGATGTCCCTGCCCGGCGGTTGGGTGGCCGACAACCTTTGGGGGCAACGCAAGGCTGTATACGTAGGCGGTTGGATCATCGCGGCGGGCCACTTCAGCATGGCCGTTCCCAGCACCGCGACTTTCTATGCCGGGATGGTGCTCATCGTCCTGGGGACCGGCCTTCTCAAACCCAACGTCAGTACGGTCGTTGCAGATCTCTATCCCGAGTCAGGAGCCGCCCGCGACGCCGGCTTTTCGATTTTTTATATGGGAATCAACCTGGGCGCCCTCATCGGCCCCCTCATCTGTTCATTTCTTGGCGAGGGCTACAGCTGGCACTGGGGATTCTCCGCCGCCGGATTTGGTATGGTGTTGGGCCTCGTCCAGTATAAGCGCGGTGCCCACCTACTCGGAGATGCTGGACTCCTCAAGACCGACGACACGCAGGCCGAACTCGCCGCCAAGACACGGAAATTCTTCACCGGATTCGTAGTGGTCGCAGCGGCGATCGCGTTGTTCGGCTGGCTCGTAGCCCAAGGCGTCATACCGTTGACGTTGACACAAATCGGGACGCGACTCACCACCGTGATCCTGGGTCTCGTAGGCCTTTACTTCGTGTATCTCCTGACGCTGGGCGGCCATACACGCGACGAAAAGAAACGTCTGATCGTCATCCTCTGGCTCTTCATCCTCGCGGCGATCTTCTGGTCGGGATTCGAACAGGCCGGGTCCTCCTTGAATCTGTTCGCGCAGGACCTCACCAATCGAAACGTGTTCGGCTGGCTCATGCCGGCCGGCTTCCTCCAGTCGGTGAACTCGCTGTTCATCATCATTTTTGCGCCCGTTTTCGCTTCCCTTTGGATCTGGCTCTCTTCACGGAACGCGGACCCATCGATTCCGCTGAAGTTCGCCTTCGGACTCATAGGACTCGCTGCGGGATTCTTCGTCATCGCTTGGGGCGCGGCGAATGCTACCGCGGCGACGCCCGTCTCTCCCGCTTGGCTGGTTGTCATGTACTTCCTCCACACGATGGGCGAGCTCGCTCTGTCTCCCGTGGGACTTTCGTCGATCACGAAACTGGCTCCCAAGCGGCGAGTGGGTCAGATGATGGGCGTCTGGTTCGTAGCGACGGCCCTGGGGACTCTCGTCGCCGGTTTGGTGGCGGGCAGCTTGGAGACCCTCCAGCCCTTCGATCTCTTCCGCACGGTCGCGATGATCCTCGCTGCAGCAGGTATCGTAGCTCTGCTCTTCAGCCCCGCTGTCAAAAAGCTGATGGGGGAGGTTGGCTAGCCCCTGAGCCCGTCCCGGTGTGAGGAAGGACAGGTCGTAGCCGCACAGTCGTGAGCGTTTCTCGCTACCCCATTCCGGCCTGGACACACCGCGTGCAGGAGACCATCCAGCGGAGTCGCTTCATCACGACTCTCGCGCACGCGCCGTCGGCTGCGGACGCCCGTGAATTCGTAAAACGAGTCAGGGACGAGTTCCCCGACGCCACGCACACCTGCTGGGCGTTCGCCGCTGGGCCCCCTGGATCGACTTCCCACGTCGGACTCAGCGACGATGGTGAGCCGCACAACACGGCGGGCAAACCCATGCTCAACACACTTCTGCACGGCGGAGTAGGCGAAATCGTGGCCGTGTGCACCCGATACTACGGGGGAGTAAAGCTGGGGACGGGTGGACTGAGCCGGGCGTATTCCTCCGGTGTAAAGCTGGCCCTCGAGGGGCTGCTCACCGAGCCCAAGATCGACCGGGTGCCGGTTGAAGTTCTGATCGGCTACGAAAGTGTTACGGACCTCCAGCGGATATTGACCGAGATGGAAGCGGTCGTGGAGGACGAAGAATACGGTGAGCGAGTCCGGTTCCGGTGCGCCGTCCCGACCGTCGCCGTGGAGTCCCTATGCGACGCTGTGGCCGATGCGACGAGCGGGTCCGGATCGGTGACCAAGCTTTGAAAAAACATCCCC
>JAPYQK010000074.1 GCA_029941275.1 Longimicrobiales bacterium | reverse complement strand
CGGGCGACTATTGCGGAACAGAGTCGGCCCCGCGTACCTTGGTTGAGACTCATTCTCATCTTGGTTCCGTTCCGTTTCAATCCTCGAATCGCCTTGATCTCCGTGGATACGATTGCACAACAGAGGCAGCCCGCCGCACGCGAGACTGGCACCGCGGCCGAAGATCTGCGGTTGGCCGATGTCCCGTTACGGCAGACCGTTGAATTGGTCCGTATCGATCTGCCGGTGAACCAGGCGGAGCCCTTGCTAGAAAGAGGCGTGCTTCCTGGCTGCCGCATTTGCCCCGTGAGATTGTCCCCGGGTGGCGACCCGATCATCTCGGTCGATGGATCGTTGCTCGCCATACGTCGCGAAACGGCCGACTGTCTCTGCGTGCGCCTCCTCACACAACTTCTGGTTGTGAGCTAGTGTGGCGCGGACGCCCAAGCCAGGACGGATGACGAGCTGAACGCAGCCTCGTCAGTAGCCGCCGTTCAAGATCCGCCCGACGATCTTCCGCTCATCGCGTTGATCGGGCCACCGAACTCGGGAAAAACCACACTCTTCAACCGTCTTACCGGTCTCCGCCAGAAAGTGGCGAACTATCCGGGCGTGACCGTGGAGAAGCACGTGGGCCGCGTGCGTCTGCCGGACGAGCGAGAGGTGGACCTCGTCGACTTGCCGGGTGTGCACGGATTTTCGGCGAGAACACTCGATGAGAAGATCACGCGCGACGTGCTGGAAGGTCGCATGGAGGGGCTACGCGCGCCTGATGCCCTCGTCCTCATCGTCGATTGTACACGACTCGAGAGCCAACTCATGCTGGTAGAGCCGGTGCTGGAGCTCAAGCTCCCGACGCTCTTGGTGTTGAACATGGCCGACGAACTCGAGGCGAGGGGAGGCAAAGTGGATGATGCCGCCCTGGTTCGGCGGCTAGGCGTCCAGATTGCGCGCACGAACGCCCGCGCCGGAGTTGGGGTCGACGCTGTTACGAACTTCCTCTCACACGCGACTATCCGGGAGTCCCGAGACGAGGCAATCCGCCTCAGAAACGTCCCTCAGGGTGTGCAGTTGCCCATGATGGACGCTTTTGCGGCCCGTCGCCGGCACGTCGGAGAAGTAGTCGAGGAGGCCGGATTCGTGGCGCCGGGTCCGTCGGCATTCAGCGAGAAACTCGATTCGCTCTTTCTCCATCGCGTGTGGGGTCCGCTCGTCTTCTTGGCGGTCGTGCTTCTCGTCTTTCAGGCGATTTTCACGTGGGCGGTGCCGCTCATGGACGGCGTAGAGTTCGTCATCGCGAGTTCCGGGGAATGGTTGGCGGCGACGATGCCGGAGTCCTGGTTCCGTTCCTTGCTGATCGACGGTGTATGGGCGGGTGTGGGTTCCGTGTTGGTGTTCCTTCCGCAGATCCTGATCCTGTTTCTTTTTCTCGGTGTCCTGGAGGACTCCGGTTATATGGCCCGGGCGGCTGTCATCGCCGACCGGATGATGTACCGCGTGGGTCTCCAGGGCCGCGCGTTCCTCCCGTTACTTTCGGGATACGCGTGCGCGGTGCCGGCGATCCTGGCTGCTCGCACCGTCGAAGACGAGCGCGACCGCATCGCCACGATCTTCGTGACACCATTCATGACGTGCTCGGCTCGTCTCCCGGTCTACGTGCTCCTCATTGCCGCGTTCATTCCGCAGGAGTCCCTTCTGGGCTCACTACTGGGGAAAAGGGCAGCGGTGCTCCTAGGACTGTACGGGCTTGGGATCGTCGCTGCCGTCGGCACGGCGTTCTTGCTCAAGCGAACCCTGCTGCGAGCAAACCCCACCTCCTTCCTCATGGAACTCCCTCCGTACCGCATTCCGGCGGCCCGCTCGATCGGCCTGCGCCTGCTGGACCGAAGCGGCATTTTCCTCCGCCGGGTGGGGCGGATCATTTTCACGGTCGCCATCGTGCTGTGGGCGCTCACTCAGTTCCCGCGAACGGACGCTGGTGCGCCCCCGATCGATGACAGCGCGTTGGCTCGCATGGGCCAGTTGATCGAGCCGGCGATCGAGCCGCTGGGCTTCGATTGGCGGATCGGGGTCGGTCTCGTGACGTCACTCGCCGCGCGCGAAGTGATCATCGGCACGCTCGGAACGATCTACGGTGTGGAGGATGCCACCGACGATTCGATCGTACTTCAGGAAGTGCTGCGGCGAGACCTGACGACCGCCTCGGCAATTGGACTCATGGTTTTCTTCGCGTTCGCTCTCCAGTGCATGTCCACCGTCGCGGTGATGCGCCGCGAGACGGCCGGTTGGAAATGGCCGATTCTCCAGTTCACCTACATGCTTGTGCTCGCGTACGGGGGGGCGTTCATCGCGGTGCGCATATTCTAACGGCCCCGCCTGATGATCAATTCCTGGATCTCGATGAACGCCCCGACGTTCTCGATGAGCTGGGCATGATCCACGTCCGCCGAGGTCTCATCTCACCCCGTAGGGTCTTGCTCACGAGGACCGAAAATGGCACTGTGGGCGCTTGCCCCTGAGGAGGATTGGAACATGAAGCTGTTACTGACCGCCGCTGCTCTACTGATGCTCGTATCGCCCGCCCACGCTCAACTTGCGGTGCCCAATGATGCGGGTCTGACCTACGGCCACGTACATCTGAACGTCTCGGACGTGGAGTTGCACAAGCGGTTGTGGGTCGAGCACTTCGGTGGAGTGGTCACACAAAAGGGATTTCTTGTCGCGGTGCGCTTGCCCGGGTTCCTGGTGGCATTGAGTCCTACGGATCCAACCGGTCCATCGCGGGGCACGGTCATGGATCACTTCGGCTTCAAAGTCCGCGACATGGGCAAGTTCCTGGCCAAGTGGCGTGCGGCCGGTTATGAGGTCGATTCAGAGTTCACCGGTGCGGAAGGCCAGCTCAACGCTTACATAACGATGCCTGACGGCGCCCGGGTCGAGATGCAGGAAGACCAGATGCTGCCGGTGGAGATCTCCGGCTATCACATCCACTTCATCACCCCGGAGTACGAGGAACTACTCGCCTGGTACACCGATGTCTTCGGGCTCGAAGTGCGGTCACGCGGCAGTATCCAGACCACCACGAACGCGCCGGGCATGAACATGAGCTTCGGCAATGCGGGCCAGGCGATGGCCGCGACGCGCGGTCGCGCGATCGACCACATTGGATTCGAGCTCGATGACCTCGAGGCGTTCACCCAGCAGCTGACGGCCAAGGGCATCGAATTCGACGTGGAGTACCGCGAGATCGGCAGCATCGAACTCAAGATCGCCTTTATCACCGACCCGTCGGGTGTATACATCGAGTTGACGGAAGGCTACGATGCGTACTGAGGCCGGCAGAGTCTAGCGGGGCGGTAGAAGGCTGTTGCTACAGGCTTCCAGTCGTTGATACAAGCTCTCTAATCGTTGTGGGATTGCTCGTATTCGTGCTGCGTCCTCACCCGCTCCGAGGCTTGCTTCTGGTCACGTTTCTTCGCGGCTCTCATGCTCTTCGCCTTAGAGACCGATGAGTGGACCCGTGGCAGGGAGAGAAGCTTCTCGAGGTCGTGACTCTTGCAGGAGGGACACTCGGGTTCGTCCTGGCCCAAGACCAGAGTCTCGAATTCGTTCCCGCAACTTTCGCAGCGGTATTCGTAGATCGGCATCGATCCCTCCATTTTGACGCCGCTTCTGCATTGCGAAGCCGAAATGTTCACGAAGGATGTCACAGGGGCAAGTTTGCCACATGAAAACACGCATCACTGAGTTGTTCGGCATCAAGCATCCCATCATCCAGGGTGGGATGCACTACGTAGGCTACGCGGAACTCGTCGCTGCGGTCTCGAACGCCGGTGGGCTGGGCATCGTGACCGCTCTGACGCAGCCGACCCCGCAGGATTTGGAGAAGGAGATCGCCCGCTGCCGGGACATGACCGACAAACCGTTCGGGGTGAATCTCACGATTCTCCCGACGTTCAAGGACGTGCCGTACCCGGACTACGTACGGGTCATCGTCGAGAGCGGTGTAAAGATCGTGGAGACGGCCGGGCGGAATCCCGAGCCCTTTCTTCCGGCCTTCCAAGGTGCCGGCATCAAGGTGATCCACAAGTGCACTTCGGTCCGGCACGCTCTGAAGGCCGAGCGTATCGGCTGTGACGCGGCGAGCGTGGACGGCTTCGAGTGCGGAGGCCATCCGGGTGAGGACGACATTCCGAACATGATCCTGCTTCCACGGGCCGGCGAGGAGTTGAGCATCCCATTCGTTTCTTCCGGGGGCATGGCGGATGGACGCAGTCTCGTCGCTTCCTTGGCGCTGGGGGCTGAGGGGATGAACATGGGCACGCGTTTCATCGCCACACAGGAAGCGCCGGTCCACGACAACGTGAAGCAGGCCCTCGTGGAAGCGGACGAACTCCAGACCCGACTCATCATGCGGCCTCTTCGGAATACCGTGCGTGTCTTGAGCAACGCCGCGACGGAGAGGGTGCTCGAGATCGAACGAGAGAAGGGGGCGGGTGTGGATATCGAGGATATCCGGGATCTCGTGGCGGGCGAGGGGGGACGAAAAGTGCTCCACGACGGCGAGATGGACGCCGGCGCCTGGAGTTGCGGCATGGTGGCGGGGCTCATCCACGACATTCCGACGTGCGCCGAGTTGATCGACCGCATCATGATTGAGGCGGAGGAGATTATTCAGGGGCGCTTGGGGGGGATTCTCGGTTAGCGCCGGTGTGGCAGCCCCCTCTCGTGGGTCCGAGAGCGAGGACATACCTTGAAGCGTCAAAGGAATCTGGTAGCTGTAGCCTTGCAAGGAGAACGAGACATGCGTTTGCGATTCATCATGATGTTCGGGCTCGCTCTGGCAGTAGCAGCCTGTGGTCGGGACGAGGAGCCGGTGGTGGAGCAAGCGCCCCAGGTCCAGGCCCAGCAAACGCCGCCACCCGCCCCTGCACCGGAGCCTGAGCCCGAGCCGGAACCCGAGCCGGAGACCCTGGGCGACCGTGTCTTCACCGTTCAGGTCGGGGCTTTCCTGAATGCCGATTCCGCCGACGTACAAAGAGACCGGTTGCTCAGCCAAAACCTTCCCGTCTGGACCGCCGACCAGGAGGTAGGCGGTCAGAGCTTCCGTCGGGTGCGGGTGGGAGCGGTCTCGACCGGGGATGAGGCCAGGCGTCTCTCCGCGATCCTGACGGAAAGATACGCACTTCCTTTCTGGCTAGCGCTTGTGACGACTACGGATAGAGCGTCAGTTCCCACGGGCGCCATCGAGGCCACGAGGGAAGTGATCGGCGGAGGAAACTGACGCCAAACGACGTTGGACTGCGCAGCCTAAGATATTTTGCGGCGCACGGGTTGTGGACCCCACAAGGCCCCAGGCCCGAGGGTTCACGGGATGTTCTGTTGCTTTCGAGGTGGTGGGTCGCCAATGACGGGGCGGGTAATGCAGTAGAATTAGGAATTAGGTTGCCCCTTCGAGAGGCCTCATGACACGAGCACTTGATGAGTGGGGCTGGGATGAACGCTGGGACACCGTGCTTCACGAGACCGGCACGGATCGGGGTCAGCCGGCGCGCGTGACGTCTCAGCACCGAGGCCGTTGGACGCTCCAGACGGTGGACGGCCCACGGGGTGCGCGCGTGGCGGGATCCCAATCGGGAGCTCACATGGCGGCGACCGGCGACTGGGTCGTAGCGGAGCCCGGTCCCTATCCGACGGATCCATGGTCTATCCTGGACGTGCTTTCTCGCCGATCGGCTATAGAGCGAGGTTCGGCTGGCGACGGTCGTTCTCAGCAAGTGCTGGCGGCCAACGTCGACCGACTGTGGATCGTTCACGGCTTGGACACTGAGCCGAATCAGCGCCGACTCGAGCGGTATCTCGCGGTAGGGTGGGAGAGCTGCGCCGCGCCGGAGGTCGTGCTGACGAAGTCCGATTTGGCCGATCAGCTCGAAGAGTCCGTTAGCGCTGCCCGAGATGTTGCCCTCGGCGTCCCCGTTTGGGTTGTGAGCATGTCGGACTCGAAGGCTGTCGGGGCACTTCGCGACAGCCTTGAAATGGGATCGACGGTCGCTCTTGTGGGTCCATCCGGCTCTGGCAAATCGACGCTCATCAATCTCCTGGCCGAGGCCGAGGTCGCGGAGACGGCTGCCGTGAGGGAAGGGGACCGAAAAGGACGTCACACGACGACAAGGCGAGAATTGATCCGGATCTACAACGGAGCTCTCCTTTTGGACACGCCCGGTCTTCGCGAACTTCGGGTGCTCACTCTGGACGAGGGACTGGGCCGCACGTTCCCAGAGATCGAGGGTCTAGCGGAGCGGTGCCACTTTCGCGACTGCTCACACAGAACAGAGCCGGGTTGTGAAGTCCTCGGCGCGGTTGAAGACGGCAGTCTGGCCCTTGAAAGATTTGAGAGCTTCAGGAAACTTGAGGCCGAAGCGGCGTATGAGCGCCGGAAGGCCGATCCCCTCGCTCTTGCGGAGGCGGTATCTGATCACAAGACGGCGATGAGGACACTCAAGTACCACCCGAAGCACCAAGGGCATGAGTGACCACGGGGCAACCTGACTTCAAGTTTGAAATGCAGCGCACAAGGTGTTCAGCGTCCTTTTTCATAGCACTCCTTTTGGATGGGAAAGCCGAGTCGTTTACGAGGTCTGTTGTTGAGCTTTTGAGCGATGCGGTAGCATTGGCCACGCTGAGGACAGCGAAACCGCAGACACCCCCAGGCTTGACGCGCCTCTGCCACCCCCTGCAGAATACCCTCCCCCTGTAAGCGGGCGCTGCTTGGTCGTCCGCCCTCGGTGGTGATTTTCGTTGACTGCACAGAACTCTCGGCCAGATGTTTGAGACATGAAGCGGATACTCATTTCTATGGCACTCGCGCTCGGAATCGCCGGCACTGTCGGCGCCTCCTGGGCCGTGTTGTCGGTCTCCGACGAGGCCGGCCAGCCGTCCGGGATCAGTGTTTCCTTGGATGGAAGTGACCGCCGGAACGAAGCCGTAGCGGAGTATGAGCTCCGAAACGATCCTCGGGTCCGCGCGTTCGTGCAGGCCTATGAGGCACTCGTGGACTCGGTGGCGTACGGAAAAGAGGATGTCGTCTTTTTCCTCGGCAGCCGACCCATCCACTTCCAGGATGGTCGGATGTTGGAGGAAGGTAGCCTGGACCGTCGCGAGGATTGCGACCCGATCTTCTACCGATATCCCCTTGGGACCCTGACAGAAATCCCTTCTCTTCGGGAGGAGAATCCGACTTACTGCACCGACTTGCAGGAAAGCCTCTGGGGAACAACCGACGCCCAGATTCGGGAGCATGGCGGCTCGACCAGGTTCCTCGATCACCGACTGTTCGTGAACAACCTCGTGATCGACGCTCTCGCTGCCGTCGAGACAGACCTGCTGGAGGTCGCAAAAGGCGATCGCTCCGTGGCCTCCTGGATCGATGATCTGGACATTACCTATTCATTCGTCGACAGAGAGATCGCCGGGTCACCCACGCGGAGTAATCACGCCTGGGGAATGGCCGTCGACTTGGTACCAGATTCCTACGATGGGCAGGACGTGTACTGGCAATGGAGCCGAGTCTACAACAAGGACGAGTGGCGCCAGATTCCGCTAGAGCGGAGGTGGAGCCCTCCGGGGGCCGTCATCGAAATCTTCGAACGTCACGGCTTCGTGTGGGGAGGGAAGTGGGCGCACTTCGACAACATCCACTTCGAGTATCGACCAGAGATTCTCCTCTACAACCAGTTGATTTCGAGCTGATTCGGCAGAAAATAATCTACTACTGCGCCGTCAAGCGACTCCCCGAGATCTTCACGATCCCGATGCGGTTGGTGCTGCTCTGATGGATGAGGAGATCCCCCTCCCGTGTCACCCACATGTTTCGGATGATTCCGACACCCGAGGGGAGGGGCCAACTCTGGAACTGCTCCGTCTCCGGATCGAAACGCACCAAAGCGTCCGGCCTCATACCCGACTCGTTGTACCAGATGATGTCGTCCACGATGGCGAACGCATAGGGATGTGAGGTCGGTCCACTCGGAGACGGCCACTCCTTGATCTCGCCCGTCTCCGGGTCGAGTCGGCCGATACGGCCCATGGTGGAGTTTCCGTACCAGATCATGCCGTCGCTTGCGATGTCGAGCCGACGGATGCGCGAGCGCTCGTTCGGCACTTCGTAGTAGCGCACTTCCATGGTCTCGGGATCGAGGGCGCCGATCTTGTTGGTGCCGTTGTAAGCGACCCAGACCGTTCCGTTCGCATCCACTTTGATCCCATATGGATTCGCCTGTGTGGCGACTTCAGTGATCTCACCCGTCTCGGGGTTCAATCTGCCTAACATCCGGGCCCGCTGTGCCGTGAAGTAGAGATTCCCGTTGGGATGGAAAACCGCGGAGTGGGGATCTCGCGCTTCCGTCTGGTACTCGGTGATTTCACCGGTCCGCGGATCGAGTCGGCCGATGGTGGCGTTGCTGTTGCCCGTGTACCAGATGCTGCCGGAGTCGTCCGGAACGACCGTGTGTGGGCGGGCCGTTTCGGGGAGTTGAAACTCCTCCATCTCTCCGGTCGCGGGATCGAGCCGTCCCGCAAGGCTGGCCCACATACCCGTCCACCAGATCGAACCGTCCGGCGCTTCGGCGGGGTCCCGGACACGTTGGCCGAGCGTGGGGGCGATCCATTCGGTGATCTCGACGGTTGCGTCGCCCGGCATCAACATGGGGCGCCGGTCACCTTTGTCGGGGAACTGCGCGGCGAGGTAGCCCGCTACTTGGGTCGCTTGCGGGTCCGGTAGGTCGATCATGGTGGCGAAGACATCGTGCCACTCCCGAGGCGTGTCGTAGCCGTTGGACCGGACGATCTGGTCTAGCCCATGGCAGCTCGCGCACACAGCCTCCACCAGGGCCTTGCCCTCCCCGTCAGGCAGGTTGACCGACCGACGACCCCGCTGGGGCTCGACCGAGTGGGCCGAGAGCGGAGCGAGCAGAGCGGCTAGCGCGAAAATGATCAGCGTGTTCTTCGACATGTCTCTTTCTCCCGGGCCGGATCGGCTAACGTCCAGATCATATTACGGTCTGGGATCAGCGGCTAGTTCGTCAGGACGAGCGGCCTCCCGACGAGCTTGCTCGCATCCGCGCCAGGCCTTGGAACGAGCTTGCTCATCCACCCACCGTCCCAACTGGCGACGTAGAGATTACCCTCTTGGTCCACGTCGAGCTGATGCGGGCGGGACAGGCCCCCCGGGAAACCGCCTCTGGTCCCTCCAAACGCTCCGAGGTAGTACTGGAGTTCGCCGTCCCGGTTGTACTTGAGAATCCGGTTGAGTCTCCCCGAGATCACCCAGACGGCTTCGTTCTCATCGATATAGACGCCCACTGGGTCCGAGACGTCCGGCCATTCCTCAATGTAGTCGCCGTCTTCTGTGAAGATCTGGATGCGGTTGTTGGTACGATCTCCGACGTAGACGCGGTGATCCCGGTCCACCGCGACCCCGTGGACGAGGTCGAATTGTCCGGGGCCGTCCCCGAGTTCGCCCCATTCCATCAGGAACTCACCGTCCGCGTCGTACTTTACGATCCGCGAATTCCAGTATCCGTCGCCCAGCAGTAAATCACCGTTGGGGAGGAACGCCAGCACTGCCGGATCGCCGTAGGTATATGGCCCCGGATTCGGGTTGGCCCGTGCCTCTCTCCGTGTCGTGGGATGGTCGGGGTCGACGAGCCGCATCACCAACTCGCTTCCATCGTTGGTGAACTTGAGGATTTGCATGTTGACCCCTTTGCCGCCACCGCGCTCGACCACCCAGACGTGGCGATCCGGGTCGTAAGGACTGATGTAGACTTGGTGGGGTTTGTTGAAGATCGAGTCCCACTGGGACCAATTTTCCACCATTTTTCCGTTCCGATCGACAGCCACGAGGTAGTTGGTACTGCCCTCCCTCTCCCGCCCCTGTCCGTCACGGTCCCCCCAAATCCCGACGAGAATCCGGTCCGGCGTGTCCACCGCGACACCGGACACTTCGCCCCAACCCCACGGCCCTTCGTGGTCCGGCGCCGGCTTCCACCAGTCCTCGACGGCTTCGTACTCTCCGGTCCGGTCGTCTCCACCCTTCACGATCGCGGCTTGCGACCCGGATTCGGGTGCGGACTGGCTCTCGCCGCCGCAGGCCTGGAGTACCACCAGTCCGATGGCGAGGGGAAGGGCCGCGTGAATGCGGCTGAGTCGCTCAAGTTTCATCATGCGTCGTCCCTTGAAGGGCGTCTTTGGAAGCCGGTGGAAAAGAGTTTTTAAGGCTCATTGCACCTTCGGATTCACATGTGCCCCGTACGTCTGGTAACTGCTGCGACATGAACCTGATCGTGAAGTGTGACAGTACATGCGTGCGGTCCAAACGGACAGCTATGAAAATGGACTTTGCGTTTCTTCCCCCAACGGTGGAAATTCTGCCTCCGCCACGTGGCTGGTTTCACTGACACACGGGTTGGCTATCCATCGGGAGTGGGACGGATGGAATTCTTAGGGCAACTTCAAGCAGGTTGGCACAACGGTTGGCTGCTGCTTGTCACTTTCTACGGCCTGTTCGCTGTCTTGATGTTCGTGTTTCCACGCGAAGTCGTGAAGCGACTCTACGACCGAACCGGCTGGACGCGTCGGGACTACTTGAGACGGTTGGTCGCCGTACCGATCGCCTTGTCCACCATTGGTCTGTTCATCCTCCTGCCGCTGAAGCCTGGAATCCCATCGTTTTGGATTGGCATGGTCATCTATGGGGCGGGGATGATCGTCTTCAACACAGCGCTCTTCAATTATCGTGATACGCCGCTGGACCGGCCTGTAACCCGAGGGATCTACCGATTCTCGCGCAATCCCCAACAAATCGGGATGATCCTGGCCTTCCTGGGTACGAGCTTTGCCGTTGGCTCGTGGCTGATGGTGGGTGCGATCGTACTGATGGGCTTCGGCGCCCACGCACGCGTCCTGGCGGAGGAGCGTGCCTGCTTGATGCAGTACGGGGACGCACACCAGGAATACATGAATCGGATCCCCCGCTATTTTGGTGTACCCGTCGGGTGCATACCCAATCGGTCGGGTAGAGGGAGTTCATGATGCAGGCAGGAGTGAGGACCGTGTGCAGTCGAACCCTGAGATTGACACTTCTCGCGGCCGCGATCCTCTTGTGGCCGAACCCGGGCGTCGGAGCCCAGGTGCCTCGCTACGCCCGCGAATATCCTGTCATGCGCTACGGAACCCGGAACCCCACGGACCGGGTGGCGGAACTCCAGCGCAGAATCGCCGGAGGCCAGATCGAGCTGAGCTTCGAGCCTGGCCAGGGATATCTCGCCTCGCTCCTCGCCTCGCTGGACGTGCCCGCTTCCTCGCAGATGCTGGTCTTCTCCGGAACGAGCCTGCAGGCCCGCCTCGTCTCGTCGGACACGCCTCGGGCGATCTACTTCGGGGATGATGTCTACGTGGCGTGGCTGCAAGGGAGCGATTTTCTCGAGATCGCGGCTCTGGATCCCGACCTCGGGCCGGTCTTCTATACGCTAACTCAGGAGGAGAGCGACACGCCGGACTTCCGGCGCGAAACAGAAACGTGCCTCGAGTGCCATGACACGTACGGTCTCAGTGGGGGCGGGGTCCCTCGTCTTCTGATCGGATCCGGCCCCACGGACGCCATGGGACGGATGGCGTCGCACGAAGGTTGGATCTTGACCACGGACCAGACTCCGGTGAGTCGCCGATGGGGTGGATGGTACGTGACGGGCACGCATGGTGATCAGCGTCACGCGGGCAACATCGTGGTACGGCCTTCCAACGTTTCGGCCCCACCGGACACCCCCGCTCGGTCGGGCGAAGCCGCCGACGGCAACCGGACGGATCTCTCTGGCTTACTCGACACCGATCCCTATCTGACCGGGCACAGCGACATCGTGGCTCTGATGGTTGTCGAGCATCAGATCTACGTGCAGAACCTACTGACCCGGGTGAATTGGGAGGTTCGGACATTGCTCGACGCGCCGTCGGGAGGGGCCGGCCGGGAACCTGTTTCGGTGGGCGGGGTCGGGGACGACCTGGAGGCCCGAATCGCGGCCGTTGTCGAGCCCCTGGGCCGTGCGATGCTCTTCGTGGATGAGGCGACGCTCGCGGGTCTGATCACCGGCACATCGGGCTTCCGCTCCGACTTCGAGAGTCGGGGCCCCGTGGACGGCGAGGGGCGTTCGCTCCGTCATTTGGATCTGAGCCGGCGCCTCTTCAGGTACCCGATGAGTTTCCTCGTCTATTCGGAGGCCTTCGATGGGCTTCCGAGCGAGGCGAAGGAGCAGGTGTTCCTACGGGTGTGGGAGGTACTCACCGGTTTGGATCGAAGCGGAGAGTTCGATCATCTGTCGGAGATCGATCGCATCGCGATTCTGGAGATCCTGCGGGAAACGCAGGAAGACTTTGCGGACTGGATCGGGGGGAGTGGGGCGGGTTCACGGCGGTAAGAGACCCGAGCGAGTGCCTTTTGTGCTTGATCGCCACACGCACGACGTGACGGCGCTTCAACTCGGACCAGAAGGATGGGGT
>JAPYQK010000073.1 GCA_029941275.1 Longimicrobiales bacterium | reverse complement strand
AGTTGTCCCGCGGAATCTGTCGCCCCGGACGGGGTCATGGCAAATGGTCGAGTCTGGTGTGTCGGCCCCGCAAGGGCGGTGGCCAGTCCTTGGTGGAGGAGGTGATGCCTAGCCGGATCTATCCCCCGATAGTGCGGAACGCGCGGCTAGCAAACTCGTTCCCCCGAGCGTGATCGTCGCGCCGACTACCCCGTAAACGATTCCCAAGAGCACGTCGATCAAGTAGTGGTGGTTCAAGTAGACCGCCGCGAATCCCACCAGGCTCGAGAACAGAATCGTAAAGAGGCGAAGTTTTCCGAGTCTCATGGCAAAAACCACGGAAATGACGGGGTAGGAAACGTGGAGGGAGGGGATGGCACCGAACGGGTTGGATCCCGCATCGTACATTCCGGTGAAGAAGCTGGTCCCGAACAGTGCATCGAAACGGACCGTTCGAGCGGGGTTCATCGGGACGTCGAGAATTATCGTGTCCAGTCCGTACGTCTCTACATACCAGGGAGGCGCGGCCGGGTATAGGAACCACGTCACAAACCCGAGGACATTGACCACTAGGAAGGACCAAACGAGGGCCCGCGCCAACCACTGCCGTTGGGCAGGCGTTCGTGCGGGATCGGTGTCGTATTGAATCCGGCGCGTAAAATAGGCGGCCAGAAGTACGAAAACGCCGATGAAGGTCAGATAGACACCCCCCGCGATGAAGTCCAACCAGGGGTGGAGATATAGACCGAACCACTCGTTCAGCGTCAGGGTGCCGTTCGCAGTCGAGACTCCAAACCACCGCTGTTCGAAAAGATACGGCTCCGCGATGTGCGGAATACCGCGCACGGCCGAGCCCCAGTACCTCTGGCTATCGTACAGAGCTCCCGTGAGGATGAATGGCAGAGCAAACTCCATGGGCCGAACGCCCAGCGGCAAGAACCGATGCTCAATCGGGGTGAGGAGGAGAATCACGCCGCCGTATAACAGATGGTCGGACGTGATCTCGCCGGCGAAGACTGCCAGCAAACCCCAGTAGAGGGCGACCGCTGACACTGGGAGTACCCACGGGATTCGTCTACCGAGCTTCAAATTTACAGAACATCTTCTGGTCAATAGGTCTTCAGAGGCCTGTTGAAGAAATGGGGGGGGTGCCTCGGGTCTGAATACTGTGCGCGGACAGGCTCGCCAACAAGACAAGGGGCAACTCAGGTACAACTGGTTGACGGAGCGTTCTATACGGAGCACCGTTGCGGCGGAGTGGGGCGTCTCACGATCACGAAACCGGACCAGACGGCGGTTTGACCCGATGAAACAGGAAGTCACCACATACTACTTGGAGATCCTCGACCCCGAGGAGTTCACGCCGTCCGAGAAAGAGTTGCCGGATCTCGAGATCCGTGAAGCCGAAATCGCTTGTGCGAAGCTGGGCCGGTTTCTTTACACGACCGTGGGACGTGATTGGGGATGGACCGACCGGCTGAACTGGCCGCGCGCGAAGTGGTTGGCTCACCTCGAACGGCGCGAGGTGGAGATGTGGATCGCCCATCTCCACGGGGTGATCGCGGGGTATGTCGAACTCGAAAGCCAACCTGAAAAATCGGTGGAGATCGTGTGCTTCGGACTACTCCCGCAATTCTTGGGGCAGGGGATCGGAAGCGTTTTCTTGTCGGACACCGTCGAGCGGACGTTTCGGGGTGGGGCGCGACGCATCTGGCTTCACACGTGTTCGCTCGACAGTCCCCGAGCGATGGAAAACTATGGTGCTCGGGGATTCAAGCTCTTCGACGAGAAAACCACTCTCGAGGACGTCCCTTCCCTTCCCTCGGACCAGGACGCCTGGAAGGCCTAAGTCGGGAGTCGCACTCCCGAGTCGATCACGCCGGGCTGAGCCGAGGGTCGGGCGGGCGGGCGGGCGCCCCGGCGGGGTGGTGCCTCGAGGTTGGCCATACGCTCCATGAACGCCCGTGCTTCCTGGGTGAGGGTACCGACGCCGGCCCCCTCGATTTGGCGAAGGAGACGCTCCAGCTCGATGCGGCGCCACCACTCCTCGTCTTCTTGATTGTGAACCGCCATCGATCCGTAAAAAGAGTTCGGACGTTCGACGACCCTGCGCTCGGCGATTATGCGCTTCTTGCGCTCGATCCACCACGCCCGGGCCGGGACTGATCCGATCAAAAGGCCTAAGGCCAGGGCCCACAACCAAGAAAGCATGACTTGTTACCTGTGAAGCGCTTATATGGAGCGCTTGTATCGAGCGCTCGCGACACCTGCTCAATCTACTATTGGACGCCCGCCGTGTTCCTGCGGTTGCATCGGAGATGCAGTAGTTGCATCAGGGATGCCCCTGCAGCACCAGAGCTGCAAAATAGCCGCACCGGGCCCGCCCGTGTCCTATATAGATACGAGATCGGCCTCGTCTGGGATTCACCGTCGCGCAGCATCATCGCATTTGTCGAAAACACACCAGACGTTTCCCACGAGGGAGCGCCAGGATTCCCCGAACCGGCCCGGACCTCGAAAGATGCTGACAGGACGTAAGCTACGTTTGCCGACGTTCCAAGAATCGTTCTCGATAGGGCTCGCCTTCTGGACGATCGTCGCTTATTATGTGTGCCTGGGCGGATTGAGCCGCCCGTCAGGTCTTCCCGGAATTTGATATTCGAAGGAGGTAAGGCTCCATGAGCGACGTCGAGATCATCGGCACTCCGGAGCGTACGGTTTCCAGAAGAAAGTTCATCATGGGAGTCATCGCCGCAGGCGCGACGACTTCTTCGGCGGGCTACCTCTTCAATGGACCGCAGCCCCTGCTCGGGGCTCTCGCAGTGCAGGGGTCGGTTGAGCGACTCATCACGTTGAACGTCAATGGGCAGCAGCGGCGTGTAGACGTGTTGAACCAAGAGACGCTCGCCTTCACGCTCCGTTATAAGCTGGGCCTTACCGGCACCAAGCTTGGCTGCGACCGTGCGGAGTGCGGTGCGTGCACCGTACTCATCGATGGAGTACCCAGCTACGCGTGCTCGGCACTTACGCAGAGTGTTCGCGAGAGGCAGATCACGACCATCGAAGGCCTCGAAGAGGCCGACGGCACGCTGCATCCTGTGCAGCAGGCGGTCCTCGATGAGGGCGGCTTCCAGTGCGCTTTCTGCGCTCCGGGATTCATCATGAGCATGGTGGCGATGGTTGAGGACAATCCGAACCCCACTCGTGAAGAAGCCCGTCAGGCGCTCTCCGGCAACCTGTGCCGGTGCGCCGACTACGACAAAATCCTGACTTCCGCCATGCGTGCCGCCGAGTTATCGCGGCAGCAAGCATAAGGGGAGCGACAATGGCTGATAAACTGGTAGGACAAGATATCGCCCCGGACGATCTTCACGCGAAGATCACGGGACGGGCGAAGTACGCTGAGGACTTCCGGGCTGACGGCATGGTGTTCGCGAAATTGTTGCCGAGCCCCATGCCCCACTGCCGCGTCCTGCGCATCGACGCGAGTGAGGCTCTTGCCATGGAAGGCGTGATTGGCATCCTCACGGCTGACGAGGTTCCTCAATCTGAAGTGGGCGAACAGTGCCTGACGAACCACCCTCATTACGAGGGAGAGGCCGTTCTGGCCATCGCTGCGGTAAGCGAGACGATCGCGGCTGACGCGATCGAGAAAGTCAGGGTCGATTTCGAGCCGCTGCCTTTCGTGCTGAACCCGCTAGACAGCCTGCGGCCGAATGGCCCGAATGGGCGACTCGAAGGAAACGTCAGGGTTGGACGCGACTTCGCTACGATCAAGTGGACGGATGAGGACTTCGCCAGCGCCCCTGAGGGCAGCATGCCTATGCCCGACAACGTGTTGGACGCCGACGGCGAGATCGTCGTGCGGAAGAACGACACGGAATGGATGGTCGGGGACGTCGAAGCGGGCTTCGCTGAAGCGGACTTGATTCTCGACGAGACCATCGTTCACCAGTCGGTCACCCATCACCCGATGGAGCCCCGCTCCACGATGGCGTACTGGCAGAACGGAAGGCTCTTCATGCATACCTCCACACAGAGCCTGGTCCGGACGCGCCAAGCGGTTGCTGGCCAGCTCGGTTTGGATATGGAAGATGTAGTGATGATCGGCGAGTACTGCGGCGGAGGATTCGGGAGCAAGATCACGGGCAGCACGATCCAGTTGGTGCCTGCGCTGTTCGCCCGGAAAATCAATCGCCCAGTCATGCTCCGGATCACGCGTGCCGAGGAGACCTATCTCGGACGTGCACGGCCTGGTATGCAGGCGCGGGTGCGCATCGGCTATCGGGCAAACGGGCGTATCACAGCGATTGACCTCTACGCTTTGGGAGACGGCGGCCCGTTCGCCGGGGGCGACCAGGGGTCGTCAGCTAGCACAGCGTCCCTCACGTACACGCCGCTCAACATGCGATTCCGCGGTGTGGGCATTCGCACGAACACGCCGCCTAAGGCGGCCCAGCGCGGACCCGGCGGAGCCCAGATCATCGGGATGCTCGAGCCGCTGATGGACAAAGCAGCCAGAGAGCTCGGTGTCGATCGCCTTGCGCTCCGGAGGCTCAACGCCCCCACGGCCGACGTCCGATTTGGGCCGCGCGGAGGCTCGCTCACCAGCGTTTTCGTCAGGGAAGCCATTGACCAGGGGCGCGAACTCTTCAATTGGGAAGAGAGGATCTCCCGCAGCGGTCAATTGAATGGCACGAAACGAACTGGTGTCGGCGTAGGAGTCAGCCCGTACACAGCGGGAAGCAGAGGGTTCGATGGCCTATTGGTGATTCAGCCGGACGGAAAAGTCCGAATCCATCAAGGCCTCGGCAACCTCGGTACCAACTCGATCTTCGACACAGCCCGCGCTGCAGCAGACGTTCTCGGTGTTGAGTGGAGTGATGTCGAGGTGGTCTGGGGCGACACGAGTCGCAACCTGCCTTGGAGTGCCGTACAGGCGGGTAGCCAGTCCACACATGCTCACACCAGAGCGAATCACGCGGCCGGCTTGCAAGCCAAAGAGAAGTTGCAGTCGATCGCGGCGATGGATCTGGGTGGCAACCCGGGAGACTACGATACAGCAGATGGACGTGTCTTCCAGCGGTCCAACCCGTCGCGCGGAATGACGCTGGGGCAAGCCGCCACGCGAGCGATCGCGTTGGGCGGGCGCTACAGCGGCGAAGAGCTCGACGATGACCTGAACGCCATGACTGAGGCGTCGGCGTCCGCGATGGCCGGTGAGGGTCTACTGGCCGCAGCAAGGGACAACTTCGGTGGCCAGGGCGGACTGCAATCCTGGGTCGTCGGCTTCGCCGAAGTCGAACTGGACGTAGAAACCGGTAAGGTCGACGTTGTCCACTTCACCGCGGTCACGGACTGCGGAACGGTGGTGCATCCGAGAGGACTCGGAGGCCAGGTCTACGGCGGATCGTTCCAGGGAATGGGAATGGCGATGAGCCAGAAGTGGGTCTTTGACCCGGTGTGGGGCGTGTCGTTCGCGAAACGTCTCTACACGGCTCGGCCGCCGGGAATCCTCGACGTGCCACTCGACGTGCAGTGGGCGGCCGTGGAGCTTCCTGATCCGCAGACCCCTGTCGGGGCCAAAGGGATCGGAGAACCTTGCGTAGGTGCCGGCTCAGCGGCTCTTACGTCGGCGATCGCCGACGCCATGGAAGGCACGTGCCTGTGCCGGACTCCGCTGACACCGGACGTCCTACTTGCAGAAATTGAGGGCCGCGCGCCAGCGTACGGTCCCCTCGACCTTCACGTCTAAAGGGAGATAGCGAAGATGGCGATCATCAGAGATATGATCCCGGCGTTCGAGCTCTTCCAGCCGACGAGCGCCGACGATGCAATCGAATTGTTGGTTCGATATGATGGGGACGGTTGGGTGCTGGGCGGCGGTATGGACAGCTTCGACTGGTGGAAAGAACGGATCAAGCGGCCTACTGCCGTGGTCGATCTCGTTAACGTCGCATCACTTCAAGGCATAAGTGTCACGGCCGATGGAGTGGAAATCGGTGCGATGACCACACTTACCGAAGTGGCCACGCACCCCGAGTTGGTGGCGAATTATAGTGTCCTCACGGAAGCCGCTTCGCAGATCGCGACGCCCCAGATTCGAAACCGGGGCACATTAGCCGGCAACTTGGCCCAGGACACGCGTTGCTGGTACTACCGCGGCGGATGGCCCTGCTATCGTGCCGGCGGTAACACTTGTTACGCTTCCGCGCCCACCGCGATGAACCGTGAACATGCGATTCTGGGCACGAATCGTTGTGTGGCAGTCAGTCCCTCCGATACGGCGCCGGCGCTCATCGCGCTCGACGCACAGTTCGTGATTCAGGGACCGAGCGGTGAGCGGGTCGTCGATGCCGAGGACTTCTTTATGGGCCCGGCCAAAGATATCGAGCGCATGACGGTTCTGGATTCAGATGAGTTGTTGACCACTATCCGTATCCCGTCCACTTGGGCGGGCGCCAGCTTCTACTATGAGAAAGTCGAAGACCGCAAAGCTTGGGACTTCGCACTCATGACGGTGGCAACTGCGGCACGCCTCAGCGGCGGCGTGATCGAAGACATCCGTATCGCGGTGAACGGAGCCGCTCCGGTCCCACTTCGCCTGGAAGCCTCCGAGAGGATCGTCCGTGGTCAGGCAGCTTCCGAACAAACGGGAATGCAGGCTGGTGAGGCCGCAATTCAAGGCGCGCAAGCGCTGCGGCACAATGACTATAAGATTCCGCTTATGAGGAACTTGGTCCGTCGGGCCATCCGCGGAACGGAGGCTTAGCGTGGAACTTTGGAGAAGCGCGGCTAACCCCTGGGGCCAGGAGGTTCTTGTTGGAATCTCTTGGGACCTCATGTGGGCGGCTGTGATCGGCGGGCTCGTGTTCGTCGCGGCCCACGCCGTTTGGGCGAAATGGATTATGCCTGCTGCCTCGGGGGATTCGGGTGGAGGGTCCAGCATCGCTGGACTCCCCGCCCAGGTTCTGCGGCACGCCATGTCGGAGCGAGTGTTCCACTGGGGCATGTCGGCGGCGATGCTCGTGTTGTTGGTCACTGCGTTCGCCCCGGTCATGGGGATCCAGTTCGCATGGGTTACGATCCACTGGGTGGCCGGCATATTCCTTACGGTGATGATCGCGTACCACATGGTTCATGCGACGTTCTTCCAAGATTTCTGGGCCATGTGGGTCGAGGGGAAGGACATCAAGGCCGGAATCGCAGAGATCAAGCATATGATCGGGCGGAACGGGACCGAGGTACCGAAAGCCGCAAAGTATCCGATCGACCATAAGATGTTCCATCACGGTGCTGCGGTTTCGGGTCTAGCTGCGATCGTAACGGGTATCTTCATGATGCTCCGTCTCGAGACACCGTTCTGGACTGCGAACCCGTATATGCTCTCGGACAGTGCCTGGGGAGTGATGTACGTGGTCCACGGTGTTTCGGGTGTGGCGCTCATCGCTCTGGTCATCACACATATCTACTTCGCGATACGGCCGGACAAGTGGTGGATCACCAAGTCGATGATCTACGGGACGATCAGTTCCGAGAAGTACGTCGAGAACCACGATCCCAGCCGTTGGGCCATCGCAGGTGTTAGTAGCCCTGAGGAAGAGCCTGTGCTGGCTGGCGTCGGTGCTTCGGCAAGCAGTGAACCGGCCGCTGAGGGTGGACTCGGCGATGCTGGTGACAGCGGTAGTGAAGCTGGACCGGTCGCTGGTGCTGACGAGTCCAGCAGCGATGACTCCGACGATGAGTGGGCCTCCGAGGTCGGAGGTTCTGACTGAGGTGACGTCCGACGAGTTGAAGGAACACATCGACGCGATCGAGGAAAGTTATGAGTTCTTCCTCGGATATGCGGCTCAAGGAGTGTCTGGATCCGGTGCCGGCATCAGTGGCGAGTTGACACGCTTTCTGAACCGGGCCGACCAGGCTCTCGCCGCCTTCGAAAATGGGATCAGCGAAGGCGAAACCGACTATACGGAAGAAGTGGCCGCCATGGACCAGGTGGTCCAACGGGATGCTGCTAGCACGAGGGCTGCGCTCAAGCTTGTCATGGCGCAGCCCTCGATCAGTTCACAGTTGATCGACAACTTGAATGCGTCGATCCACTTCCGTGCGCTTCTGACAGACCTCTTCTTGGTCGACGAAGCGATGAAAGCGTCCCTTAACGCTTCTTCCTGAGCTTCTTCATCACCTTCTTGAAGTCAGGACCGGGCGTCGACCCTACCGGCTGAGACGGACTGGGTCGCGGCGGTGTCTGAGGCGGCTTGGGAGTACACGGCCACTCCGGAAGCTTGAGCGACGGTTTCTTGTCCCGCGGAGCACGTCCTCGACTACTCTTGGCCATCACACCTCTCCTTCGGATAACGTCGCCGGCCTGACGGGTTTGGTGACCTCTTCCGGTCAGCGCTCTTGCAAAGAGTACGTTCCTTCTCTTCATTACGCGATTCCGACCTCCGGAGTGTCAACCCGGGTGGACCACCCCCGCCCCCGGGCCAACCCAGAGCCGACAGGAGCCCCGCCGAGGATAGGGGGGACACTCCTTCATCCTGTATCCGTAAGCCTCCACAAGAACCATGTGGCGACGCTCCGAAGTGGCCGCCACACCTCTGCACGTTCCAGCAGCTCCTTGGGAGAGGGGCGTCCATCTAGTCCATCCAAGATGCGCATGCCCTCTCGCACCCCGAGGTCACCTGTAGGCATGACGTCCAAGCGGCCCAGTTTGAAAAAGAGGAACATCTGGGCTGTCCACTCACCGATGCCCCACACCTCAGAAAGCCTCCTGATGATCTCTTCGTCATCGTGACGGGCAATCCCTCTGAGACGTAGCTCACCCGTCACGATTCGATTGGCCAGATCCCTAATGGCCTTGGTCTTGCTCCCGGACAAGCCGGCCGCCCGCAACTGTTCCTCTGGCAACCGCAACAACTGGGCTGGTGTCGGGAATCGCGGCCCCGGGCCCAGCTTCCGCACCCGACCGTGGATCGTCGCGGCAGCTTTGGTGGCCAATTGCTGATAGATGATCGATCGGGCCAAATGGTGAAAGTACGGACCCTCGAAAGTCCCCACTGGAAAACCGGGGAACGGTGGGAGACCCTTGAGAGCGGCGCCTAGAACGGTGTCCCTACGTCCTAGCGCTACGATCTGGGGTTTGGTCGGTTTCATCGTGGGAAGATGACCTCTTTCGTCGCTGGTTACCACTGCCTATTGTTACCGAATAAACACCGAACATACTACCTATCTCAGAAGAAAGCCGCATCCGAAGCGGAGCGCGGCCGAGGCCGACCGAGGAGCGATGACACGACTTCCGACACTGCGAGGGCGCGGGACGACGCCGAACCCTTCAAATCGATTTGAACGCATCACGATGGAACTCAACCCGTCGACTCTGGCGGAGGACCCAGCCCCTCAAACCCAGTTCTTCAAGGACACGACCCGCTCGATCGTAACCCGGAACGAGAGCCCCGACGTCGGATTCGACAAGAGCATCAACCCATACCGAGGCTGCGAACACGGGTGCGTCTATTGTTTCACCCGCCCCACCCACGAGTACCTCGGTTTCTCAGCCGGCCTCGACTTCGAGTCGAAAATCTTGATCAAGCAGGACGCTCCGGCACTCTTGAGAAGCGCGCTCTTGTCTCCGAAACCAAATCTCGGCGATGCGCGGTGGCCGTCTGAACGATCCGAGGCTGATATCGCGCATGAAGGGCCAAGGTCCCATGGCTGAACAGATCCGGCAGTTGTTTCAGGTCGCACGGAGGAAGGTCGGCCTGGACAGCCCTCCGGCTGAGCTATCTACGGACTCTTTCCGACGGCCCGGCGACGTGCGCCAGTTGACCTTAGGCGTTTAGAACAACGCGAATTCGAGTAGTCTCGCAGATGAAGGTTCAGTTCGCCTCAGCCTCAAGGCCCGCCTCGAGCGTCTTATCGACCCTGGCCAAAGCCTCGAACAGGTGTGCTCTCGTATATCCGTCCTGAGCCTGAGCCTGAGCAGAATCGATCCGGTCCCTGAGTTGGGCCAATTCCCAGCGCGCCACCGCGCGAGCATCGGCGGGCGTTCCGTTCGCCGGACTCACGACCAGCCGCTCCATGGACTCCAAGTAGGCTCTCTGAAGGTCCCGTCGATCTGCGCTGATCGTCCCCAACCCCAATTCGCTCCATATGGCCGTGGTCAAAGAAGCCATTACTTCTGGAATTGTGGCCACCTCACCTGTCCCGAACTTGGTCTCGGCGTCCCGAATACGGGCGAGTCGAGAAGGATTGAGGATTTGACTCAGAACCGATGACTGAAGTCCGAGCGTCCGAGAGTGGAACGGATAGTCATAGCGGCCCCCCGTCGTACGTTGGCTGCCCCAGTGCGAGAATCCGTTGACACCGAAACTCTGAAGAACTTCCGGCGCCACCGCCAGAGCGCCCTCGGCGAAGAGGCGGTCGACGATCAAGTCGAGCGCTTCCATCTGCTTCGCCCTGGGTACGTTCACAAAAGGATCGCGGCCGTCCCCTACGTGATCGCGATTCATGTACTGGCCTCCGATGTACTTCACAGCCGGAGCAAGCGCGCGCGCATACTCATTCATGAGCTGAGTGTATGCGTTTGTGACATCGACGAACGGGGAATTCTCCTGGAGCGCGTACTCCGGGACCTTCGGCAGGAGGTCACGGATCAACGCGGAGCGCTCGGCACCCCACGCGAGAGGATCCGCACCCAAGTCATAGGTGTTGATCGAGGGATCCAGGGCCCCTCCGCCGCCTGATTCATTGCCGTACATGTGTCCGAGCTCAGAAACTCGACGGGCGATGTCGTTTGCGTCGTCCGCACTCCTCGTGTATGCGTATGAAATTGCCCACCGATCGTACGATCCGGCGTTGTAGGTGTAGTAGTCGCCGATGTCCTCGCCCGGTGGTGCGAGGTTGACCGTGGGATACTCCATCACGGAGCTGTATACACCATTTATACGGGTAAAACTGCGATTGTGAAGTTGGTCCATCGGAGTACTCGCCGAGGATCGAAAATTGTGCTGCAAGCCTAACGTGTGACCCACTTCGTGCATGACCACCCACATGGTGTACTGACGGAGAAGCTCGCTCGGAAGCGGGTCTCCGGGATCCAACTCGTCCCTCGCGGCGAGCACCAATCCAGCTAGAGCTCCCTGCGATTCCAGTGCTGACGCGAATCCAGGAAGCTCCAATCTTTGTTCATTAGGATCGGATATCTCGAACTCACCCACCCCGAGCGCCATCTCGAAGGCCTCGGCGGCGGTCACAGGATTGACGATGTTCCGCCAAGTATTGCGGAAGCCTCGAAACATGTTCGCCTCGAACAGGATGTCGGCATCCAGAATCTCACCTGTGCGCGGATCAACTTTGGACGGTCCTATCGCGCTGTAGTTCGGGTCGTCAGACGTGTTCCAACGTAGAACGGAGTACCGGATGTCGTTCGGATCAGCATCCTCCGGTAGGTCGAGCGCACGGACTGCGTCCACCCAACCGGCAGCCTCGAACGCGGTGTTCCAGTTCTCCACACCTTCCTTGAACCAGCCCCTGTATTCGTCGGGTACGTTGCGATCGATATAGTAGGTAATGGGCTCGACCGGGCGTCGTAGGGCGCCGACACGTTCGCCTGGCTCCAACCGCCAACGGTTCACATACCGCCTGAAGAACGTAGAGTCCTCCACACTGAAGTCTTTGTGAACCGTCATGAAATTTCCGACTCGGTCGTCGGCGACCCGCCGCTCCATAGGCTGCTCGGGGAGTTTGGCCAAGGTGTAGTGGATCGTCACCGGGATGTATCGCCCATCAGGCACCGATGGGACGGACCCCGACTGCCCGGAACGAAACGTCAGTGTCGCCCTGATGTTCGTATTCTCGGGAAAGCTCGAAACAGATTCGATGTAACTCCGACTTCGGTCGAAGTTCGTGCTACCGCCTTGGCCGTTCGACCCGCGGGTGGCACCCCGGGTGATCCGCCCTACTCCCGAGAAGTCGGAGACGAACCAACCCGTCACATCCACGACAAGCGCCGAATCCGGGCGCACGGCCTCGACGTCGGCCGTCTGCACGATGGAGGATCCGAAACTGATGTCGACCGCCGCCTGGGCCCGGGCGTCCGTTGGCGCACTGAATCGATGCGGCCGTTGGACGAGGTAAACGTTCTCTCCGTGCTTCTCAAACGCCATGAGGTCCATCTCGAACGTGTTCAGGGTCGTCCCGCCGAAAAGGCCGCCAGCACCGATTCCCCGAGCGATCCTCGAGTCCATCAAGAATTCCTGGTCCAGACGATCCGCTGGGACGGCGAGATAAAGACGGCCCTCCTTCATGTACAAGTCGAAGAAGCCGGGCGAGACCTCCGCACCTTCGGAAAGGCGTTCGAAATCCCGGAAGAGGTTTTCCTCCTCGGCCTCCTGTTCCTCGGTCTCCTCTTCCGTGGTCTCGTCATCCTGGTCTACGTCCTGTGCCGCTACAGCGATCGGCAAGACGCCTGCGCACACGGTCCAGATCAGGACATGGCTCATCCTTCTGCGCATCGTCATCCCCGTTACCTCCTGATGGTTCACCTCTGGGC